>JAHHGY010000011.1 GCA_019359635.1 Chroococcus sp. CMT-3BRIN-NPC107
ACGGCAACGCATCTTCAGCTTCATTAATTACTTCAACCGTACAATGGCTAAACCATTTAACTGGAAATATACAGGTGAGAAATGCGCTGCCTAAACTGACGGTTTATTTCTGCCCTCATGCACTAGCCAGTTGTAAGTAGGCAAATGTATAAAAGCTAAGAAACTATTTAGCAAACCATTAGAGTTACATATCCACATGAAAATCAATGTTAATACGGCGGAAGATGTAACTGTTGGCAAGAAAAATAGAACTCTAAATATGTTTTTACCTTTAATTTGGGCGTTTAATATTAAGGCTAAACTTAAAGCTAAAACTGTTTGAATAGGAACAACAATCGCTACATATTCGACAGTGTTTTTAAGTGCGATCGCAACTCGTTCATCTTGAGTAAGGCGAAGGAAGTTTTTACCACCTCTAAAAGCATAACTAATATCGCCTAAAGGTTGAACTTTGTATAAAGAAAGTAAAATAGCTAATACAATTGGTAATACTAAAAAAATCAAAAGAATAATAATTGTAGGACTTATGAAAAAGTAAGCATTGACCGAATCATTAAACTGTTTGTTTGACTTGCTTACCATAGATTAATTATTGGGATAATTTAATTTCTTTATTAGCCGTATCTTGGGCTTTTTGCATTGCACTTTTTAAAGTTTGTTCGCCAATAATGGCACTAATAAGCTGATTATTAAAATTGTTTACTATTAAAGGTAAATACTCCCCTGCTTGCCAAATTGTGGCATAACTCGCACCAGCAATAAACGGTGCATATAAAGCATTATCATCGTAATTTAATTTATTAGCAACAGAGGCGCGAGTTGGCAGCGCTAAACCATTTTTTGTCCAAGCTGTCATGCCATCTTTTCCAGTTAAATAAGCAATTAATTTCCAGGCTGCTAATTTATGTCGCGATTTTTTGTTCATCACATAAGCAACAGTGTAAGCCATTGTGCCTTTTTTATCTCCTATAGCTGGTACTTCTGCAGTTCCGTATTCAAGGTTTGGAAACGTCTCTTTTAAATAAGAAATAATCCAAGCACCTTCAATCACCATCGCTGCTTTACCTTGTCCAAATATTTCACCTCCCGAAGTTGTACCAACATCTGTTGGTTGCGCCGCAGACTTATCTTGAAGATATTGATCTACTATTAATTGCAAACCTTTTAAGCTTTCTGGTGAAGCAAAAACAGCATTATTATTAACATCAACTAATTCACCACCAAAAGCTTTGATCACAAAAACTTGTCTAGCTAATTCTGGTGCTAAACCAAATCCATACACATCAATCTTGCCGTCTTTATTATTATCAATGGTAAGTTTTTGAGCATAGTTAACAAACTCCTCCCAATTAATAGGAGGAATACTTAAATTCGCCGCCGCAAAAGCATTTTTGTTATAAAAAAGTGCCAAAGTAGAAAAGTCTTTAGGCAAACCATAAATTACCCCATCGCGAACAAATGCTTTAAGCAAACTTGGTGCAAAATCTTGAAGTTCAAACTCCTCACTTATATAGTTGTTTAATGGTTCAAGTACGCCAGGAGAAATCAGTGCAGGAATTTCTAAAGCATCTAAGTAAAAAACATCCGCCGCAGTTTCGCCAATTAGCCGAGTTTTAAGGACATCCATATACTCATCTGCGATCGCATCATACTTAACTTTAATCGTTGGATTCAATGCCTCAAACTCATTAACCACCTGTTGCAAGAGCTGTTTTTCTAATAAATTACTCCAGCCGCTAAGAGTTATAGTAACAACACCATTGTTATTTGCTTGTTTACCAACACTACAGCTTGTAAAAATAATTGTGCTAAAAATCACTAATATAAAAACTAATACAAACTTTTTCAGCATAAATAATATTAAACCTCCTAACTGTCTACTTTTTGGAGATAGGTTTAAGTTTCTCTTTAAATTACCATTAGCATTAGTACTTATAGCCAACTTATTTTTAGCCGGATGTCAAAACTTAGTTGAACCTCCCAAATCTACCGATATAACTAACATAACTTTCTGGCAAGGAGTAAATCCACCACCAAACCGCGATGTATTGCAAAAGCTTGTAGATAGATTCAATCAACAACATCCAGATATTAAAGTAGAATCGCTATATGTAGGACAATCCGAACAACAACTACCAAAAATATTGGCTGCCGTAGTTGGAAATGCACCCCCAGATTTATTATGGTTTAATGCTACGCTTACTGGGCAATTAGTCGAACTAAACGCCATCCTTCCCTTAGAAAATTGGTTAGCAAAATTACCAGAATTTAGCCAAATAGACCCCGCATTATTCGAGTCAATGGAGTATGGAGGACATACTTGGTCTGTACCATTTGCTACTAATAATGTAAGTATATTTTACCGCCCTAGCTTATTTAAAGCCGCAGGAATTACTGAATTACCCCAAACTTGGGAACAATTGCGCCAAGTAGCGCGTAAATTGACTATAGATACAAACGGCGATCGCAGAATAGACCAACACGGAATATTTTTACCTTTAGGAAAAGGAGAGTTTGCAGTATTTTTATGGCTACCGTTTATGTGGAGTGGTGGCGGAGAATTAGTAGCCAATGATAACCAAACACCAGCAATTGTAAACCCTGGTGCGATTTCATCAATGGAATTATGGCACAGTTTAATCGCCGATGGTTCCGCCCTACTTTCCCTACCCGAAAGAGGTTTTGAGACTGACAACTTTTTAGCTGGTAAAGTTGCAATGCAAATTACTGGACCTTGGACTCTAGGACAATTGCAGGCAACGGGAGTAGATTTTGATGTTTTTCCCATCCCCACTAAATTGAAGCCTGCCACCGCTATTGGAGGTGAAAATCTGTTTGTTTTTAAGTCTAACCCCAAACAAGAAGCCGCCGCTTTGAAATTTGCTCAATTTGTACTTGGTGAAGAATTCCAAACCCAATGGGCAATTAATACAGGTTACTTACCAATAAATATTAAAGCCAGACTCAGCGCCCAATATCAAACCTTTGTTGCCCAACATCCTGCCGTTAAGGTATTTTTAGACCAAGCAAAGTATGGGCGATCGCGTCCAATTTTTCCTCGTTACAGTCGCTTATCGGAAAGTTTAGGCAGGGCATTAGAATCAGTGTTATTAGGAAAAAGTACCCCCGAATCTGCCCTAAAAACTGCTCAAGATCGGCTAGACCTAATTTTTCGTTAACTTACAAACTTAACTAATAGTAAAAAGTTTAAAAAAAACTAGCGATCGCCTACTTCATTGATTGAGTAATAAAACTTTTGCACTAACACTAAATTTAAGTAGTAAAAAAGCTAAAAATTACAATAAAATCTTAATTTTTAATTCATCTCTTAGAGGTTGACAAGTTAGATAATACAATGTACTCCTTAAGCTATTGTTTGGATAAATACAAAGCTTTGATACAAAAGTTATAATTAAACAAAATCTGTCTAAATATACACCGTTGACAGATAAGATACAGGCTTTGCCCTATGATAGAATTTTCAGCAAAGTAATAAACAAGCATACCAAGGATTTCAAGGAATGTCAGCAGCCGTACAAGTTACAGATTCATCATTTAAGCAAGAAGTATTAGACAGTGAAGTTCCGGTTTTGGTAGATTTTTGGGCCCCTTGGTGCGGTCCTTGTCGGATGGTAGCCCCAGTAGTCGATGAAATCGCCCAGCAATACGACGGTCAGGTTAAAGTTGTAAAACTTAATACCGACGAAAACCCTAATGTTGCTAGCCAATATGGTATTCGCAGCATTCCCACTTTGATGATTTTTAAAGGTGGGCAGCGAGTGGATATGGTTGTGGGTGCAGTACCAAAGACAACTTTATCTAATACTTTGGAAAAATATCTTTAAAAATAGTTTTAACGATAAATTAAATAACGCACTTTGTATCGATTAGATACAAAGTGCTTTTTATTAGCTTAGAGAAATACTTAACCTGTACTTGAAAAATCGTTACAATGAAGTGCTAGTCGTGCAATGGCACTCATGAATTTAATACCATCCTCCGATCCGATTGATTCTCTCCAAAAAGATGTTGCCCAGTTAATGGAGCAACTACCAGACTTGCAACATCGGCAACTCATCCAGCAAACCCTAGCTACTATCGTCCGTTTAGCTAATAGCGAAATCGACCGCTTAGACTGGAAAATTTTATCTGCTTCTCTAGCAGATATGGAACGAGGCTTGCAATTATTTCATACTTATCGCCACGTCCGCAAAGTAACTATTTTTGGCTCGGCTCGTACCCAACCCAACACACCAGAATATCAAATGGCGGTAGACTTCGCCCGGTGTGTGACCAAGTTAGGCTTCATGGTCATGACGGGGGGTGGTGGCGGAATTATGCAGGCAGGTAACGAAGGTGCGGGGAAAGAAAACTCTTTTGGGCTAAATATTCAATTGCCTTTTGAGCAAGAAGCAAATCCGTTTATTGAAGGCGATCGCAAACTCATCCATTTTAAGTATTTTTTCACGCGCAAATTATTTTTACTACGAGAAAGCGATGCTGTAGCTTTATTCCCTGGTGGTTTTGGCACTCAAGACGAGGCTTTTGAATGTATGACATTGAGCCAAACTGGAAAATTTGGACCTGTACCCCTCGTATTAATCGATCGTCCTGGCGGTTCTTATTGGCACGACTGGAGCGCCTATATAGACAAAAATTTACTCAAAGCAGGTTTAGTCAGCAAAGACGATTCTAGTCTTTATACTATTACCGACAACTTAGATGTAGCTTGCAACGCCATTACCGATTTTTATCAGGTATATCACTCCAGCCGCTACGTTAAAGACAAATTAGTAATTCGCCTCAAAACTGAGTTGTCGGACGAGCAAGTGGAACAGTTAAATACTGATTTTAGCGACATTTTAGTTAAAGAACGGATAGAAAAAAGTATTGCTTTGCCTCAAGAAGCGCAAGATGAGACAGCAGAACTTCCGCGTTTAGTTTTGTACTTCAACCAGCGCGATTTAGGGCGATTGTATCAGGCGATCGCAACTATTAATCAAATGGGTACGCCCACTACTGCCGCCGCCCATCCAGAACTCAAGTAATAGACATCTCCTTGCACAAATACCCTCTCATGACTGTGTTTGTAAAACATAGTTGGGTTTGAGAACTTGGCGCAACAAAAGCGCCTTGCAATGAAGTGTCATTATATATTTTTAGAAGTAGAATAACTATCCTGCTTTACCTAACAATTCCAACAAGATAGTAGGTTTATTTTTTGTTATCGCCGATACCGATTTAGTCATTGCTAAAAAATAATCAACTACTCGACATTTGATGACGAGATTTTAATTGATGGGTAGTAACTATTTACACTTTATTCATGAAATTTCTGCTAATTTTAGGCATTGTTCATTAAACCAACATTCATTTATTAAACTATAGGTATACACAGAAACTAAGACCAAAATTTATGATTAAGTGGCTAAAGCCTCTTTAGGGGGTTAACAGCAATTTTGGTGGCATATAGTCAAAGGTGTGTATTCATTTTTAACTATAAATTACCTTGTAGATGTTGAGTTACGCAGCAACAAATGAGGATTAGTTATGATCGAGACTAACCAGAAACATCGAAATAATGATCATAAGCCTGCGGAAGCGGAAAACTCCACCGAACAAATTACTTTTTACACTATATGTAATTCCAAATACTTTCTCGGAGTTGTTGGTTTATTAAATTCTTTACGAGTAGTAGGTCATCAGCAAAAAATAGTAGTATTAGATTGCGGTTTAACATCGAGACAGCAAGAAATTTTGCGTCCTCACTGCACTTTATATTCTTTACCGAAAGAAGAAGCTAAAAACCCTTTACAATACAAACCATTTCCCTACTTACTGCCAACACAGGGAACAGTGGTGATTATTGACAGCGATATGCTGGTAACGCGCAACCTAGAGACAATTCTAAATTCAGCAAAGCAAGGGAAAATCTGTTTGTTCCCAGATTTAAGTTTGGATCGTCATTTTCCAGAGTGGCAAGAAGTTTTTAAATTAGATAAGTCACCACGCCAGCAAATTCATATTAATTCTGGGTTTGTGGTTTTTTCTGTGGAACATCACCCCAATTTGCTCACACAGTGGTGGCAAGCTTGCGAACAAATTTTTGCTTTACCTACTGTTTATGAAGGTGCAAGTCTTAACTGTGCTTATGCAAACGGAGATCAAGATGCGTTGAATGCGATTCTTGCTAGCAGTTATTCTGAAGATTCTTTAGAACTTCAATCGAATAAAGAAGAAATATTTTTACCCTTTCTTCATCGAGTCAAGATAGCTGATATCAAAACTTTGGCTTGCGAATACGGCGATCGTGAGGTGACGATCTTACACAGTAATAACCAACCAAAACCTTGGGACGTTAAAAATCTACCAATGTTAATTAAACAGTGCAGTTATGCACAATTGTTACGTCGCTTATTTACTGGCAAAGATGTAGCCATAAAATTATCATCCTCCGATCTACCATTGATTTACCGACCAGGGATTGTTGGAGATTTATTGATGTTTGGGTTGGGCATTTTAAATTTGCCATCTTATATATTTGGTCGATTTGGATTGTGGGTAAAAAAGTGGATTTTAAGAAAAAATTAGATTAATCAAGCGATCGCCACTATTATTGCTCGATTTAGAAGCTAAAGCCCCTGGGGAGTAGTTTGGAACGATTTATACTTGAAACTAATTTTACTTAAAAGGTCTAAAGACAACTTAGAGACAAAAAAATCTAAATTTTTTCCGTCTCTAAGTATATTTAAGCTTCTCCCGAATACTGGGAGAGGCTGACCGTAAAAGCTCAAGTTTTACTAACTCATCACCCAATTAACTAAAGTCCGCACGCCGTAGCCTGTAGCACCAGCGCTGTTGTAACCATTCTCCTTGTCCGTCCAAACGGGGCCGGCAATATCAATATGCGCCCAAGGAGTTTCTTTCACAAACTGCTGCAAAAATAAAGCTGCGGTAATTGAACCACCAGGACGAGGTCCGGTATTTTTCATATCAGCAATGGGAGATTTTAAGCCTTCAAAATACTTTTCTTCCATTGGCATTCGCCAAATTTTTTCTCCCGCCTTATCCGCCGCTTGCACCAATTGATTTGCAACTTCATCGTTACTACTCCACAATCCGGCAATATCATCGCCTAGAGCAATCACGCAAGCGCCTGTAAGGGTTGCCAAGTCAACGATCGCATCTACACCCAATTTTTCCGTAAACACCAGCGCATCAGCTAAAGTTAGCCGCCCTTCAGCATCGGTGTTATTAACTTCAATAGTTTTACCATTGGAGGCGGTGAGAATATCTCCAGGATGGATAGCCCGACCGCTAATCATGTTTTCGGTTACGGCGCTGATAAAATGCACTTCTACATCGGGCTTCAGTTGAGAGATGGCTTTAGCCGCCCCTAGGGTCGCCGCCGCGCCGCCCATATCCATCTTCATAGTTTCGATGCCGCTACCTGCGCCTTTAATGTTCAGACCGCCAGAATCGAAGGTTACGCCTTTACCAATAATTGCTACTTTTCTTTTGGGTGTTCCTTCGGGCTTATAGGTGAGGTGAATAAATTTTGGTGGCATTTCTGAAGCTTGAGCAACTCCTAAAAAAGCCCCCATTCCCAACTGTTCGCATTCTTCGCGTTCGAGAATTTCTACTTGCAAACCGTGAGCAGAAGCGATTTCTTCTGCTGTTTGCGCCATACTCATCGGCGTTACAGTGTTGGCAGGAGCAGTTACCAGTTGACGGGCTAAAATTACTCCCGAACAAATTTGCTGGGCGCGGGAAATTGCTTCTTCTTGCCCTGCGAACCCAATTAAATCTAGTCGTTCTAAATTAAAACCATTTTCGTCTGGTTCCGACTTAAAACGCCGATCTTGGTACAAAGCAAGCTCAATACCTTCAGAAATCGCTCCGGCGGTCGATCTTGGCTCATTGTTCCAAACTGGTAAACTAACACCTACCGTTTGACACTTTTCTTTTTTAGCTAACTTAGCGATCGCCGCGCCGCACCGCCGCCAATTGTCTAATTTCAGCTTGTCCGGTTTTCCAAGTCCTACTAATAGCACTTTACGCACCGAACTACTACCGCCAACTCTAGTGACAACGCTACTGCCATCTTTGCCTTTAAATTCCGTCTCGGCAATTACTTCTTTCAATACGCCAGCAAATTTTGCATCTAACTGGGTTAATTCCTCTGATTGTTCTACAGTATCCTCAAATAAACCCAACGCTAAAGCGTCGCCCGCCCAATATAATAGTGATGTATCAACGGCTCGAATTTCCATCCCTTGTATCTCGCTCAAAGCTGCTATTTCTTCCAGTATTGCGTAAAATTTCCGCACTCTAGAGCGTTTTTTGGGCAATATGGAAAGCCGAGAGATAAGAAAGTTGAACGCTTTTTATGCCGTCACGTTCTAAAGTTTCCTTCAATAAAGCAAACAAATCGTTTCTTTGCTGTGGTTTTAGCTCTATATAGGGCGAATAGGTGCTTAGTAGCAACAAATAATCATCAATGCTGTAATTGACTTCCCACGCCATTTGTTCGGACACCAACCCGCCAAAATAACCGGAATCAGTAACAATCTGTCCAAACTTTCTTAGACTTGCTGTTTGATTAGCTTTATCTTCATATTTTCCTAGAGATGGAGCATACTTTTGGTAAGCCTCTTTTAACGATTGGCATACTTCATAGGACAGTTGCGCCGACATATTCCAGAGCAAAATTAGATAACCATTATTTTGCAAAGCCGCCGCCGCTTTTGGGTAAACAATTTCTGGCGTAATCCAATGAATAGAAGTCGCAGCTAAAACAGCGTTAAATCTTTCTGTCTCTAACTTCCATTCCTCAAACGTAGTATTTTTAATCTCTACCTTTGGATAAATCGCACAGTTTTGTTTAGCCAATTGACAAGCGGATTGGCTTGGCTCAATGCAGAGCATATCGTAACCCTTTTGAGCAAAGGCAACTGTAGCGTTTCCGGGACCTCCGCCTAGTTCGAGAATTGCTGCGTTTGGGGGAAGTTGGGTTAGTTCTATTACGCGAGTTATTAACGCTTCAGGATAACGCGGTCTAACGCGATTGTAAGCTTCTGCTACGGGACTATACCAGTTTTTGCGTTGGTCTAAAGGGCAAGTATCAGCGCCAAACTTAGGGCTATTTTGGTGCATAGGAATAATTTGGTTTAAAAAATATGAAAATTCAAATCGCGTTTATGGGCTGGCGATCGCTATGAGCCGTAATGTTATTGTGCTAGTTAAATTGCTCTTTGGTCTATCGTGCTATGCAATAGTTGGTTCTTCCTTTGCCTGGACTTCACTTTGGGCTGACGCTTTGGGGATAGATGAAGTATCTAATAGTAAGAATCTAGCATTACCGAGAATTGCGATCGCCGTTTTGGCTCTAACTTTAACTTGGGGTTTGGCTTGGACTAAAGTTGGCGTTGTAAGTTGGGTTAAAGTTTTAGGCTGGGGTTGGATTTTAACTTGCGGTGTAGGTCTAGTTTTAGGTTTAGTTACAAGTGGAATAACGTTTACAGTAGTTTGGATATTTGTAGTTGGCACTGCTTGGTTTGGTGCATGGAGCTTGCTAAGTGCGGAAAGTCAATTACTATTATCTTTTAGTGAATCTCATACTATTTCAATCCTGGCAGGAACTGGAATTTTTGGGTTAATTGTGGGGATATTAGGGCGTTTGGGTGGTTAGTTAACCCCATAAAAATTATCTTTAAATGTTTGTAGCGCTCCATTAAATAAAGATTTTTCAAAGTTAGGGAGCGCTTTTAACTATAAAAAATAACTTTTAAAGTGCGATCGCATTATTTCAATAGTTTTACTCTACTGTTACAGATTTTGCTAAGTTTCTCGGCTGATCTACGTCCAAGCCGCGCCGCGCTGCAATATGGTAAGCCAATAGTTGTAAAGGAATTACCGTCAAAATTGGTGAAAGCAATTCGTCTACTTTGGGGAGAGGAATCAAATCGTCGAAAGTTTCCGCCGCTTGCGGATCGTCCATTTCCACTACGCCAATTAACCGAGAATCGCGGGCTTTAGCTTCTTGGGCGTTAGATAAAGCTTTTTCGTAAACGCTACCAGGAATTGCGATCGCAACTACCGGAACTTTGGCATCCAATAGCGCTATGGGCCCGTGTTTCAATTCTCCCGCCGGATAGCCTTCGGCGTGAATATAACTAATTTCTTTTAGCTTTAATGCTCCTTCTAAAGCAATCGGAAAGTTTAGCCCTCGTCCCACAAAGATAAAGTCTTGGGTTTCGGTAAACTGGTGTGCCAATTCTTGAATGTACCGCTCTTGACTTTCTAAAATTAGCTCTATTTGGGCGGGTAACTGACGCAAACCAGTAATAATTTCTGCTAATCTCTCCGCCGATAGCGTTTGGCGACGATTGCCCAAATCCAATGCCAATAAGTAAAAAGCCAATAATTGAGCAATAAAGGTTTTAGTTGCCGCTACGCCAATTTCAATTCCCGCATGAGTATCAATTATTTCATTAGCGATCGCTGCTATTGTACTATCCAATCGATTAGTAATTGCTAGTAGGCGCGGCTGATAAGCAGGTTTTAAATCTAACCGTCGCTCTTTTTCCATTGTTAAAGCCGCTATTGTATCCGCCGTTTCTCCCGACTGAGTAACGCCAATAGTTAAGGTATTCGGGGTAACAGGTGGCGGCGCATAACGAAATTCTGAGGAGTATTGAACCGATGTCGGAATACCCGCAACTTGTTCTAATAAATACTTTCCAATTAAACTAGCGTGCCAGCTAGTACCGCAAGCAACTATTTGGATATTTTCAATATTTGCGCCTAAGGTTTCTGGCAATCCCAAATCTATAACATCGGTGGCATCTAAATAAGCTTCTAATACCGCTCTTACAACTCCTGGCTGTTCGTATATCTCTTTTAGCATAAAGTGCTTAAAGCCTTGCTTTTCGACCATTACAGGATTCCAGCTTAAAGTGCGGGGATGTTTTTTAAGGCGATCGCCTGCAAAGCTATATACTTCTACTCCAAGCGGTGTAAGCCGTGCTAGTTCGCCATTTTCTAAAGTTAATACGGCTCTTGTATGGGGAACTAAAGCCGGAGTATCGGAAGCACAAAAGAACTCTCCTTGTCCAAAACCAATTGCTAAAGGTGCTTGCTGACGGGCAACAATCAATTCATCGGGGTAGTCAGCGTTAATAACTGCGATCGCAAATGCCCCTTTAAGCCTATTTACAGTTTGCCGCACTGCTTCTAAAAAAGAATTATCTGCTTGCAAATACTGGGCGATCAGATGGGGGATAACTTCAGTATCCGTATCAGAGCGAAATTCATGCCCTAGGTGCTTTAATTCTTCCCGCAGTTCGCGGTAATTTTCAATAATCCCATTTTGTACTACCGCGACGCTCTTGGCAGTATCCATGTGCGGATGAGCGTTGTATTCTTCAGGTTTACCGTGGGTTGCCCATCGTGTATGTCCAATGCCAATTTTTGCCGGGTTAACGATAGTTTCTAATTTGTCTCGCAAATTGTACAACTTACCCTTGGCGCGGATGCAATGCAATTGCCCTTCCAACACCGTAGCGATTCCGGCAGAATCGTAACCCCGGTACTCTAGTTTTTCTAAGCCAGAAAGTAAAATTTGTGTAGCTGCTTGAGTGCCAATATAGCCAACGATTCCACACATAATAGGTCGCACCAATAGGTCTTTATATATGCTCTAAAAGCTACAAGAGCAGTAGGCAAGTAGTCAAGTTATATTTTTCTGGTATTGCTTACTTATAGACACCCCTGCCTTTTGTCCTCAAATATATTAACCTGGCATCGAGACGTTTACCAACGGACAGGCAAAATTCCAATTCTTAGCAGCAAGCGATCGCAAACAACCGCGACGGTTTCAAGATACTAGCATCACTTCCACCGCATTAACAAAGTGAAATTTTTGGAGTAGCTGCACGCTGCAATTCTGTTCGCAATCAACTCCACTGCTATAGTGGTGTCGCTGGAAGCGGTTTTGCTGGGGCTGACATGGGATCTATTCCACCTTGACCTACTTGAAACTGAGTCATCATATCGTGGTCTTCATGAACCGTATTATGGCAGTGCATTATATATTTACCTCGGTGGGGTTTAAATTGAGCAATGACCTGAATATTATCGTCTTCACCGCCATAGACTACATCTTTCCAACCTCGTTCGTAGGGAAGCGGCGGCTGACGATTGCGTTCTAGGATTTGAAAATCTACTAGATGAACGTGTACGGGGTGAAACCAATCACGGCTGTTGGTAATAAAATTCCAAATTTCAGTATCGTTAAGACCTGGATTGGCATCAATTCGGTTTTTGTCCCAGGTATTGCCGTTAATCTTCCACATATCGTCGCGATGCTCAAAATTCCATCGCCTTTCTCGCACTGCCGAAGAACGTAAAATAGGGCTAAAAGGACGCAAAGTATTAGGGATAGAGCTTTCATCAAACTCCTGGGTCACTACGTCAAAGCGCATAACCTGACTTGTACCGTCATAATCTTTATTATTACGAAGACCAAGATTTTGGAGAATTATTTTAGTTCCTATGTCGTATTTAGAAAAATCGATGATAAACTCGTAGCGTTCTGCCATCCCAATCCGTAAATCTTTAGTTCTTACAGGCGCGCCCAATAGTCCGCCATCACTACCAATTACGATTAAGTCATCGCCGTTGCTAAGTGCTAGTTTGTAAGCCCGTGAAGTCGATGCGTTTAAAACTCGGAAGCGATACTTGCGTTTAGCTACCTTCATTTTCGGCCACGGCGCACCGTTCACCAAAATAACATCGCCCATCAGACCATTATGATTATCATGGTCAAAGATAAATGAGCCGTTAGTTGCAAAAATCTTGTCTTGAATAATTAGCGGTACATCGTATTTACCCTTGGGTAAAGGCAGATCGAGTTCAAGTTTATCTTGAACGATATACATTCCAGCTAGTCCCATATACACATTACGCCCCGTATTCATGACCGCGTGGTCGTGATACCACAATGTAGCGGCACGGCTATTGGGGTAAAAATAATCCTTGTAGTAGCCTGGAAAAATCAAATCTTCCGGGTAGCCATCGTACTGCGGTAGCGATGACATCCCATGCAAGTGAATTGATGTTGGTATATCTAAATTATTGATAAAGCGAACGACCGATTGCCGATTTTGACGCTGTACGATCGTGGAACCAGGGGTTGTACCGTTGTAAGCCCAGACTTCTGTTGTCAGCCCTGGCAAAATATTAACCCGGCTTTTATTCATCGCAATTTCGTAGTAGTCAGTTGTTGCATCACTCCGCACAGGCTTAAGCACTGGCGGGATGGGCAACTCAAGTTCAAAAGGAGTTGGTTGTGGACTACCAGCAGTTACAGCATAGCCGCGATACTGGAGTAAGGTAGGCAGCAAAATCGAGCTACCAGCGATCGTCGCTCCGAGTTCTAACAATTCTCGTCTAGTAAACTTTCTGTTCATGTTTACTCCTCTTACGCGAGTAGAAGTGAAGTGTAATATTTAAAACCACTCGAAAAACTGACTTAAAGCTCAATCTCTATGCTTTAAGTTGGTATTGAAAATGCTATTTGTTTTGTCTTCAAAATTATTAACGGCGCTAGTGTGAATTTTGACGAGCAATGAAAAAATTGCTATTCACCCGCTCAAAATCTTGAATATTTATGGCAATTTTTAGAAAAATCAGCCTTAGATAGTTGAGCCACCTTTAGGAACATTGCTGCTCTGGCGGAATTTTGTTAGATGCCCTGTGGATAAAGCTACAAAATTTGTAGATGCTTAAGTTTTGCGGCTTTAAATATAATTTTAATACTTAAAAAAGCAGGTAGAAGCTAGTGCAAACATAATTTACAAACTTTTTATTTTAATAAAGTTTAAACAAAGTATTTGGTGTTTGCGAAATATAACAATTAAGTGTTTCGAGCAAAAAATGTAAGCTTTGCCACTTAATATCAAGTTTGACTACTGATTAATAGGCATAAATACTTCTACGTTCTATACATAATTTAATAACGTCATTTTTTTTGGCAGTGATTGTAGTCATAAATAAAAAAGAGGAAGTCAATTAATTGACTTCCTCGACTTATGGCTAGATGTTTTTTCTAGCATTGGTTTTAAACCAACGTTATTTAAAGAAATTTGGATAAATTTCTTATTTAATACGCTAGACCCATACTGCGTGTAGTTTCTGCACCCAAGTAAACCCGAATGCTTAAGAAATCGGTAGGACAAGCAGTTTCGCAACGCTTGCAACCTACACAATCTTCTGTACGCGGCGATGAGGCAATTTGACCAGCTTTGCAGCCATCCCAAGGAACCATCTCTAAAACGTCTGTAGGACAGGCGCGGACGCATTGGGTGCAGCCGATGCAAGTATCGTAGATTTTGACTGTATGAGACATTGAAGCAAAACTCCCGACGAGCGTTGTTATTAGATACAAACTCATAATTAAGGCATAGTCTACCGCACAGGAAACCGCACCAACAGTAAAAGGCTACAGAACTTTAAATTCCGTAATACAGTTTAGACAAATTCCCTCTTTCTTAGCGATTGGTTTTAAATTAGCAAAATCTCGGCTTGCTTCCAGTTTAAAGATAGCGTATGGTTTTGATTGCCTTTTCGTTGGCAGATAAGAGAGATTTTTACTTAAATTTAGAGATTGAATCAAAGCCTCTAAATAGATAAATGCGATCGCCTGGTCAACTTATTTTTGATTGCGAGGAGTTGTCTGCTATAAAATTGCGATCGCGCTTTCAATATTTTGCCGTAATGCTTCAGCGCAACAATGCAGCGCGGCTAATTCGGCATCGGTAAGTTTTAGTTCCCATATTTTGGCAATTCCACCACAGCCCAAACTACAGGGAACGCCGATAAAAATATCTTGCAACCCATACTCCCCTTGGAGATAAGCGGCTACAGGCAACAAACGCGATTGATTGAGTAAAATTGATTCCACCATTAAACAAGTAGATGCCGCCGGAGCAAAATAAGCGCTTCCCGTCTGCATCAATTCCACAATCTCAGCGCCGCCATTACGAGTTCTAGCTACCAAACGCTCAATTGTCGTCTCATTCATCAATTCAGTAATTGGCACGCCTGCAACGGTAGCATAACGCGCTAAAGGAACCATCAGGTCGCCGTGACTGCCTAAAACCATTGTCTGTACATCCAGTACCGACACGCCTAATTCCATAGCAATAAAGGCTTGAAACCTAGCTGAATCTAATACTCCCGCCATCCCCATAATGCGATCGCGCGGTAACTTTGTTGCTTGCCATGCTAAATAAGTCATGACATCTAAGGGATTTGTCACCACAATCAACACTGCATTAGGAGAATGGGCGATCGCTGATTTTGCGGCTTCTACTACTATTTTGGCGTTCGTCTGCATCAATTGCTCTCGACTGGTGCCGGGTTTTCGCGCTAATCCTGCCGTAATTACGACTACATCAGAATCAACAGTATCAGCGTAGCTTGTTGTTCCTTGAATTTGGCGATCGTGTAACGAAATTCCTTTAGCTTCTAATAGGTCTAACGCTAACCCTTGAGGTATTCCCTGGACTACATCTAGCAGCATTACATCGGCTAAATTTTTCTCAACGATTTTTTGTGCTAAAGTGCTGCCAACTTTACCCGCACCAATTATAGTAACGCGGGGCGAATTGCAGACTAGGGAAGATTTTGTGGCAGCTTGCATACAAAATGCGCGATCGCGCTAGGAATAACTGCAATCTTACTTAAATTGTTCTAACTGATCTACACGCAGCCAAATATTCGGCGTAGGTACTTGTCCAAACATGACTAAAGCGTATTCGCCTCTAATATCTAATACTTGACCTTTTGTTTCAAATAGATAAGCTGGAAAACGGATATCGCTGGCTTGGGATTCTAAACTATTTTCTAATTTTTCTCGGACAGCACGGACTGAATCGCCTTTTTTGACGGTCATAACTTGCTCTGTTGGATTGCTTAATGCGTACTTAGAGATTTTAAAACGTTTACGTATATAGTCAAGTGAAAAACACCACTACTTCTCTCAGTTTTTTCCCTGACATTGAGGACAAAAGTGAGACGATCGCCCAGCTAACCTAATTCGCTCAATCGGCGTACCGCAAATTCTACAGGGGTTGCCCATGCGGTTGTAAACCCACGCCACGCCGCCGTAATTACCGTTGACACCTTCTAAGTTCAAAAAATTACTAAAAGTAGTCCCCCCTACCGCAATACTAGCTTCTAGCACTTGAATAATTGCGGCTCTAAGTTTTGTTATTTGCTCAATTTGCAAGCTAGTACCCAAAGTTGCGGGGAAAATTTTGGCAATAAATAATGCTTCATCAGCATAGATATTTCCAATTCCAGCAATAATTGACTGGTCTAATAATGCTGATTTGATCGAACGGCGACTATTTTTGAGCTTGGCAGCTAAATACTCTGTAGTGAACTCTAGACTAAAAGGATCTAAGCCTAATTTTGCCAGTCCTGTAATTATCGATGCAGTCGCCTTTTCTGGGGGAACCCACCACATTTGCCCAAAGGTGCGTTGGTCGACAAAGCGTAACTCGCGATCGCCACCAAAAAATAATCTCACTCGCGTATGCTTGTGTAATGGCTCGTTGGGGTGCAGCCAAAGCAATTGTCCGGTCATCCGCAGATGTACCCCAAGGCAGCTAAAATTATCTAACTGCGCCAGCAAATACTTACCCTGACGTTGCCAGTTAGATATTGTACTTTTTTGCAATCGGGTTAAAAATTCACGATCAGAAAGGGGGTAGGCGATCGTGCGACTAAGTAGCACATCGCCCCCCATAATTTCTTGATTTAATGTAACTTTATTCAAACCGCGCCGGACTGTTTCAACTTCAGGCAGTTCAGGCACAATTTACCGAGAGTCCGTTCCTTGGTTAGCATCGCCGACTACTACACCACTGCTATCGCCAGACTCTGGACTAGCAGCCGGGTTAGAAGCTTTTGGACTTGAAGGCGTACCTTGACCTGTAGTCCGGGTGCGCTCGTCGAGAGTGGTTTGTTTGCCGCCCGTCGCCGCCGTAGATGCTTTTTTGGCTTTTGCAGTAGGTTTAGCTACTTCTAATAATTCGCTGGTGGCGAAGTTGTTGGTGTTTACACCTGCATAGTTGAGGTTGTTGAAGCGGACAATCACTGGATAGCGAATGCCACTTTGGTCAATTGAAGCTACTGTGCCGACATCTTGAAACCAGTAAGATTCTGGTCTGAGAACTCGTACTTTAGAACCACGTTCTACCATGAGTATTTTCCCTTTGATTGATTAATCGCCAAGTGAATACGGCTAATTGTTCTCACTCTACAACAAGGCTTGTAACGTGCTGTGCTATTTGGTCTTTAAGTTTTGTTGCTAATTTTATTTGCATGGCTAAATTAGTAGCTCTTGCTGTAAGTTTTAATGCTTGACTAAAAAACAGTTATTCATAAATTTAAAATGCTTCGCAGACGTAAAAATAAGCTTGGGCGAGTTTTGTCAATAATATTAATTAGTTTCGTAGCTTTGCTGGTACTAATTTACGGCGGTTTGTGTTTAAGTCGTCCGCCGCGTACTGACTTAAAACAACAATTGTTTCCGGGAATTATTTATCAGCGCCAAGCTCGTTCTACACCACGCCGGATTATGCTGCACGTCGTCACTATTGATTTAACTACCCCAAACTTGAGATTTTTAGTTACGCCAGGTACACCCAGCAAAAATGGGAAAGAAATTAAAGCCCGGACTACTTCAAACTTTGTGCGCGAGTTTGGGGTACAACTAGCGATTAATGGCAGCTTTTTTTTGCCTTTTTACGAACGCAGTCCTTGGAATTATTATCCCCATGAAGGCGATCGCGTGAACATATTAGGTCAAGCTATTTCTAATGGCAATATTTACTCCCCTGGAGAAAGAATTTGGACTGCGCTGTGCATTGCTCCAGATAACTCAAGCCAAATTCAGGCAGAAAAGTGTAAGGAGGGTACGGCTCAAGCCGTAGCTGGCAATAGACGACTTGTTGACCAAGGGGTTGCTGTGCCATTAGACAGCGCCCTTAAGCCTAGATTTATGCCTTGTACTGCTGTAGGAGTTAATAAAGAAGGAAACAAGTTGTGGCTTGTGATTGTTGATGGTCGTCAGCCGTTCTATAGCGAAGGGGTAAATTTAGCTCAATTAATTGATATTTTTATAGAGCTTGGTGTGTACACGGCTTTAAACTTGGATGGTGGCGGTTCTGCAACCTTGGTTACAACGGTTAATGGAGAGCCAAAGGTTTTAAATGCGCCAATTCATACTCGTATACCGACGCGCCAGCGCCCTGTTGCCAATCATTTGGGTGTTTACATTAAATAATTGGCAAGGGGGCTGTAGATTCAAAAATTATCGATTGGTAACTTAGGCGGCTATTGCTGCTAATTGCGACTCAATAGTTGTGGGGTTAAGTTTGCGTCCAATAAAAACTAGCCTTGTTTGCTGCAATTCACCGGGTTTCCAAGGGCGATCGTAAAATTGCTCGAATCTCGTCCCTACTCCTTGTAAAACTAAGCGCATAGACTTATTGGGAACAGCGATAAATCCTTTAATTCGATAAATATCTTGCTCTTGGGCGAGTTGTTGCAACTGTGCTTGTAAAACTGTGGGGTTAAAGCTGCGATTTAAAATTACGTGGGTTGAGGTAATTTCGTCGTCGTGGTCGTGATCTTGTTCGCTGTCGTGATGGCTGGGGCGACGGTCTAAGTTATCTTCTACCGCCGCTTGCAAGCCCAAAAGGAGCGATAAATCTAGCCCTGTGCGATCGCTCTTAACAATTTTTACACCTAGTGGTAGTTCTGGTGCGATCGCACTTAGTACGTTTTCTTGGGTAGCCGCATCTACTAAATCGGTTTTATTCAAAATCACTAAATCGGCACAAGCTAATTGATCTTCAAATAGCTCTTGCAGAGGCGTTTCGTGTTCTAAGTTAGGATCGGCTTGTCTTTGAATGTCTACGGCTTCGGGATCGCTGGCAAACGTCCCTTTAGCTACGGCTTCGCAATCAACTACGGTAATTACCGCATCCACCGTTGCCGCGTTGCGAATTTCTTGCCAGCGAAAGGCTTTAATTAAAGGTTTTGGCAGCGCCAACCCTGAAGTTTCGATTAAAATACAATCTAATTTGTCTCGCCGTTTGAGCAATTCTAGCATCGTCGGCAAAAATTCTTCTTGGACGGTACAACACAGACACCCGTTAGTTAATTGCACAATATTTGCTTTTTCATCGGCATCATCGGGGCAAACTTGGCAAGAATTCAAAATATCGCCATCAATGCCTAATTCGCCAAATTCATTGACTAACACCGCAATGCGTAGCCCTTGATTATTTTGCAGCAGGTGACGAATTAGCGTAGTTTTACCGCTACCCAAAAAGCCAGTGATTACAGTTACAGGAAGTTTTGCAGCCATCAGAAAATTAATCCAGGGTGTAGTTAGCGTATTTAGTATTTTAGAGTGACTTTTTAAACAACTAAGGGGCAGAAGTGGTAATTTTTCTCAGCTTCTCGCCAAAAAAAAACTACCACTTCTGCCCCAAGAATAAACTTATTATTGCTTACTCGGCGGTAGCAAGTTCTGTACTACCACGAGTGCGGCGACGGGTAAGACTATTAAACAACATTTGTCCAATAGACTTAATTAAACTGCCTTCCATTTCTTGAAATAGCTTCATATTCATGCCAAAAGCAGCATTTGCTTCTTCAACAATGCGATTTGCTGTCGCATCGTCTATGGGTAGCTCGTCTAAAGCCTGTCTGTAGCCAACTTTAAACTGTTTTTCGTCGGGAATGTCTTTAAACTCATAAAAAGCCGTACCTTCGCCTTCCGCTAGGTTCATCGCCCGTACAGCAATGTTTTTGAGAATTTGTCCCCCCGACAAGTCGCCAATGTAGCGGGTGTAAGAGTGAGCAATTAGCAATTGGGGGGCAGAGTTAGCAATTTCCCGAATCCGGTTTACATAAGCTTGTCCCGCCGGAGAAAGGACAATTTGTGCCTTCCAATCTGCGCCATAATAAAAGTTCAAGTCTTGCTCTAAACTGCGCTGACGGTTTAGTTGCTGATAGTAAATTTTGCCTAGTAAAGGATGATCTTTGTGGCGTTCCATTTCTTCTTCCATGGCGCTGTAAATGAAATAGAAGTTGCCGATTAGCTTGCGATAGGAATTTTTTTCAACTACGCCTTTTAAAAAGCACTTAACAAAACCCATGTTTTCTGCCATGCTGTGGGCTTTTTTAGTCCCTTCACGTAATTTTGTTGCTAAATTGCTGCTCATGTAAAGTTCCAAATTTTAAGGTTAAGTTTTGTGGAATAGATGGGAAAATTAAAAGCCACTAAACCGTTAGATTAAAACAAATTGATGAGAATTACTGTTAAAAATTCTAAAGCCAGCCCAAAAGTTATAATGTTTTAGGCTGGCTAGAAGCAGAAATACTTAAAGTAAGTGCTTAAATATCGAGTTCGGCAAAGTTGAGACGAGAGCCATAAGTTTCAATAAATTCGCGCCTGGGTGCAACGCGATCGCCCATCAATACTGTAAAGATGCGATCGGCTTCGGCTGCATCCTCAATTTCTATCCGCTTTAGGGTGCGCGTTTCTGGGTTCATAGTGGTATCCCACAGTTGAGTTGGCATCATTTCACCCAACCCTTTAAAACGCTGAATTGTGTAGTTGGCGTTGGCGGGAAATTCGTTTTGAACCAAGTTAGTAAGTTCTCTTTCGCTATAACAGTAGTAGTGATTGCGTCCGCGTTCAACTTTGTACAGAGGAGGACAAGCAATATAGATATATCCTTGCTCTACAAGACTGCGTTGATAGCGGTAAAAGAACGTCAAAATAAGGGTTCTGATGTGCGCGCCATCTACGTCAGCATCCGTCATGATCACTATGCGGTGATAGCGCAGTTGAGAGGGATCGAACTCCTCACCTTTAACACCTAATCCTAAAGCGGTAATTAGTGCTTGGATTTCAGTATTTTTGTAGATTTTGGCATCGTCGGTTTTTTCGATATTCAGGATTTTACCGCGCAGAGGTAGAATTGCTTGGAATCTGCGATCGCGTCCTTGTTTAGCACTTCCCCCCGCAGAATCTCCTTCCACGATGTATATTTCCGATTCGCTAGGATCTCTGGTGCTGCAATCAGCTAGTTTTCCGGGTAAGGGTGACGATTCTAATACCGACTTGCGCCTTACTAATTCTCGCGCGTGACGGGCGGCTTCGGCGGCTTTAAATGCCTGAATTGCTTTATCTAAAATTTGGTCGGCGACGGGGGGACGAAATTCTAAATACTCGGTGAGAACTTCTCCTACTAAAGAATCAACAATTCCTCTAACTTCGGTATTGCCTAACTTTGTTTTAGTTTGTCCTTCAAATTCTGGATTGGGAACTTTAACAGAAATAACTGCTGTTAAACCTTCTCGGACGTGTTCGCCGCTAAGGTTTGGTTCGTTTTCTTTAATTTTATTACGCTTACGGGCGATCGCATTCATGGTGCGCGTCAGCACCGCCTTTAATCCTTCTAAGTGCGTACCGCCGTCTACGGTGCGAATATTATTGGCAAAACCCAGCACGTTATCTGTATAAGAATCCGTACACCACTGCAAAGATACTTCTACATGGACGTTGTTGCGTTCTCCTTGCACATAGATAATTTCTTCGTGCAGAGGTTGCTTATCGCGGTTCATGTAGGCAATATATTCTTTAATACCGCCTGCATATTCGTAAGTTTCTACTTTTGGTTCGTCGCTTTTGAGCAATTCTAGGCGATTGTCAGCGAAAGTAATTTTTACCCCAGCATTCAAGTACGCCAACTCCCGCAAACGTCCAGATAGCGTAATGTAATCGAACTCCGTCCCCACTACAAAAATATCTGCGTCTGGCTTAAAGGTGACAGAAGTTCCGGTACGAGGCTCTTTATGGGGTTTTGACTGAAGTTCGCCGATGGGAATACCGCGCTCGAATCTCTGCAAGAAAACCCGCTTTTCTCTCCATACAGTCACTTCTACAAATTCTGATAAAGCATTGACGACCGAAATACCAACGCCGTGCAATCCTCCCGAAACTTTGTAACCGCCGCCGCCAAACTTGCCCCCAGCGTGTAAAACTGTCATTACCGTTTCTAATGCCGATCTTCCGGTTTGGGGGTGGACATCGGTAGGAATCCCTCGCCCGTCATCGGTTACAGTTACCGAACCATCAGCGTTGAGGTCTACTTCTATGTGGGTGCAGTGTCCCGCCAAAGCTTCATCGATCGAATTGTCTACTACCTCGTAAACTAAATGATGGAGTCCCCTCGGCCCGGTTGTACCAATGTACATACCCGGTCGCATTCGGACGGGTTCTAGACCTTCTAGAACTTGAATCTGATCTGCACCGTAGCTAGTCGTCATGAATTGGGTTCTCCAAAATAAAGTTACAGTTGCCTATTGGCTTGTAAAATAATAAATCACTTGTCAATTCTAACACAAAAGGCTTAATGGCGACTCTAGGGCAGTCTAAAGACCAATTTATTTAAGGGATGTACCCAGTTATTTATTCTAATTCTAGTTTGATTGTAATTTGCGGTGCTACAGCTACAGGAAAATCTAGCTTGGCGATCGCCTTAGCAAAAAGGTTAAAGTCAATAATTATTAGCGCCGATTCGCGTCAAGTATACCGCGAGTTTGACATTGGGACAGCAAAACCAACTCTAGCAGAACAGCAAGAAGTACCGCATTATTTAATTGATATCTGCGAACCAGTGGAAACTTTGACTGTAGCAGACTATCAGCAGCAAGCCCAAGGATTAATTAATTCTGTTTCTTTAGCTTTGTTAGTCGGGGGAACGGGATTATACATTCGCTCAATAGTAAAGGGTTTGAAGATTCCGAGAGTTGCACCAAATAATCAATTGCGAAGTCAACTCCAACAACTCGGTCAAATTCAACTCTACGCTATGTTGCAACAAATAGACCCCATTGCAGGGCAAAAAATCCACGCTAACGACGCAGTGCGAACCTTACGAGCGTTAGAAGTTTATTATGTCACCGGAAGCCCGATTTCCGAACAACAAGGGGAAAATCCGCCGAATTACCCTATTTTACAAATTGGCTTAGATTGTCCGAATCTAGAAGATTTACATCGACGAATTAAACAGCGTACCGAGCAAATGATCGGTATGGGATTAGTTGCAGAAGTGGAGTTTTTGGGGGAAAAATATGGGTTTGATTTACCTTTGCTCAATACTTTAGGCTATCAAGAAATTAAGGAATATTTGCTAGGCAATGTTAGCTTATCCGAAGCGAAAGATTTAATAGTTCTGCATACGCGCCAATTTGCCAAACGTCAGCGCACATGGTTTAAAGCTTGCCCAGAAATTGAATGGTTTAACTGCGATGATTCGGAATTAGTCGAAAAAGTATGGGAACAAGCGCAGGAATTTGTAAAATTGCTGTAGAAACAATTACTATGCGATCGCGCACTAGAGCGATAAATTAAAACAATCTTTTTATTACACAAGATTAATTACTCTATGCGAAAATTATTTAAAGGCGTACATCAGTTTCAAGCACATGACGAGGATCTCTACGAAATCACAATTCAGGCTCTAATATAGGTCAACTGGAAACTACTTAATTACCAATTACCTTTAATGCCGAGTATTTTTAGCTTTACAACTTTCCCCTTATTAGTTTTTTTAGCTTTTTTTACAGCACAGCCTACTTCTGCGCTCATTCAACCCCTAACAAGCAAACGCGGAATGGTAGTATCTGCTCATCCTTTGGCAAGTCAAGCCGGACTTGAGGCTTTGCGTCAAGGCGGTAATGCGGTAGATGCGGCTGTAGCAACGACTTTTGCTATTTCTGTAGTTGAACCTTTTTCGGCGGGAATTGGCGGTGGCGGTTTTCTACTTCTACATCAAGCTAATAAGCCCCAAATGAAGGCGCTGGATTTTCGGGAACGCGCTCCCCTGAAAGCTACCAAAAATATGTACTTGGATGCTCAAGGCAAAGTTCGCTCAAATATCAGTATTGATGGCTATTTATCTGTGGGTGTACCGGGAACAGTTGCAGGGCTTTATCAGGTGCATCGCCAGCATGGAAAATTACCTTGGGCGAAATTAGTTGCTCCATCTATCAAGTATGCTCAAGAGGGGTTTGTAGTTACAGAGCGGTTTGTAAGCGCTGTAGAAAGCCGCAAAAAGCCAATTTTAAACAATCTGGCCGCGCGGCAAGCTTTTACTCGCAATGGCGCAATGTACGCGGCGGGAGATAAGTTAATACAACGAGATTTGGCAAAAACTTTACAGCAAATTGCTACCAATCCTCAGAGTTTTTATACCGGAAATATTGCCCGTGCGATCGCCTCAGACATGACACGTAACGGCGGCTTAATTACTTTAGAAGACTTAAAAACTTATAAACCTATTTGGCGTACTCCTGTTTGCGGTAATTTCCGAGAAGCGCGAATATGCTCAATGCCGCCGCCTTCTTCGGGAGGCGTACACTTATTACAAATCCTAAATCTAATTGGCGACACCGATTTTAAATCTCTTGGATGGCACAACCCAGACGTACTGCATTTAATGGTGGAAGCGATGCGAATTGCTTACGCCGATAGATCCGAATACTTAGGCGATCCCGATTTTGTCAAAGTGCCAGTACAACAGCTAATTAGCCCCCAATACGCTGCTAAAAGACGGCAAGAAATCCGGGCAAATGCCACCCCTTCAACTAGAGTAAAACCCGTTGATAAAGTTACTCTAGAACGCTTTACTAAAGCCGAATCTCGCGATACTAGCCATTTAACCGTAGTAGACGAACAGCGCAACGCCGTTAGCTTAACTTTTACTGTTAATTATGGTTTTGGTTCGGGGGTAGTTACGCCAGGGACGGGGATTTTACTTAATGATGAAATGGACGATTTTGCTGCCGCTCCGGGCGTACCCAATGCTTACGGATTAGTAGGAGGAGAAGCAAATGCGATCGCACCCCGCAAAACTCCCCTTTCTAGCATGACACCCACCGTAGTCACCCAAAATAACCGCCTGAAAATGGCAACCGGAGCGCCGGGAGGTAGCACAATTATTACTACCGTACTTCAAGTTATTCTTAACGTTCTAGCCTACGATATGAACGCTGGGGAAGCGGTTTCGGCTCCCCGCATACATCATCAATGGTTGCCTGACGAACTGAGAATGCAGCCTTTTGGTTTAGATACAGCAACCATTGCCGAACTAAAACGACGGGGACATACAGTTATAGAAAGAAGTCCTTGGGGAAATGCTAATGCGATCGTTGTCACTCCCGACGGTAAACTAGAAGGAGCCGCAGATCCGCGCGGCGAAGGTTCTCCTAGCGGTTATTAAAAGTTTCAACTTCGACGATCGCAAATTCTTTAGCTCTGGCACTAGGTACTAAAGTCCAACCTGCTTTCATTAGTTTTTGATAGGTTGCCCAACCTTTAGAACCTCCAGGTACGCGATAGTCGGGTACGCAAATATGGGGAAAAGCTGTATAAGGTCGCCAAGAGCGATCGGTTAGCGTCTGCAAATGCAGTATCTTTTCTCCATCGCCGCCGGATCTAGATAACCAACACATTTTTCCTGCCATATATAAATAACTCCTCAATTCAATACGACTAAGAAACCGCCCAAAACTAAAGTTTTAAGCTAATATTTCAAGTCCGTTAACATAGCCTATAGATTCAACAATTAGTCTTAGGCGCGAACACTAAAGCTGTAAGACCTTGGTGTAAATCCAAGGCATTAATTCCTACTAAGGTAAGATATCGATTAATTTAACCGCATCTTTGCACACTTTTGTCAAGCCCGGCATCCACCTAAAAGATTATTTCGAGCTTGGTACTTTAGTTTGTGCAAAACATCAATAGGAATTAGTACCTAATATTCTGGTATTTAGGCAAAGGTTTTAGTATTGTAGCTAACAAAAATTGTAAAATATCATTTTTATTTTGCGTCTCCTGCTTCTAAAAAGGCTTGTACCTTGCCATTAGGGTTAAAACGCAAGCGAATTCTAGGACTTTGACCATTTTGATTTGCAGAAACAAAACGTTCGCCAATTAAAGGCATTCCGGTGCGATCGAGATAAGTTCTTGACGCTAAACCGTAGGGTTCAATGACTTGAATACTTCCATCTACATCTAAGATGATGCTGTACTCTAAAGAACTTCTCAAGCTAGAAGGGGGTTCCCAACGTCGGTTAAAATAATCGCTAACTTCTGCTACTTGAGGATTGTTAACAAAAGCGGTGCGGGTGGCAATAGGCTTTGACGGCTCTGGTGCAGCGCTTTCCCTAGAATTACTATCTAGCGACGCGGCGGCGGTAGTTTTTGCGCTATTGGGGTTAAGAGTTGGGGGCAAATTAGAACTGGACAAAACAGCAATTGATGGCTTTTGACGCGAAGAAGAATTTGATTGTCCTGGAATAGTTACAGTAGTAGGCTGTCCCGCAGTAGGGTTAACAACGATTGGTTGCGGTGGTAAGTTACTAGGTACGGGATTAGCTTTACTGCCTGGAGGTGCGGTTTGCACAATCGGAGTTTTACTGGGTACAGAAATGGCGGCACTTGTAGTTCTATTAGGTGGAATACTGCTGGTTGGTGACGGTACTAAAATTGTTGTCGTCGGAGCCAAAGTAGGCAATGGTGTAGGGGCAATGGCAACTTTTGGGCTATTAGTAGTTATCGGGCGATTGTTAGCTATTTGCGGAGAATTAGGACGATTAAATACTTGCAATCCTACCGCCGTCACTCCCACACCTAACAACAACACTGCGGCGATATTTGCCCAAGCCAAAGGAGCGGAAGAAGTTTGAGTTTTGCTAGGGTAAGTTTGTAAAACTATCAAATCGCTGGCATATTGGTCTAGAGCGGTGGCTAAATCAAATAATTGCAGGACGCTAAGTCGAATAAATTTTCCTGTTTCTGCTGTAGCCAAAGAGCCGAGAAAAAGGTTGTGAGATAATCCTGATGCTGGTTTTATGGCTAAAAATTCTTCTTGAGCAACGGCGGCTTTGATGCCTGATGCTGTTTGAAACATATATTCAGATTTTGCCGCCGCAGATTTGCTTTGAGCAGTGGTGTCTCCAATAGCCTCCTCGGCTTTTGGGGTTGTTGGTGGCTCGTTTATAGGCATTTGCCAGACATCACTTTCAACGTCGTCCTCGTCGTTTGTAGGTGGCGCAAGAGGTACAGAGGTAGTAGATGGTGCTTCTTGACCTAAAGCCGCAAAACTTTCGGGAGACAAGGTAAGCAACTGTTGAATATAGTTAGTAACTACCGTGTGGAGCGCTTCTAAGCGATCGCGATCGCCTGTAATGCTAAATTGTTTGTCTGCGGCAGGATCGTCAAAACGCAAGTCAAACCGTACATCTTTTACTACTTTTTTTCCCAACCAACGCGATACAGGCGAACTATAAGCCACAACTTGCAGCGTACAAGTAGGAGGAGTATAGCGATGTAGAAACGAATTTGATAGGGGCATAGTAGGAAATAGATTTGATCTAGTGAGTTCTATAGTTAGAAAATTTTTCGATCGAGCTAGGAAACTTAAGATTACTAAAAAAATAATTTTAAGAGCTAGTTATTTTGGTACGGTCTAAAAGTGCCAACCACAAACGCCGATGACCTTCAGGGCTACTATAAAACAGCAAGTCTACTAAAAGTTTAAGAGCAAGTTGAGTTAAGTTGCCTGTAGAAACATTGCTATCTTCTTCCATGCGTTCTAGGTAAGTGTTATTGAAAGCATCAAGGTAATCGCCTAGCAAAGCAGTTTTATGAGGCTCGCTGTTATTTTGGGCTACTTGTTCGAGCCGAGAAATCGCGCGGCGAATCAATTCTTGGTGCTGTTTGGCTAGGTAGCAGCTAATTAAAACTAAACTTCGCGCTTCTTCTACATCTAATTTTTTCCGTCCACCTTCACCTTTACGTAATGGATTTGATTGGCGCAATCTCCACAAGGTGACGCGATCGGGGATCTTTGATTCCAGATTCAGCGCCAAAGCAGCTTGCAACATCGCCTCCGAGCCAATACCTGTTAAAGACTCCAAAGCCAACAGCACCAAGTCTAGTTGAGTTTTGATGTTGTCTAATTGGGCGGAGTCAGGCTGGGTGCGGTTTGGTTCATTCCAATCAGGAGATGAGCCAGCGCTAGAATGCGTATCTTTAAGCATATAAGCTAAGACAGGTATCGATAGAGTTGTTACCTATTTTGAAACCAGACTTCTTTAAAGGATATTTGGTTTCTAATAGCATAATCTGTCAGCTAATCCCTGTCAGCAATTAATGCTGCTCGATTAATAGATTTACTGTTCGTTTTAGTTACTTAAAAATTTCACTTACCCAAATTAATCGTTTCTGAGCTTGAAATAATCTTATTTTTAATTTCAATTCAAGTATTAATTTAGACTGTTGCCCAGTGAATATACTTAAAAAAGATTTAGTCTAGAGTAAAATAAAATACTATACAGAGAGCTATGTAAATAAATGAGCAAAAAATGAGCAGTTTTCGGTCTGGAAAATGAGCATTGGTTGAAACACACTTTACTTAGAGCTTGATTAAAAAATCATCTAAAAGGTTTAATTTTTCTATGAATAACCGCCGCCTACTGACGATCGCCTTAGCGACCGTCGCTTCTAGCATCGCGATCGCACCGCAAGTTCAAGCCGTAGGTCTAACAGGTTTGACCAGAGACAATACTTTAGTCAATTTTGATTCCCAAAGCCCTGACGATGCTAGCTTTGTTCAAGTGACAGGAGTTACTGGTAATTTGCTAGGAATTGATTACCGTCCCGCCGATGGTCAACTTTACGGGCTGGCAAGTGATAACAATATTTACATGATTGATTCCAGCACGGGAGCAGCAACACTGACAAGTACGCTTTCGGTGACTGTAGGGGTAGGAGTGCGATCGGGAATAGACTTCAACCCTGTGGTCGATCGCTTGCGGGTTGTTGGCAGCAATGATACAAACTACCGGAGCAATGTAGATACTGGTGCAACTTTGGTTGATGGAAATTTAGCCTATGGTACAGGGGATGCCAATTTTGGAGTCAACCCGAATATTACTGCTGCGGCTTATGCAAATTCATTTCTTGGCGCTCCCAGCCCAACAGGAGTAACGCCTCCTACTCGGACAACGGCGCTATATGGTATTGATTCTACTCTTGATGTCTTAACCTTGCAGAGTCCTCCTAATGATGGCACGCTCACCACTATCGGTTCTCTTGGCATCGATTTTAGTTCCACAGGAGGATTTGATATTTTCAGCGCTGAGAGTGGCACAAATATAGCCTTTGCGGCAACCGATTCTGAGTTATACACCATTGACTTAGGTACAGGTGCGGCTAGTTTGTTAGGAGAGATTGGCGGTAGTCGGTCATTAATTGGTCTTGCAGCAGAACCCGTACCTGAGCCTAGTAGCGTAATTGGTTCGGTAGCGGCGGTTACTTTGGGTGGTGTTGTATTAATGCGCCGTCGCCGTCGTAGCGCTCAGTTTTCCAAGTAAGTAAGCTACTGCAAAAGTTTAGAAATTAGATCGAGCAAGCCCGCGATCGCGGGCTTTTTTGCTAACCTAAATAGGCGATCGTGACACCACTACCACCATCTGCTTTTTCAGCGTCTTCGTAGCGGCTAATTCTGGGGTGCTGGTGCAAAAAGGCGCGTACTCCTTGACGCAACTTTCCCGTACCGTGTCCGTGAATAATCCACAATTGCCCGATAGCGGTAGAAATTGCATCATCTAAGATTCTTTCCGCCTCTGCTACTCTTAACCCACGTAAATCTACGGTATTTTTAGAAGTCCGAATTACTGGTGCTGGGGTAGTTTCTGGAGGTTTTTCTTCAATTTGTGCTGGTTTTTTCTTTTTGGGTACAGGCTTTTCACCGTCTAGAGATTCAATATCTTCTAGCTTTACAGTCATTTTCATGATCCCAAACCGAACCATAAGATCGCCGTCGTCACTAGGAGCGCTTAAAACTTCTGCCGTTTGTCCCAATCTAGGGATGCGAATGCGATCGCCTACTTGGGGTTTAAATTCGGCTTTTGGCTTTGGCGGTGGTGCTACATATTTGGCAGCGATTTGATTAATGTCATTAGTTGCTTGCTGTGCGTCTGCTGATGTCACCGTACCTTGTTGCAGGCGGCGAATTACTTGGGCAATTTCTCCTTTAGCCTCAGAAATGGCATTTTGCACGGCAACGTCTTGAGAAGCACGTAATTCTCGCTCTCTTGCTTGTAAAGAGGCGGCTTTTGCCGATACTTCTTGATAAAATCGTTCGGCTTGTTCTAATAGCTTTTGGGCTTCGGTGGCTTTAGTTTCCTGACGTTTTCTTTGTGCTTCTAAACCTGCAATTACTTGGTTTACATCGTCATTTGCACCGCCTGTATAATTTTTTGCCGCTTCAATTACTTCGGTTTTTAAGCCTAAACGTTGGGCAATAGTTAGGGCGTTAGATCGTCCTGGAATTCCCCACAGCAACCGATAAGTTGGTGAGAGGCTGATTTCGTCAAATTCTACCGAGGCATTCTCAAAGCGATCGTCTTCGTATTTTAGGGCTTTAAGTTCGCCAAAGTGGGTGGTAGCAATGCTTAGTTGCGCGTTGTTGGCTAGGTATTGTAGTAGGGCGATCGCAATTGCGCTTCCTTCTACAGGATCTGTTCCCGCGCCTACTTCATCTAAAAGCACTAATGATGACTCTGATTCGTCTATAGCGGTTAATATGCGGCTAATGCGGCGAATATGACCGGAAAATGTTGATAAACTCTGTTCTAGCGATTGTTCGTCGCCGATGTCGGTTAATATTTGCTCAAACCAAGGAATTTCTACAGGTTCGCGCGCAGGGATAAATAAGCCTACTTTTGCCATCAAAGCCGCCAAACCTAGGGTTTTGAGGGTAACAGTTTTACCGCCTGTATTGGGGCCTGTAATTGTAACCACGCGAATATTTGGTTGAATAAATAAATCGACGGGGACAACTAAACGATCTTGTTCGTGCTGCTGCTGCCATACTAAAAGCGGATGGCGCAATTGACGCAAATTAATACTTTCGTCGCTGCGGTTGATAAATCGGGGTGGATTAGCTTTAAGCCAGAAACTATAACGAGCGCGGGCTGTGGCAAGATCGATAATAGTTGCGATCGCTAGCAATCTTTCTAAGTCTGCACTAACGTCGGCTACAAGTTTAGTTAAAGTGCGGCGAATTGCTTCTTCTTCGACTTGTTCTTTGCGGACTAATTGCCGTAATTGATTGCCTAAAGGGACAACGCCACTAGGTTCTACATACAAAGTTGCGCCGCTAGTCGAGGTGTCGTGAACAATACCAGGGATGGCATCTTTTTGGGGTGCTTTAACGGGAATTACAAAGCGATCGCCTCTACTCGTAATTATTTGCTCTTGAACGGCATTAGAATGACGCTGTAGGATGTTTTGCAGCGAGCGGTTTATTTGGGTTCTAAGCTGTTTTATTTGGGTACGTAGGTCGCCTAAAATCGGACTAGAGCGATCGGTTACTTGTCCTCGTTCGTCTATACACCGATGAATTTCTTGCTCTAATTCGGGATAAGTTCGCAACTCGGAGACTAATTGCGTTAATACGGGGATATCTGTTTGGTTGTCGATATAACGCCGCAATTGTCTAGCGCCAAATAGGGTAGTTGCGACTCCTAATAACTCATTTCCGGCTAAAATCCCTTGTAACTGCGCTCTTGCTAAAGAGTCGCCAATATCTTGAATGCCATCAAAAGATAACCCTGTAGTTAAACTTTCTAAATCGTAAACTTCTTTAGTCTGAGCTAATAATTCTTCGCTTTGTAGTTGAGAAGCAGGAATTTGGAGATTACGCGCCGCGACAGAGCCGAGTTTAGTTGCTGCAAAGGTAGATAAATGCTGACAAAGGCGCGACCATTCTAATAATTCTAAAGTCTCAGATTGGATCAAGGCTTACCTGTAAAATCGCGTTAAGAAAGCTAATTCTATTCTAGCTGATACATCTATAGCTGCGATCGCTCGCTGCTCAGCTAAATTGTCAGGCAAAGTTTTAAAACTTCAATTTGGTATTTTATTCATCACTACAATGAATTATTACTGGTTTAGCACTACCTCAATTTACTCGACATGAAACTTGCATTGCAACTTAATTGCTTACCCAAAGAAGCCGTTGTCAACTGGCAACAAGCAAAAGATTTTTTTACTACTACTACCAGCAAATTCCAAGCTGCAACTGAGGACTTTACAAATACATCGTCAGAAACAGTCCAAAAGGCGATAGCGCAAGCGCGCCCGGTTACGGGCTTCGCATCTTCCGTTACTAATTGGCTACAAGCGCATCCTGTAATATTTCGGATTTTTAATAGCATAATATGGGCAGTTGACCGTCCAATTCTAAGTTTGGGTATCATAATTTTGACAATAGCGGCTTCTCTTAGTATCTTTAAAGCCTTAAATCGCTTACTAGAGATGGTTGGTTTGTCACTTCTAAAAGCACCATTTAAGCTAATTGAATCTGGCTTCAAACTTGGTCAGTTGGGTATTCAGCACGTATTGACTGAAAACAATACTTCTGACAGCGATGCACGTATAGTTGCTGCTCAAAACTCCCAGCAAAGACTAGCAGAAATTTCTCAAAGAATCCAAATGTTGCAAAAAGAACAAAACGAGCTTTTGCGAGAAGCCGCAACTATCTTAGCTTTAGATGAAAACTAATGGCTTAAGACTAACTGTTTTAAGCTGGGTTTGCGTCCGCAAAGATATTAAAATCCCTAACTTATCAAGTCCTAAAAAAACACCGCAATTTAAAATAACAACTTTTTTATTAAACCACAGCCAAAAAATTTGTTTAGCCTATCTAGGCGCAGATTAAGCCAAGTTAATGGCATTTATAGGCTAGAATCGGGAATTGCTGTTGTAGAAGCTAAATTTTGCCTTCTAACGCCTTTTTTAGGCTTTTATGACTAAATATTTGAATAATTACCAATTAAGGATAAAATTATTAAAGTTACTTCCTATAATTAGCTTGCTATCAAAAAACTCGACTATTAGTTCAAACGCAGCAATCTAATCTAGTAATTACGAGCCAGTTCGTTACAAGCGCCGCAAGCGCCGCAAGCGCCGCTTGGGGAATGCCTCGTCGTAGGCTCAACAAAATAATTGCTGTTTTGCCAGCTAGTTTCGGCTAGTTTATCTACGACCTTTCCTCAACTAATTATGAGTTTTCAAAACTTTTCTAGTAGCTCTACCAATGACATTCAACCTTTAATTTTGGCGGTCGATGATAATGAAGACAATTTACAACTAATTAGCCAACTATTATTAATCATGAACTGCTGTTTTATTACAGCCAATAATGGCAAAGATGCTATGGTTATGGCACAAACTCATCAACCAAAGTTAATTCTTTTAGATATGATGTTACCGGATTTGAGTGGCGTAGAAGTTGCCAGTTTTCTTAAGCAAAATCCGCGAACAAAGGAAATTTCAATAATCGCAGTTACGGCGATGGCAAGAGAAGAAGATAAACAGAGGTTTGCGCTCGCAGGTTGTGACGACTGTGTTACTAAACCTTACGCAATTGATGAATTGGAAGCTATTATTCACCAGTACATATCTTAGCTAAAAATACCTAATTAGAGGATTTAGATGTTAGGTATTGGGTGCTATAGTCTAGGTTAATAAATAAAACTATAAGACCAAAAACTTAAGATCCAAAGTCCTGTTTTCAACTGCTACTATGGATTGCGAAATTGCGGCGATTCTGCCAAAATTGCAATGGTAGCACTTCGCCCAGTTTCTAGTTTAGCATTACTTAGTAAGTCAATTACGCTGATTCCAACTACTTCTTCAATTAATGCTTTTAGTTGTGGCTGGAGTGCTTCATCAAGCTCGGCACGTACTTTTTCTGCTAATTCTTGTTGACCATTATCAACTAAAACTTGCTCTGGTTGAGTGATAGAGTCTTCCAAAATAATCGCAATTTTTCCGTCAAAAATTTGGCATACTACTCGACTTGGTGTATGTTCTAATTGAGAGCGGTACAAAGATTGAATTCGCTGAGAGAGCGTTCTTTCTATTTGTCCGCGCGTAGAAGAAGATGGATTCATAGCTATTAAAGTTCAGCAAAATATCTATCGTTAGATAGATGATAAAATTAAAACGTATCATTTTATTAAAAATTATAAAAATACACCCAAAGATAGATTTTCATAATAAGCAATAATACAGCAGCTAAGGGTAGATCAAAATTTTTAAAGTATCGGTTTGAGGAGAAGTAGCTCTTGCCACTGCTGCCGGAAGTTCTTGCAAAGAAAAGCGATCGCTAATCAGTGCATTGACATCGATGCGATGATTAAAAACAATATCTACAGCCAGACTTTGCAAGCGATAAGAAGAACTATAACTACCCATCAAATCAATCTCTCGGCGGTAGAGAATATTCGGATTAATCGGAATCTCTAATTGGTCTGGAAACTCAGCAAAAAACAGAATTTTGCCGCCGCGACGAGTACAATCAAGGGCTTGGAAAAAAGCTTTATCGCTAGGAACAGCAAGCAATGTAGTATCAACTCCCATACCGCCCGTCATGGCTAATATATTTGCTGTTAAATTAGGATCGCGAGCATCAAAAGCCGCCTCCGCGCCTACACTTAAGGCTTTTTCTAACCGAGAAGGCAGTAAATCGGTAGAAATTGCTCTGCCACCAAAATACTTAATTAACATCACAAACATCAAGCCAATGGGGCCCGCGCCAGTAACAAGGATAGTTTCACCGGGAGCAACTTGAGCTTTTTTAACCGCCTTAAGACAGCAATTAGTTGGTTCTACAAAACTTGCTTGTTCAAAACTAACGCGATCGGGAATAGAAATTAAACCGCCATTGCGGACAATATGACCGGGAACTTTGACATACTCAGCAAAACCGCCACCACTAGCATTAAACCCCGCCGTTGTGGAGATATTTTTGTAAGTATCGCACATAGAAAAATTATCGTTTAGGCAGTATTGACAGCGCATACAAGGAATATGGTGCATGACAACTACTCTTTGTCCTACTGGCCAATTAGTAACGTTTTCACCTACTTTGGCAACAACTCCCGCCATTTCATGCCCAAAAATGCGCGGAGGTTCGTATAGTGGATAAAGAATCTTTTTAATATCTGATTGACATAATCCCACCACCTGAACTTGGACTAAAACCTCATCGCTATCTAGGGTTGGTACAGGTAATTCTTCGTAACTTAACTGATTAACCCCTCTAAATACCTGTGCTTTCATAACTTTTTCCTTTTACCTAGCAACTTTAGACTTTAGCAAAAGTTACGACCGAAGATCCTTGCATCTTGACAAAAGCTACTCAAGCAATCGTTAGCAACTAAAATCCTACATACAAGTAATTTAGATAATGTTAGGCAAGTTACTCAAAGGACGCTATCAAATTGTCGATACCTTTAACGGTGGAGGGTTTTGTCAAACTTATCTAGCCAAAGACATTTCTACTGCTAATAGTCCCACTTACGTAATTAAACACCTCAAATCTGCACCAATCTATGCAAATTATCTGCCGACTTTGGGCGAATTGCTAGAACGAGAAGCTGAGGCATTAAAAAAACTAGGCAGTTATGACCGAGTTCCGCAGCTTTTAGCTCATTTTGAAGAAGATAATCAGTTTTACTTAGTTCAAGAATTGATCTTAGGGCATCCACTCACAGAAGAACTACATCCTGGAGAACATTGGAGTGAAGCCCAAGTTATCGAACTATTACAAGAAGTATTAGGTATTTTGGAGTATATTCACAGCCAAGGATTAATTCATCGCGATATCAAGCCTAGCAATTTAATTAGAAGACAGAGCGATCGCAAGTTAGTTTTAATTGACTTTGGCGCGGTGAAACAAGCTTGGACGCAAGTAATTACTGAAGGTGGCAAAACCTCTACTAATTATGCCTTTGGTGTTGCTGCTACTATTGCCATTGGTACGCCAGGTTATACTCCCCCAGAACAAGAACGCGGTATACCGCGCCCCAATAGCGATATTTATGCTTTAGGAGCGATCGCAATTGGAGCAATCACCGGGCTAGATCCTACTCAAATTCTAGAAGACCGGGAAACCGGAGAATTGTTGTGGCAGCACCACGCCTGTGTAAGCGATCGTCTAGCAAAGATCGTCAATAAAATGGTGCGCTATCATTTTAAAGAGCGTTACCAGTCAGCAACAGAAGTATTGCAAGCTTTGCAGGTAGTAGAAGTTTATCCCAAACTAGCCCCAGCCCCTACTGCAACAAATAAAAAAAATTTTCCTATTATGCCCTTTGTCGGGGTTAGCCTAGCAGTAAGTTTAATTCTAGGCGGTTACTATTTATTCAAATCGCCCACCCCGCCAGCTTCTCCAACCAAACAATCCAATTTATCCACCAAACCCAGTAATGTCAACAATATTACCCTAGCCAAAACTCTCGAAAGTCATTCGCAGTCTGTTTGGACAACGGCTATTAGTGCCAACGGGCAAGTTTTGGCAAGTGGTAGTCAAGATAATACTATCAAAGTGTGGAATACCCTTACAGGAGAGCTACAGCGCACTTTGTTGGGGCATAAAGACACCGTTAGAACTCTAGCAGTAAGTGCCGATGGACAAACTTTAGCTAGTGGTAGTGGAGATACCACAATTAAGTTGTGGGATTTATCTAGGGGCGAGCTAATTGCTACATTTTCCGGTCATTCTAGCCCTGTGTGGTCGGTGGACTTAGCACCAGATGGCAAAACCCTAATTAGCGCTAGTGAAGACGGTAGTATCAATATTTGGAACTTACGCACGGGTGCGGCAAAAACTATCAAGTCCGCCCACGACGATCGCATTTTTGCCGTCGCTCTTAGTCCCGACGGGCAAACTTTTGCTACCGGGAGCAAAGATAAAACTATTAAGCTTTGGCAACTGTCAACCGGGAAACTGATTCGGACTATCGGCCAACATACCAATGCTGTTAGAGCGATTTCTTATCGCCCTGATGGACAACAGCTTGCTAGCGGTAGTTGGGATAAAACAATCCAAATTTGGAATCCTCAAACTGGAGAACGATTGCAAACCCTGACTGGACATAGCGATCGCATAGTTGCGCTTGCTTATAGCAACGACGGGCAGCAGTTAGCTACTACGGGTATTGAACCAACAATTAAATTATGGGATCTCAAAAGCGGTAAATTGCTGCATCAATTTCCCAGCCATTCCGACTGGGTTCTATCGCTGACGACGATTCCCGGCAACGATAATTTAATTAGTAGCAGTAAGGATAAAACAATTAAAATTTGGCAGCGATAGATAATTGGGCGCAGTTAAACAGGGGAAGCGCTAAATAAGGCAAACTAGATAAAGACCGCTACTAATTGCTAATCTAGCAATTGTAGTATTGGCTACCAAAATTTAGTTTAATCTCTGGTTTGACTGCTCATGATTTGGCCCTTTAAGCCTCGTTTTCAAAAACAAATTGCCCGGATAGAAATTACTGGGGCGATCGCCAGCAATACTCGCAAACAAGTATTAGAAGCCCTCAAAACTATAGAGGAGAAGCGGTTTCCGGCTTTATTGCTCCGCATCGATAGCCCTGGGGGTACGGTAGGAGATTCTCAAGAAATTTATAGCGCTCTGAAAAAGCTGAGAGAAAAAGTCAAAATTGTTGCTAGTTTTGGCAATATCTCCGCTTCTGGCGGCGTTTATATTGGTGTGGGTGCAGACCATATTGTGGCAAACCCCGGCACAATTACGGGCAGTATTGGAGTGATTTTGCGCGGTAATAATATCGAACGCTTGCTAGAAAAAGTTGGCGTTTCCTTTAAGGTGATTAAGTCTGGCCCCTACAAAGATATTTTAGCCTTTGACCGGGAATTAACCGATCCAGAACAGCTTATTTTACAAGAACTAATCGATACAAGTTATCTGCAATTTGTCCAAACTGTAGCAGAAGGGCGCAACTTAAGCGTTGAAAAAGTAAAAGCCTTTGCTGACGGGAGAATTTTTACCGGAGAACAAGCTGTAGAGTTGGGCGTTGTTGACCGATTAGGCACGGAAGAAGATGCTAGACGCTGGGCGGCAGAGCTAGTAGGGCTTGACCCAGAGAAAACGAAATGTTACACCTTGGAAGAGCGCAAACCATTTTTAAGCCGCTTACTAAATAATCGCACAGGTAGTAAAAGTTCTTTAGTTGGAGACTTTGGGCGGTTATCGGGGTTAGCAATGGGTAACGATTGGCTAGAGTTTGAATTATCTACCATTGGTTTGCCCCTGTGGATGTATCGACCTTGATTAAATGGGTGATAATTTCCACCCATTTTAGTATCCATACATAGATGTAGAAAAATATTTAGCCTTCATCTACCCAAAAAACAGCTAATATTACAACAAAAACCCTAAAGGCTAAATAGGAGGACTTGGGTGTGGAGTGGCAACTTCGGGCGATTCGTGGGGCAACAACTGCTACAGAAAATACAGTTGAGGCAATTACAACAGCAGTAACAGAGCTTTTGGATGAAACAGAAGTACGAAATCAATTAGAGCCGACGGAGATTGTCAGTGTAACTTTCTCTGTCACCCGCGACTTGGATGCTGTTTTTCCCGCCGCGATCGCTCGTCACCGTCCTTACTGGGATAATGTCCCCATGTTAGATGTTCAGCAGATGCACGTTGAAGGTAGTTTGCAACGCTGCATCCGCTTTTTAATCCTTGTCAATATTCCAACTAATCGCCATAAAGTTTGTCACACCTACTTGCGCGAAGCGCAAAGTTTACGTCCTGATTGGAATTTGTCCCAGCCGCAAATGTTTTCTCCTTCACCGATTGGGTAGTGTAAAGTTATCCAGGTAACGCTTCTTCTTGTCCCGCAAGTTCGCTTGTCTCTATTGCTACGGCTTTTTTATGGGGATGGATACCAATAAACAAGTCATAAATAAAGCTCCAAAATTCTCTTTTTTGTAACAACCCCGAAGTTTGATAACAACCCTTAGCATCTAAAAGCGGTTTAGTTGCGTAGTAAGCATTTTGGTAGTTATACCAAGGAATTGAGGGCCATAGGTGGTGAATTAAATGATAATTCTGCCCCATGATCAAGATATTAAGAACTTCACCGGGGTAAACTCTAGCATTTTTCCAGCGATCTCGCTCTTGATGGGGACGATGAGGCAAATAATCAAAAAAGAACCCCAAAGCTAAACCCACTATGGCAGTAGGAATAAACCAAAAATTGAGAATATAACCCAAAAAATGGTACGCAATCGAAACGTAGACAATTGCTACCACTAACAAACGACTAAAAAACCATTCCCACAATTCTTGTTTTTGCCAAAGCTGACGTTTGAAGAAAAATACTTCGTGGTATATAAACCGGACGGGAATTAACCACAAAGGCCCGGCGGTAGAAACGTAATGATCGGGATCGTTTTCAGGGTCGTTAACGTTAGCGTGATGCTGCAAATGTACCCGCGTAAATACAGGAAAAGCAAAAGCTAACAGCAAGGCGCTACCATGCCCTAAAACAGAATTTATTACTGGGTTGCGGTGGGCGGACTTATGACAAGCATCGTGAATTACCGTACCGCAAATATGTAAAGAGATTGTATTAGTTACAAAACAACACCAGTGGGGCCACTCCCAAAGCCAATAACCAAAATTGGATAGGACGATCGCGCTAATTGCCGCTATAAACATTGCTAAAGTGGGATTGCGATCGCCCGGAGGGCTAAGAAACTCCCTAGGCACTGTTGTCAGTGGCTTCTGTGCCTCCGACATTAGCATCTTTGACTCCTTAATAAATTAATCTTCATGTATTAAATAGTAGGTCTAATAAGATGATAAAGTTTTGTTTCGCACAAGTCATCCTCCTTATATCTATAGACGTAGCCTAATAACGATATAATTGCGAAGCAAAATAGCACAAAACACATTACAGTAAGGCTGCAAGTAAGCGTAGTGAAGAAAAAGCAAAAAAGCAGAAGTTAGTTAAATAAAATGCGCCTTCTTTTACCGCCCTTATCCCCTTCTCCAAATTTAGGCTCCATGCAACTAAGAGATTCTCAACGCCGAACAAAAATTGTCGCTACAATCGGGCCTGCTACCAGTAGCCCAGAAGTGCTAAAAGCAATTATAGAGGCAGGTGCAACTACTCTACGGCTCAACTTTTCTCACGGTACTCACGCCGATCATCAACGCAGCGTGCGCTTAATTCGGCAAATTGCTTTTGAATTAAATCAGCCTGTAGGCATTTTGCAAGACTTGCAAGGGCCAAAAATTCGCTTAGGTAAATTTGAAAAGGGTTCTATAGAACTAAATAAAGGCGATTTATTTACCTTAACTAGCAATTATATCGTTGGTACTCAAACTATTAGCTGCGTGACCTACGACCTGTTGGCTGACGAAGTGCCTTGTGGGGCGGCAATTTTGCTTGACGATGGTCGAGTAGAAATGCGAGTCGAAGAAATAGATCGCTCCCATAAAAATTTGCACTGTCGTGTTGTAGTCGGCGGAACGCTATCTAATAATAAAGGTGTCAACTTTCCGGGAGTTTATTTATCTATTAAGGCACTCACCGAAAAAGACCGAGAAGATTTAATTTTTGGCTTAGATCAAGGTGTCGATTGGATAGCTTTATCTTTTGTCCGCAATCCCCAAGACGTACTAGAAATCAAAGAACTAATTTCTAACGCCGGGAAGCAAGTTCCAGTAATAGTCAAAATTGAAAAGCACGAAGCGATCGAGCAGATGGAGGCAATTTTAGCCCTCAGCGATGGGGTAATGGTGGCTAGAGGCGACTTAGGCGTAGAATTACCTGCCGAAGATGTCCCCATCCTCCAAAAGCGGCTGATTGCTACGGCAAATCGGCTCGGAATTCCGATTATCACGGCAACACAGATGCTCGATAGCATGGTTACCAGCCCCCGCCCCACTCGTGCGGAAGTATCAGACGTAGCCAATGCGATTTTAGATGGAACCGATGCCGTCATGCTCTCAAACGAGACTGCTGTAGGCAAGCACCCCGTAGAAGCTGTAGCAACAATGGCAAGAATTGCGACGCGAATTGAGCAAGAACCCGCCTTGGCTGCTATCAACGCCAACCTTAAAGACACTCGTCAATCGATTCCCAATGCCATCAGTCAGGCAGTGGGCCAGATTGCCGAACAATTAGACGCGGCAGCGATCATGACTTTAACTAAAACAGGTTCTACGGCTCGTAATGTTTCTAAATTTCGTCCCCGCAACCCAATTTTGGCGGTTACTCCTCATGTAGATGTAGCCAGACAGTTGCAGCTTGTTTGGGGAGTAAAGCCTCTATTAGTATTAGATTTACCCTCAGCTGGTCAAACCTTTCAAGCGGCGATTAATGTAGCTCAAGAAAAACAATTGCTATGCGAGGGCGATTTAGTTGTCATGAGCGCAGGCGCGCTGCAAGGAGTAGCAGGCTCGACAGATTTAATTAAGGTAGAAATAGTAACTGCGGTCTTGGGTCAAGGTGTAGGGCTTGGTTTAGGCTTGGTAAGCGGTCGCGCTAGAGTAGCTCATACTGCTATGGATGTAGGAAACTTTAATCCTGGAGAAATATTAGTCGCGCCGCGCACGAGTGCAGATTTTATTGAGGCGATTCGCAAAGCTGCGGGGATCGTCACTGAAGATGAAAGCATGACAAGTCACGCGGCAATTATTGGCTTGCGTCTTGGGGTTCCGGTAATTATCGGGGTAAAACAAGCTACTCAAGTCATTCGAGATGGCACAATTTTAACTTTGGATATGCAAAGAGGGTTAATTTACTCTGGCACAGTCAAAAATAGTTAATGGAGCGCGTACTTAAAACTGGAAATGGCTGGCGAATTGGTTGGAATCCCCAAGTTGCCGAGTTCAAAGGGCTAGTGGGTACAGATGATTGGGCAATTGAACTTACAGAACCTGAGTTGCAAGATTTTTGTCGCTTGGCGGTGCAACTAGCTGAAACCATAAGCCAGCTAAGTAGCGAACTTATGGATGAAGAAAAAATTACCTGTGAAGCTGAGAGTAGCTTAATTTGGCTGGAAGTTTCTGGCTATGCTCAATGCTATGATTTGCGCTTGATTCTTTTAACTGGACGTGGGGCGGAAGGTAGCTGGAATGAAGGCGCAGTTGGGGGTTTATTGCAAGCAGCGCAAACTCTACAAGTTTTTTAGCAAGTTTGTTTTTAGTTAGAATTTGTGTTAATATAGTTTTTCTGACACGGGGCGTAGCGCAGCTTGGTAGCGCGCCACTTTGGGGTAGTGGAGGTCTTGGGTTCAAATCCCAACGTTCCGATTTTGTTAGGTCGAGTAAAGCCGATCTAGCTTGAAAAAAGTCTGTAGTAGTACGTTAGCTCCTTGGGTGCATTGTTCTGGGGAAGTATACTCATCTTCGGAGTGACTAATTCCGGCACGGCTGGGGACAAAAATCATGCCCATATCAGTAAAACGCCCAATTTCTTGAGCATCATGTCCCGCACGACTAGGCAGATAAGTGTAGCTTAAGTTTAGTTGCTGGCACACTTGAGAAATTGCTTCTTGAATCTTTGGCGCAGCTATTGTAGGCAATACGTGCAAAACTTGAGAAATAGCAATTTGTGTTTGGGTTGCTTCAGCAATTTGAATTAACTGCTGTTTTAGCTTAGTTAGTAAATTATCTAAATGTTCTTGGGACAAGTCGCGCAGGTCAATTTTTAATTCAACTTTTGCCGGAACGATATTTACCGCATTAGGCAAAACATTCAAGTATCCCACCGTTGCAACTTGTTCCCCTGGGGTTTCTACTCCTAGCTTATTTACAGCTAATACTACTTGCGCGGCGGCGACTAAAGCATCTTTTCTCCTATTCATCGGTGTTGTACCTGCATGGTTTGGTCGCCCGGTAATTGTTACGGTATGGCGATATTGTCCGACAACCCCTTTCACAACAGCGATCGCATCTCCGGTACTTTCTAACACTCCGCCTTGTTCGACGTGCAACTCTACAAAAGCGGCAATTTCTCCCAAATTGCGTTTAGCTGTAGCTATTTTCGACCAATCGCCGCCAATGCTTTCTAAACATTCTTCAATAGGTGTACCATCATTGCGGCGGTAGTAATCGGGGTTATCTACGGTATTGCCTGCCATTGCTTTACAGCCAATTACACTACATTCTTCGTCAGTAAATACAATTACTTCAATAGGATGAGCCAATACGAGCTTATTTTCGTGCAGCACTCGTACTATCTCAATTCCTGCAATGACTCCCAACACCCCGTCGTAGTGACCAGCGACCGGAACGGTATCAATGTGCGATCCTGTTGCTAAAGCCCCTGCACCTGCTTTTGACCCAGCATAAGTTGCGATAATATTCCCCGCCGCATCAATGCGGATAGTCATCCCTGCGTCAAGCATCCAAGACTGGACAAGTTGACGCGCGAGTAAGTCTTCACGAGTAAACGCTACTCTACTTACGCCGCCGTTTGGTAGTTTGCCGATTTGGGCTAGTTGGGCAATGTGGCGATTGAGGCGATCGCTATTTACTAATGGAATAGATGTAACAATCATTTTGATTAATCTAAAATTTTTAGGCTAAAAATTTCTGATGTTTTTAATGGCGCAAGTGCAAATCAAGCTTACAGACTTCGTTCTAGCGATGCAATCGCCAGTTGATAATCTAAGAGCGATCGCAATTAATCGTAGCTTTGCTGAAAAATAAACCTAATTTATTCTACATCGCCAAAAAGTTGAAAGTACAACCCATAATTTTATCCAGACACAGATACATGAATACTGTATACAGATTTTGTTAAACAATAATGTATTGAGCTATACAGGCAAGTTATAGAAAATTTTAGCTATTAGTTAAGTTTTTTTCTCAATAGTAAATTTATGGCTGTCTAGTTGCCATAAATACAGAAACCCGTACCCAGCTTTTTAATCAACTCTTAACAGATTTTAAAGAAATGAAAGTAGACCACCTCAACAATAACTTTGACGCTACAGGAGGCGGCTTGCTTTTCTTTTTGGCAGGAAACAGCTTTGCTAATTAGAGGAGGGAACCGGGTTTAAAATTTCCTAGCGTTGGAAAATCAGCAAACCTATAAGATTCCCTCTGTTGTAGCACTTAGACAAGATTAGCAAGGGCTTCTTAGAATTAGTGGCGGAGGTTTATTTTAGCTGTTTACGGCGGGAGAAGGCGCAGTTAAGTAGCTAGGTAGAGAGTTTTGTAAGGTTTTGCCATAAAGCGCTAAAGCATTACCGCCCAACAATAACTCCAAGTGATCGCGGTCATAATTGGTAACTTCTGCCGCATCTTTAACGCAGTTATGCAATACTCCATCCCAATGTCCGTAGTCTCCAGAGAAACAAGTTAGGTGCTTGCCAATTTCTCCCATGCCGACAGGAAGGTAAGCAGGGCCTGGATCGTCGGATTCAAAGGAGGTGTAAATTTGTCCGCGCTGAAAATACTCCATTGGATCGCGGTGGCGCAAATCGTAATGCTCGTACAAGCTTTCGTCGTTGATTTTTGCCGGATCGTGTTGAGTATTCCACAACAAGTCAAACATATTTTTTGCTTGACTAATTAAGTTAAAGTTGTTGCTAGTGCCTCTTTCTTGCACCATTAGCTTTGTAAATTCCATTAGCGAAGGGCGATAAGGCTTCTTAGGATCGAAGTCCCGAATCCGCTTTTCCCAATGCTCGTGGAAAGCATGAGCCAAATCTGGCAACCAACCGCAACCACCTTCTAAAAAGCCTACGCGCAAAGTGGGAAATTGCTCAAAAGCACCATCAAAAACCATCCGCGCTAAAGCTAGTTGTTGCTGATTTCTTTGTACAAAAATATGCGTCAGTACAAAAGTTTCTGTATAGTCAGCAATGCCACCTACCATGTACGAACCAGGGCCCCCATGAATACCTACAGCAATATCTAAATCTACTGCCGCTTGCAAAATGGGACGAAAATCTGGGTGACTGATAGTTTTGCAACTACGAATCTCTGGGAAAGCATCGGGGGCTTTGGGGTGCGGAATCGGCATATTTGGGGCAACAGCCACGCTAATCATGCCTAATTCGTTGATACAACGGTGCATTTCGGCAACGGCTTCGTTGACATCTTGCAGAGGCAAAACACCAATAGGTTTAAGCCTGTTATCGTAGCCTCTACAATCATCGGCTATATAGCTGTTGTAGGCGCGACAAAGAGCGATCGCCAAGTCTTTATCTAAAAGACTTGAAAATACTAAATTGAGCGTACCGTAAATAACATGAACATCAACCCCTTCGGTATCCATGTGTTCGATGCGTACGCGGTTGAACATTGCCCCTAGCGTTGTATCGGGGTGTAAGTTGCGAAAACCGCCTTTTCCTAACCCTTGGGGCTGCGGAAACATCCGCATATAATCATTTTTGCCCGTTGCTGGATTAAAGTCTACAATCCTTGCCCTTTGGTCGCCGAGACTATCGATCGCAAGTCCAATGCGATCGCGGTACTCTGGCTCTAAATACTCTCTCAACACCAATGGATTTTCTAACTTGTGGGCATCGGCATCAATGACTTTTAAACCCTGATACATGAATTATCCTCAAAGTCAATAGTAAGTTATCTTTTGAAGCGATCGGCTTCTCGCACTCGGTTTAATGTAGCGAAAACAAGCCGGGTTAGCTAGTTTTTTTGTCAACGAATTTAAAATTACACGGGTTTTTGTTGCAAATATTGCCAAACTTGGCGTAAACCAAACCACTGTTGAAACGACCACATCAAAGAAGTAGGAATAGTTACCCACACGGGATATTTAGTAAAAGCTGGTTGATTTTTTTCAAAAACAAGATGTCCGCCGATCGCTAAAACTTGAGTTAAAACTAAGAAAACCACCGTCAGTCGCCAATCGTAGAATAAAACAATGGGAGATGCGATCGCGAGAATATTAGTAATATGGTGCAGCAATTGATTCATCGGATGCTGGTGACATTCGGCAAAATAAACTTTAGCTTCTTGAAAATAAGTCAAAATAATTCTCCTTCTGGTTGCTTGGTTTACCACCACCGCAGTTGCAGCAAACTCCGTTCCGGCTGGCTTAATTCTTCTTCTGTCAGCCAATCGACGAGTTTGTAGGTGCCAAAAACTTTATCCCACCAATCTACCGCCAAACCAAAATTGTGATGCCACATTCCGTATTTATGATGGACGTAGTGGACGGGCATTTTCATCCAAAAACATTTTGTAGGGTTTTCGTGTTGGAGTTGGTGAGCGTAGGCTGAGAAAGCAGCGTAAGCTATGCTACCCAAAAACCAACCAATTCCTGCCGCCCAAGAATAAAGAAACATTACACCTATGACTAAAATAGCGCCTCGGATATAATCTCTAAATTCCCACAGTACGCCTTGTCCAGTGTTGTTACGATGGTGTTCTAGGTGACGTTCGCCAACTTTTTTGGAGACGTGCATCAAGCGATGCAGCCAATACTCTACTAAACTTGCCAAGATAAAAGCGATCGCAAAACAAGTGATCGCGCTTATGATATTTTGCGTTCCTAGCATAAATCCTCCTATAGTATGGATTAGGCTTTATTGATTTTTAATACGATTGAGCTAAATTTTGCAACCTCTCAATGGCAAATTTCTTACTTCCGCTTCTAGCTACCGTATCTAGTCAAGTCAAAAATAACTTTATCCAACAAACTCGACAAACTAACGCCATTCAAGAGCAGTTTTTGCGAAGGTTACTTTTTGCTTATCAAAATACCGAACTGGGACGCACTTACAAAATCGGCGAAATCAAGACTATAGACCAATTTAGAAGTCGGATTCCCGTTTTACCTTATAGCAGCTACGCGCCACTATGCGATCGCATTGCTAAAGGCGAACAAAATATTCTTACTAACGAAGCTGTAGTTTATCTCAATCTTACTAGCGGCTCTACCAGCAAACAAAAGCTAATTCCCGTTACTAAGCGCTTTCAAAACTCTTTACGCCAAGCAAATCTAACTAGCATCGGTTTTTTACACGCAGCATTGAAGTCTCAAGGGCGCAAATTTGGCAAACTCCTAGCGACAAATTCCGTTCAAATTGTCGGGACAACAGAAGGCAAAATTGATTACGGGATAGCCAGTGTAGGAGTTTTACGCATGGGTAAGTTTGTCTACGAACAACTATTTGCTCATCCTTACGAAACTTTGCAGCCTGCCGATAGTTTAGCTCGTCATTATATTTGCTTGTTATTTGCCTTGGGAAATCCTGATTTACGCGGAATTGGGGCAAATTTTCCCATGCTGGTATTGCGAATTTGCAACTATTTAGAGGTTTACGCCGAAGACTTGATTAAAGATTTGGCAACCGGGGAGATTGCTAATTGGTTAAGTTTAGAGCCAGAAGTTCGCGTTAAGTTAGAGCGACAAATGGTAGCAAACCCCCGTCGCGCCGCACAATTACGGGAAATTTATAAGTCTAATGGCATCTTAACCCCAAAACTTGCTTGGTCTGATTTATCTTTTGTAGCTACGGCGCGGGGCGGTACGTCCGATTTTTACTTTGAGCGGTTTCCTAATTATTTTGGCGATACTCCCGGTTTTGGGGCGGTTTATTCTTCGGCTGAAGGCACGTTTAGCATTAACCACGATCTTGATACTGATGGCAGTATTTTAGCGATTTCTTGTGGCTTTTTTGAGTTTGTTCCCCAAGACCAGTGGGAAGCTACTCATCCCCAAACCTTGCTTGCTACCGAAGTTAAACCAGGAGAACTTTATCGCATTTTAGTTACTAACTACAGTGGTTTTTACCGCTACGATATTGGCGATGTGGTCGAAGTTGTGGGCTTTTACGAGCAAGCGCCGTTGCTCGTATTTCGCTATCGTCGTGGCGGGTTGCTTTCTTCAACCACAGAAAAAACTACAGAGTTTCATGTAACTCAAGTAATGCAAGATTTACAACAAAAATTTGCGGTAATTTTAGAAGACTTTTGTATTACTTTATCGGACGATCAAATCCCTGCCTGTTACCTTGTCAATATTGAACTTGCGCCGGGGGAAATCTTAGAAGATTATTTAGGCTTTTTAACAGCTTTCGACCTTTTGCTTCAAGAAAATCATACTTCTTACGCGATTAAACGCCCAGATTCTATTCCTCATCCGCGCCTGCGAGTGCTTGCGCCGGGAAGCTTTGCAATTGTACGTCAGCGTCAGTTGCTTAAAGGTATTCCCGATTCTCAGCTAAAGTTTCCCCATATTAGCGACGATCGCAATTTTCTATCGGGACTGCAAGTAATCCAAGAAATTAGACTTGACTAACCATCTTGACTTAGTAACATCAAAACCCCCGCCGTAATCGCCACAATCGCAGCACCATAAAAAACTGTTTCTAATCCGCCATAATTGAGCATTGGTCTAAGAATAATGGGAGATAGAAACTGACCCAAAAAACCCGCCCCCGTACCCGCAGCTAAGACGCTTGAACGCAAATTGGGAGTAGCAAGAGAAGCTAAAGCGCTATAAACATTGGGTAAAACAATGCCAAAACCTACCCCAAAGGCGATCGCCGTTAAGATAATTGGGATAAGTTGGTGCAATAAAGGAATGGCAATTAAGGTTATAGCCATTAACGTACAACCAAAAGCGATCGCATTTGGCAAACCCAACTTTTGCGCCATCCACTTACTTCCAAACGCTGAAATAATCGCCGCGCCAATAGCCCGTGATGCTAAAACCACTCCATTTAAAACCGCCCCCGCCTTAATAGTAGCTTTAAGATAAAGCGGTGCATAAATAACTACGGCATACATAGCAACCGATACCAAACACACCGTTAGTAACAGCCATAAAGTCTGGCGTTGTCTTAAAACTTGGCTTAATTTATTGTTTTTTTCTCTGGTTGATGCTGGTTTGTCTGCTTGTAAAAATGTAATTGCTAACCCAGCAAGGGGAATACCTAAAGCGTAAAGATAAAAAGCATATTGCCAATGACTCGCTCCCACCCAGCCACCCAGAAGCGGGAACAAAATTCCGGTAATTGTTAAAGTGCTAGTTGCGTAGCCTAATGCAACACTTCTTGCTTCTCCTTCGTACTTACTTCCTAGCAATCCCAAGCTAGCCGCAGCAATTCCGCCACTAGCTACGCCAATTAAGCCCCGCGTGACTAATAAAGGCAAAAAACCAGCCATAAAAGCCCCGGCTGTCCCAAATATCGCGTAGCAAAGTAAAGAAGCAACTAAAACCTTCACTTGTCCGATGCGATCTGCCAGAATGCCTAAAGGGGGGCTAAATAAAGCCAAAGTCAAGCAATGGAAGCTGACTAAATTGCCAGCCAAGCCCGGATCTAGTTGGAGTTGTTGTACTATATCGGGTAGAACGGGGGCAACTACACCCCCCGCCATAGTAGTTAAAGAACCAGATGCTAGAAGTAGTAATAATCTAGGATCTCTTAGTTTCAAAAAATTATTGCTCGTTTTATCGACAGTCAAAGTAGGCATATAAATTTACACATTGCCAAAAATATTACTGAATTTTCAATCTATTTTTGGCACTGAAAAAACAATAACGCTAAATTTTGTCATAGAAGTTGTCAACAAAACCCAGAATGAAGCAATTAGCCCCAACTTTAACTAGCCAAGTAGTCCAAAACAATGTCCGCGAAGTAGGTATAAATCCCAACTACTGGTATGCTGTCGGCTGGGCAGACCAATTAAAAATTGGCGAAATTATGCCCGTAGTTATTTGGTCAAAAGCGATCGCAATTTACCGCGACGAAAACGGTCAAATCCATGCCCTCGAAGACGCTTGCCCTCATAAAGGCGTTGCCCTCCATCGAGGCAAAGTAACGAATTGCAATCTTGCCTGTGGCTATCATGGATGGGAATTTAATGCCGATGGTGATTGTGTAAGTATTCCCTACTTGCCCAAAACCCAAAAGCTACCTCGCGCCCAAGCCCGCAAGTATCCAGTAGCAGAAAAGTATAACTTAATCTGGATTTTTCCTGGCGATCCGGCTCTAGCAAATACCAGCGACTTACCCAATATTCCCGAACTTACTCAAAAACAATGGTTGGTCGTGCCTCTAGCTGCTCGTTTTCAGGCACATTTTTCGATTTGTAATGAAAATACTATGGATGTATTTCACGGATTTCTGCACCAAAAATTACAAGGATGGTTCGATCCGGTGCTGATAAATTTGCGCGAGACAGAAACCGCCGTATGTGCTGATTATCAAGTTTCCTATCGCGGCTGGATGGCAAAATTTTTGGGATTAAGCGAAACTGCTAATCAAGTCACAACCTTACCTGTATCCGTTCAGTACCATTACCCAAATTACTATACTTCTTTAGAAGGAGTTTCTAGCCTGTACTTGTTTAGATTGCCTGTAAGTCCTACAGAAAGTAAGTCTTTTGCTTTGTTTTTCTTCAAAATTCGTTTGCCGCAGTCAATTTTAAAACCGTTACAGCCCCTATTGCAAAAGCTGCTGAGGGGTTTAGTATTAAAGAAATTTTTAGCTCAAGATATTGAGATGATAGAAAGCGAACAACGGACTTACTTAGCTAACCGCGATCGCCGTTATGTAGAAATCAACCCGGCAATTATTGCTATTCAACGATTAATTATGCGACAGTACGAACAATTTTTACAAAAATCTGGCACAGATATTTCGGTGGAACGTCTGTATTAGGATGAGATAAATTTCTGTAGAGACATTCCCATAAAATGTCTCTACTAGATAAATTTTTTAATAAACAGTATCATAAATTCTCTAATAGAGCTTTTGCTAAGACTTACATAGCAAATAAAAAGCCAGCGAGAATATACTGTTGAGCCACAAACAATCGGCTATTTGGTAAAAGGTGAGGGGAGTAAATTAGTGCAAGTTATCAAAGAGTATGTTCAACGCTGGTATGAAAGTGGACTCGATCCTGATGAGTATATATGTCATCAAAAGCAAGGAAACTTAGTAGAAATTGAAGAAGCAGCCACCGGAAATCGGCAAACTGTTCTCACTTTCTGCAGCAATGATGTCTTAGGGCTAGTTCAAGAAGAAGCTGTAAAGCAAGCGGCAATTGACGCAATCCTTCAGTATGGCACGTCCAATAGCTCTTGCTCGGTTTTGAGCGGTCGAATTGACTTACATAGACAGCTAGAAGCAGAAATTTCTGATTTTAAACATTTGCCTCATACCCAGCTATTTCTTAATGCTTGGATGGCAATGCAAGCGCTAATGGATGCCTTTTGTCACTTGGCAATTCCCGTACCAGGATTTACCCATACGCGAGAAACTTTGATTTTGACTGATGTGCTAAATCACGGTTGTATTGTCTCGGCAATAGTTAACGCTGGAACCCGATCGGGTAAGGTGTTTGGGCATAGTCCTAACGTTAGAGTTAAAGCTTATCGTCATTGCGACACCGAAGATTTGGCGCGAAAACTAAGGCGTTACGTGCGTCCAGGCGATCGCATTATGGTAGTTTCCGATGCCGTATTTTCAATGGATGGCGATATTGCCCCGCTTCCCAAAATGTTAGATGTATTGCAAAACTACCCCGGTAGCGTGTTATTAATGGACGAGGCTCACGCAAGTGGCTCGATAGGAGCGACAGGAGGGGGCATATACGAGCATTTTGGTATATTACCTAGTCATGCCATCGAAAGGGGCATTATTCCCCTAATTATGACCACCTTCTCGAAGTTTGCGGCTTCAGCAGGGGCAGCAATTAGCACTCACGTCAGCGAATTAATTCCGTTATTAAATGTGTCGCCAACTTCCATCGGGACAATTTCATTGTCTCCACCCTTAGCCGGAGCGGCTTTAGAGAGTGTTCGTCAAGTGCGCAAATCGCCCCAATTGGTGCAACAATTGCAAGCAAATACTCAATACTTGCGATCGCGTTTAATTGAGCGCGGGTTTAGTGCCATCGGCGAAACTAATGTAATTCCTGTAATTTTACCTCCAGAAATCAATCCTAAAATGTTTGGCAGACAAATGATGCTTAATTACGGCATTTGGGTGTCGCCTATTTGGTTTATTGCCAAACCCCGCATCCGCATTACAGTTAATGCTCTTCATACTCAGCAAGAAATGGATCGTTTGGTTGCGGGAATGGTAGCAACTAGAGATTTGTTGTATAAACCGACAATTAGTGCTTAGTTGGGTAATTGGTAACGAACAATTAGCCTTTTATTGGTAAGCTGTTGGCTAATAGTTGACAGCTTATTTACTAGATCTATTTATTATGTCAAATTCAACTTTTCAAATTCGGGCGGTAACAACTCCCGCCGATAGTAAAATATTTTTGGATGTCCCAAGTCGAGTGTATGCAAGCGATCCTCATTGGGTTCCACCAATCCGCAGCAGCGTAGAAAAACAATTTGCTCCAGAAAATTCATTTTTTCAGTACGGTAAGCTGCAACAGTTCATAGCAGTATCTCCAACCAACGAACCTTTGGGCAGAATAGTTGCCGCCGTCAATCACCGATTAATCGAACGAGAAGGTCAAAAAGTTGGATTGTTTGGCTATTTTGAGTGTATTAAAGATTTTAAAGTCGCCCAAGCTTTATTAGAAGTTGCCCGAAAATGGCTGCAAGAGCAAGGTATGGCTGTCATTAGAGGGCCTGTCGATCTATCAACCCATAATAATTGTTTGTTTTTAGTCGATGGCTTTGATTCGCCACCAATGATTTTGATGCCATATAACCCGCCTTATTATCCAGAATTTATGCAGCTTGACGGCTGGAATAAGGCAAAAGACGCTTATGCTTACGAATTGCCCATAGGTGCAGGGTTATCAGAAGAATTTACCAAAGCTTATAGAATTGCTTGCAAATCTGGCGTTAATTTTCGGCTAATTAGAACCAAAGGTGCAGCTTTTGAGGAAGATTGCCACAACCTGTACAATTTGCTAAATAAGGCTTATGCCAATAATTGGAGTTATACGCCGCGCACCGAAGAAGAATTTTTAGACGAAGCTAAATCCTTACAAACTCTAGTAGATCCTGACGCTTTCCCCATTGCTGAATATGAAGGTAAAATGATCGGCTGTTTTGTGGGGTTGCCAGATTACAACATGGTGCTAAAACATCTAAACGGCAAGCTAGATTGGTTAGGAATTATCAAATTCATGTGGTATCGTCGGCAAATAAATCGCGGACGAGTAGCTTTAGTTTGTGCTTTACCAGAATATAAACGCAAAATGGTAGCGGCGGCTTTAATTTATTTGGGAATGCAAGGCGTACTTAAAGAAGGAAAACCTTACAAAGATTGCGAACTTTCTTGGGTATACGAAGATAATTATCCCTCGCGCAAATTAATTGAAGCTTGTGGAGCGAAAATTTATAAAACCTACCGCATTTACGAAAAAGCTTTATGAAATCGCTAGTTACTGGAGCTAATGGGTTTACAGGTTCTCACTTAGTTAAGGTTTTAGCAGAAAAAGGCGATCGCGTTGTCGGTTTAGTTAGAAAATCGAGCAATTTGGATCGTTTGGCTAATTGCAACGTTGAATTAGTTTATGGAGACATTACCGATTCCTCAGCTTTACAGCAGGCGATGACGGGGGTTGATAGAGTTTTTCATACCGCCGCTTATGTAGAACTTGGCATAGTTGACGAACCAGAGATGGAGCGGGTAAATGTAGAAGGAACTCGCACGGTACTTGAAACTGCTAAAGCTTGCGGTATTAGCAAAATAGTTTATTGCAGTACCATCGGCATATTTGGCGACACTCAAGGGCAAACAATCGACGAAACCTTCAAACGCAAGCAACAAGGGTTTTCTTCTGCCTACGATCGCACAAAATACCTTGCTCAAGAGTTAGTCGATAGCTTTGCCTCCCAAGGATTACCAGTTGTTAGCGTTTTACCATCGGGAATTTTTGGCGCAGACGATCCGCATTTTCGCCCAATATTGCAGCAATTTTTAAACAGAAAACTCAAATTGTGGGCGGGAGGAAGTCGCGTTACGGGAATTGTTCATGTAGATGACTTAGCTACCGCAATGATATTAGCCGCCGAAAAGGGAGTAAATGGCGAAAAATACATCATTTCCGCCGGGGATTTGACAACAAGGGAAATGTTTGCAACTATGGCAAGTTTTACAGGGATTCCCATACCCCGCGAAGCACCTAAATTGTTAGTTAGGCTTGCGGGAAACTTATTAGATCCTGTGGGGAGATTGTTTAAATTTCAACCACCTTTAAGCCGAGAGCGAGTACATTATATATATGATCGCTGCGTGAGAGTAGATGCAACTAAAGCCTGTAGCGCTCTAGGTTGGCAACCTCGTTCAGTAACAGAAACTTTAAAAGAACTGGTTACTCTTTCAACGCCCCATCTTCTAAATAAGTAACGCTATCAGCTACGTCAACAATACGCGGATCGTGAGTTACCATCAGCACCGTACAACCTTGCTCTTTCGCTAAAGAACGCAGTAAGGTAATTACCGAGTGTCCGCTTTTTGAATCTAACGCCGCCGTTGGTTCGTCTGCCATAATTAATTGGGGAGAACCAGCTAAAGCACGAGCGATCGCTACTCTTTGTTTTTGTCCCCCTGATAAGTCACTAGGTTTTTGCTCTGCTTGGTTTTCTAAACCTACTTGTTCTAACAGTAAACGTGCCTGATATTTTGCATCTTTTCTTATTCCCTGAATATTCAACGCCACTTCAATGTTTTCACTAGCAGTTAGCGCCGGAAATAAGTTAAAGTTTTGAAAAATAAAGCCAATATTTTTTTGTCTAAATTGTGTTAGTTTTTGGCGAGACATACTTGTAATATCTTCGCCTAGCAAGCAAACTTTTCCTCTAGTTGGTGTCATCAATCCAGCCAAAATAGAAAGTAAAGTAGTCTTACCCGAACCCGACGGCCCCATTAATAGCTGAATATTACCTTTAGGGATTGATAAATCTATACTTTTCAATATTTGAAAGCAGCGTTTTTGCGACTTAAACTCCATTTCTACTCCCTGAGCAACAATTGCTTTGTTTTGAGGAGCAATTAAATCTATGCCTAAAGCTTCAATTTGATTGGGAAAAGTATTATATTTAGCAGCCGTCATTTAGTTAATATTTTTAATGAACAATATTGAAGCGCCAAGGAAAAGCGTGTCGCTATGAGAAGGTTTATGAATTATTATTACTTTTGTTTGATCTTAACAACTAATTAGTGTGGACACTTGTAGCTTCTGGCATACTTTACTAAGCAATTTTTTAAATTTATTGCAACCAAGAGTAGATATTTAAGCAATTAAGCTTTAAATACCGACGCAGGATCGAGGCGCATAACTTTTTGAATTGCAAAAACTCCCGATCCAACACACATCACTATCGTGATTCCCAAAACAGCGATCGCTACTGTTGGCGTAATTAATATCAAAATTCCTTGACTTGCCAGCGTCCAAGCGGCGATACCCCAACACATTGCCATACTCGGTAAATAGCCCAAAATTGCCATCCATAAAGCTTGTTCGAGAATTACGCTATAGATAGTAAAGTCGGACGCACCCATTGCTTTTAAAGTTCCAAACTCTTTGAGGCGATCGCTTACGGAGGAGTAAAGAATTTGTCCAACAATAATTCCACCAACAATTACGCCAACGGCGGCTCCTAATCCTAAAATAAAGCCAATACCTGTTCTTTGCTGCCAAAAAGTTTGGGTTTTTTGCCTTAATTCGATAGTAGTGTAGGCGCGAGTACCAGGTAAAGCAGCATCTAATCTTTGCTTTAATGCCGATAAATCTTCCCCTTTTTTTGCCCGAATTAACACAAAAGTAATCGTATCTGCCGAAGTCAAGCTTTTAGGTGCTGTAGCATTGGGATCGGCTTTGATATAACTATTGGTACATTTAAGTTCTTCAGAATCTGATGGCAACCGACAAGATAAATTAGTAGTTTGCCCAGAATTTGCGTAAGCGTTGCCGTTTTCTAAGGATGTAAATAGGTAGGGATTGGAAGTAATCGAGCGATTTCCTTTGGTTATGCCAACTAATTCTAGGGATAAAGTGCTAAGTTCCGCGCGATCGCCTACTTTAGTAAGATTTAAAGACTCTAAGTTAGAACCATCTACTATTGCCGTGTAGGGGTTTTTAAGGTTGTTAATATTTCCTTGCTGAATATTTTGCGGGATAAATAACTGCCCGTTAGGATCGAAGCCAATGATTCTCGCTAAAGAAATCTCATTTTTGTTGCGCCATACACCAGTTTTAACAATTAAGGCTTCGGCGCTTTCTACCCCTTGGACTTGGCGAGCAAGGCTCAAATTAGTCAAAGGAATTGGTAAAGTTAGTTCTAGATGGACTAAATTCTCCGACGCTACCCAAATATCCGCCGAAGAATTGGTCATTAATTGCACTGTCGAGCGAGTAAATCCGTTAAAGATACCCGTTTGAATTGTAACTAAGCTCACAGCAAACATAATTCCAGCTTGAGCTACAAGAAAGCGGGGAATATCCTCAAGCAGATGCTTACGAGCAATGGAAACCATATCACCAACTGCGGACTAACCATAATCCTAGATGAAAAATGCCAAGTCTTCTAGAGATCGTGCCAGAATCTACCGATACTTAATGAAACGCACTCATTAATTAGTGATATATGCGTCCACAATATTTTTGAGCAAAGCCGATTGAGAGCAAAAAATATGTCTGAATCAACCATTGAATCAATCCTACAAGAAAAGCGCTTGTTTCCCCCGACGGCGGCTTTTTCCCAAAATGCCCAGATAAAAAGTTTAGAAGAATATCAGCAACTATGCGATCGCGCCCAAAAAGATCCGCAAAAGTTTTGGGCAGAACTTGCCGAGCAAGAATTACACTGGTTTCAAAAATGGGATACCGTGCTAGATTGGCAACCACCCTTTGCTAAATGGTTTGTGGGTGGTAAAACCAATATTTCCTACAACTGCTTAGATCGTCATTTAACCACTTGGCGCAAAAATAAAGCGGCGTTAATTTGGGAAGGAGAACCCGGCGATTCGCGGACCTTAACTTACGCTCAGTTGCATCGAGAAGTTTGTCAGTTTGCTAATGTATTAAAGCAGTTGGGAGTAGTTAAAGGCGATCGCGTGGGGATATATATGCCCATGATTCCCGAAGCGGCGATTTCTATGCTTGCCTGTGCGAGAATTGGCGCTACTCATAGCGTGGTTTTTGGTGGTTTTAGTGCTGAAGCTTTGCGCGATAGATTAATTGATGTAGAGGCGAAAGTAGTTGTTACCGCCGATGGTGGTTGGCGCAAAGATGCGATCGTTCCTCTCAAAGAGCAAGTAGATAAAGCTTTAGCTAATAATGTTGCACCCACCGTTAAAAAAGTTTTAGTGGTGCAACGGACGAAGCAAGAAGTAAAAATGCAGCCAAATCGAGACTTTTGGTGGCATGAATTGCAACTAGCCATCTCCGCCGACTGTCCTGCCGAGCCGATGGATAGCGAAGATATGCTATTTGTACTCTACACTTCTGGCAGTACGGGAAAGCCTAAAGGTGTAGTACATACAACGGGTGGCTACAATCTCTACAGCCACATTACTACCAAATGGATTTTTGACCTGCAAGATACGGATGTCTACTGGTGTACTGCCGATGTTGGCTGGATTACAGGACACAGTTACATAGTTTACGGGCCGCTTTCTAACGGCGCTACTACGTTGATGTATGAAGGCGCTCCCCGTGCTTCAAATCCTGGTTGTATGTGGGATGTTATCGAAAAGTACGGCGTTACAGTTTTCTATACTGCACCAACGGCCATTAGAGCTTTTATCAAAATGGGCGAACAGTTGCCCAATGCTCGAAATCTATCCTCTTTGCGCCTCTTGGGGACGGTAGGAGAGCCAATTAACCCTGAAGCTTGGATTTGGTATCAGCAAGTAATTGGTGGCGGTAATTGCCCCATTGTCGATACTTGGTGGCAAACAGAAACCGGGGGAATTATGATTACTCCTTTGCCTGGTGCGATCGCAACTAAACCCGGTTCTGCTACTCGTCCTTTTCCTGGAATTATCGCTGATGTAGTTGATTTAGAGGGCAATGCTGTTGCCAACAACGAGGGCGGTTACTTGGTTGTTCGCCAGCCTTGGCCGGGGATGATGCGGACGGTGTACGGCGATGCGGAGCGTTTTCGGCGCACTTATTGGGAGCATATACCTCCCGTTAATGGAAACTATGTTTACTTTGCTGGTGATGGCGCTAGGCGGGACGAAGATGGCTATTTTTGGGTGATGGGTCGCGTGGATGATGTAATCAACGTTTCAGGACACCGTTTAGGGACGATGGAGGTTGAATCGGCTTTGGTGTCTCATCCGGCGGTAGCGGAGGCGGCGGTAGTTAGCAAGCCCGATGAAATTAAAGGGGAAGATATAGTTGCTTTTGTAACTTTGGAAGGCACTTACAGTCCTAGTGAAGAACTGAGTAAAGAACTTAAGCAGCACGTAGTTAAGGAAATTGGCGCGATCGCACGTCCTGGCGTGATTCGCTTTACTGATTCTTTGCCTAAAACTCGTTCAGGTAAAATTATGCGGCGCTTGCTGCGAAACTTGGCTTCAGGTCAAGAAATTACTGGAGATACTTCTACTTTAGAAGATCGCGGCGTACTCGATAAACTGCGCGGCGAAGGATAAGTAATGAGACGTTGCAGTGCAACGTCTCTCTAAAAGGATTTTGTTTTATGTTCTGGAAAAGTTTTTATATCTCTATTTTTGTCGTAGCAATGCTTAGATTTGAACCAGTTTTTGCGACGACTTCTGCTAGTGAATATCGCTCTATTGGGCTATCTTACCGGGCTAATGAACGTTACGACGATGCGATCGCAGCTTTTAAAAAATCTGTTGCACTCGAACCGCAAAATGCCTCTGGGCGCGTACTTTTAGGCTGGACTCAACACTTAGCCGGACAAGAAAAAGCTGCTGCCCAGTCTCTTTTACCTGTAATCTACAACGATCCTCAATACGTCCCCGCTTTTAATGCTTTGGGAATTGTCTATTTAGTTAATGGCGATGTCGCGGCGGCGGTAGTTACTCATACTTGGGCGGCGATGTTAAAACCCAATAATGAGATTGCTTACTATAATTTAAGTCTGTCTTTACATCAATTGAAGCTGTATAGCTTGGCAGTTTCTACGGCTACAAAAGCGGCGCAACTTGAACCTAATAACCCTCACCCCTTGGTTGCTAAAGCGATCGCTTATTGGAATTTGGGCGACTTCACTTCTGCTAAACTTACCTATCGTCAAGCCTTAAACTTAGACTCAAGGTACAACAACTCTTTTTTTTTAGAGCATCTTCAAAAAGCTGCTTTTAGCCAATCCCAAATTGCGATCGCTAAACAAATCCTTTTAGCTAAAAAATAAGGGGAATATTAAGCGGCGATCGCTAAGTTATCAATATTACAAGTCAATTCGCTTTCTTGCTTCAATAATTTAGCTAGTGCTTCTGCCGAAATAGGACGGCTAATATAATAATCTTGAATTTCATCGCAACCATTTCTCTGCAAATATTCAAATTGCGTTTGAGTTTCTACCCCTTCAGCTATGACACTTAATTGTAAATTGTGTGCTAAAGAAATAATGGCTTTGACAATCGCTGCATCATCAGAATCAACTGTTAGCTCTCGGACAAAAGACTGGTCTATTTTGAGTATGTCAATTGGTAGACGTTTCAAATAACTTAGCGAAGAATAACCCGTACCAAAATCATCTAGTGATAAAGTAATACCCATATCGTGCAATTGGTTCATAGTATTAATTGCTTGCTGGATATTTTCGATAATTAGACTTTCAGTTATTTCTAATTCTAAATAATTAGACGATAAATCTGTTTCTTGCAAAACTTGAGCAGCAATCTCTGTTAAGTTCTGTTCTTGAAATTGGCGCGATGATATATTAACCGCCATTTTTATTCTTGGTAAACCTGCTAATTGCCAACTACGATTTTGAGCGCAAGCAGTACGCAAAACCCATTCACCTATAGAAATAATTAAACCAGTTTCTTCGGCAATAGGAATAAATTTAGCTGGAGAAACAAAACCATGAATCGGGCTTTGCCAGCGCAATAAAGCCTCTACACCAATGATTTTTCCACTATACAGACAAACTTGTGGTTGATACTGTAAAAACATTTCTTTATTTTTAATAGCGTTATGTAAATCTTTTTCTAAATTCAATCTCTCTTGTAAGTTTGCGTTCAATTCACTACAGTAAAACTGATATTTATTTTGTCCTTGTTGTTTAGCTCTGTCCATCGCCATCACAGCATTGCCTAAAAGCTTACTTACTTCAGTGCGATCGCTAGGATAAACACTTATACCAATATTGACACTATTGATAACTTCTGTATTGCTTGCTAATATAGGTTTTGATAAACTTTCAATGATTTTTTCAGCTAAAATAACCGCTTCATCTACAGAGTCAATATTAGTTTGAATAATCGCAAACTTATTAGCGTCAAGACGTGCCAATATATCGCGCTCGCCAATACAGCTAGTTAGTTTTTGAGCCACACTTCTAAGCATTAAATCTCCCACTTCATAACCTAAGCTATTGTTAATACTTTTTAAGTAACCTAAGCTTACACAAATCACAGCAAACCCTTGATTGTTTTGATTTTTAGATAAAACTTGCTGAAGCCGATCGTGAAATAAAACTCGGTTCGGCAATCCGGTTAATTCGTCATAACTAGCAATATGTTCGATGATTGTATCGAGTTTTTTCAAAGTATAAGCAGTATCTGACATTAATATACCAGCTTCATCAGTGAAGTTAGTAGGTAGATGAGGTAATTCTCGATTGTTTAAATAATGGCGCATTGCCAAAAATGTCAAGCTAACTGGTGCAAGTAAGTTGTGTAGAGCATAAAGCGTTAAGGCTGTACCAATTAAAGTTGCTAGCAAGGCGATCGCAATTACTCTCACTTTCATATCTGTAGTAAAGGAAGCAGAAATGACAAAATAAATTAGTAGTGATAGTAATGGTACGTGCGTACCTAAAAAAGCAACTAACATAATTTTACTTTTGTAACTATTCAGATAAGGCAATCTAGATAATACTGAATATAAATACAAATTAGTCTGAGATATTCCGAGTAATTTCAGCATATTTACATTATTTAGTTAATAGGTTGTTAATTTTGTTGTTTTAACTTTGCTATTCTCAATTGACAAACTCAATATATCTAAATATTATTAGTTTCAAAGAGATGAAACAAGGGTAAAATTACTTAAGGACAGCAGTAAGAATTTCCATCGAATGCTATTAAAACATTGGCTACACAGGTGATTTAGGCTTTTAACGAACTTCTTACTAAAAATTTATATAAACCTTCGTAAAATTACGTAACTCCAGACTTAAAAGTTTATAAAAATAGGCTTTTATCTCAGCCCAGCTTGGTAAGCTAGGATGAACCACTAACAAAAATTAAACTCGATGAGGAAAAAAATTATTTATACTAACCAAAGCTGCGATTAAATCTTGGGATTACAAACTAAAGCAAGTATGAGCTTTATAATAAAATCACAAAATAATTTTAAATATTTAAAAACTTAAAGATGAATTTATGCTATAGAGTGTATAAATATTTAGTCATAAATTAAACTCGCACGAATACCAGAAAGACCTCTAAATCCATGTTAGGTGTTACAACGAAAGGAACCTCCTAGGCTTATCTAGCTTTTGCTCCCAAAATTGGCAAGTTGAAGAAACAAAAATTGCACTCTGCAAGTAATTTATTGATGACAATGGAGTAGCTTAAGCCAGAACAAGAGATAAATAGTTACAAAAGTGCAAAATAGTTGGATCGTGTCAAATCCTAGCTAAAATGTGCAGCAAATACGATTTTTCATGAAATTTAGCAGCAGGGCGCAGGGGAAATCAATCTCATGGGGAAGTTAGCTCAAGAAATAGAGCAGCAATGGCGATCGAAGCTAGAGGTAGAATGCGCCCAGCAAAGTACCGCCACAAAAGAAAGTATTGTTAAATGGTTGATAGGCTCAGATTTAGAACGGTTTGAGAGCTTAGATACCCATCAGTTAGAAATTGCTATTAGCGCGATCGCCTATCGTTACCGAATTTTAAAAGATCGCTATATAGGTATAGCACCAGAAAGAGCTTACACTAATTTAATTAAAAGATTAGGAAGTGTAGTATTGCTGCGGAGTAAAATTAGTACGGGCGTGGCATTAAGCCGCGATCGCCATCGAGCCGTAGCTGAAGTATTGCAAGAAGTGCTACAAGAATTGCTCCAAAGCGATCGCTATATGCAGCAGCAAATGACTTGGATTGCTGAGTGTACGAAAGAACGACGATTGCAAAATGCTTTACTATTTGCGGCGGCGGAAGAATACTGTTTGCGCCCGGTACGCAATCAACCTTTATTAGCTTACAGATTTGTCAATTATTTGCGCCGCAGTCAACGGGGGGGACTAACCAACGTACCTGTTAAAGATTTAGTTCGGTTAGTGTCGGAAGAAGTGCTAACCGAAGATAGCGACAACCCGGTTAATTTATTAGACAATAAAGCGATCGCCCAGTACGAAAACGAGCGAGCATTTGAGGAACAACTGAGCGCGCGCAGCCATGTAATTAGAGAATTTTCTGCCTACTTAACCGAAAAACTAGGGACAAATGCCGCTCAGTGGTTGCAGTTATATTTAGAAGGAAAATCTCCAGAAGAAGTCGCTACTGCCATAAATTTAGACATCAAAAAAGTTTATAGATTGCGCGAAAAAGTTAGTTACCACGCCGTCCAAGTTTTTGCCATCAAAGGTTCTTCGCCCATGGTTGACGAGTGGCTAGAGACTTCTTTAGAAAAAAACAATTTTGGTTTATTATCCCACCAGTGGGAGAAACTGTGGGCAGACTTAAGCGAAAATCAGCGCCAAATAGTTGAATTAAAAAAAGCAGGTCAAGATATAGATGCGATCGCCAAGGAGCTTAAACTCAAAACCCATCAAGTTATCAGTGAATGGGGGAAAATTTATTTGGCGGCTCAAGCCCTACGCAATCCAGCTTAGAAAGAAGTGCCTAGCTTAAAGCAATCTAAGTATTTAGGATGGAGAATAGGAAAACTGCCCTTTAATTATGACTCAAGCTACCTTAAATCAATTTAGTCAACTTCTTCAAGGCGAAAACCCGCCGATAATGACTTATCGCGTCGCCATGCCCCAACTTGAAGCTCATTTATTTGAAGTAGTGTTGCTAGTGCGAGGCTACTCATTGCCGTTATTAGATTTAAAAATGCCCGTCTGGACACCAGGCTCGTATTTAGTACGAGAATATGCCAAGCACCTACAAGATTTTGAGGCAAAATCTGGCGACAAGCCGCTAATTTGGCGCAAAATAGCTAAAAATCACTGGCAAGTTGAAACTTCTAGCTTAAATAACCAAGCAATTGAAATTAGCTACCGAGTTTTTGCTAATGAGCTATCAGTACGCACAAATCATTTAGATGCAACCCACGGTTATTTTAACGGTGCGGCAATATTTTTGAGAATACCTGGATTAGAAAAGCAACCGATAGAAATTGCGATCGCCTTACCTCAAAATAATTGGCAAGTTACCACACCATTACCAGAAGTGACCGGACAAATTAATACATTTGTCGCCGCAGATTTTGACACCTTAGTAGATAGTCCCTTTGAAATTGGTACTCAGCAAGTCTACGAATTTGAAGCATTGGGCAAAGCTCACCAATTGGCAATTTGGGGAGGAAAGAGTAATATTGCTCCAGAAAAAGTAATTGCTGACACCCAGAAAATCATTGAAGTAGAGGCGAAAATATTTGGTGGATTGCCTTACGATCGCTATTTATTTTTGCTACATTTATCTGCTCAGGGCAACGGCGGATTAGAACACAAATATGCTTGCTCGTTAAATTATCCCCGTTTTGGGTTTCGCTCTCCAGACAAATACAATCGTTTTATGCAATTGGTGGCCCATGAGTTTTTTCACCTATGGAATGTCAAGCGCATCCGTCCTAAAGCCTTAGAAGTCTTTGATTACGACGGGGAAAACTACACGCCGTCCTTGTGGTTTAGTGAAGGCACAACAAGTTATTACGACTTAACGATCCCTATGCGAGCGGGAATTTATGACGCTAAGACTTTTTTACAGAATTTAGGTAAAGAAATTACCCGTTACGAGCTAACGCCGGGGCGATGGGTGCAGCCAGTTAGCGAGTCGAGTTTAGATGCTTGGATCAAGTTGTATAGACCCGAAGCCAATAGCAATAATGCTCAAATTTCTTACTATTTAAAAGGAGAAATGGTGTCATTGTTGCTAGACTTGCTGATTCGAGCAAAGCATGACAATCAGAAATCCCTTGACGACGTGATGCTAAAAATGTGGCAGCAGTTTGGGATTGAGGAAATAGGTTTTACACCCCAGCAGTTGCAGGAAGTTATTACATCAGTAGCAGGAACAGACTTAACAGACTTTTTTGCTAAATATATTGATGGGCTAGAGGAGTTGCCATTTAATCAATATCTAGAGCCGTTTGGTTTGCAGTTGTTGGGTGAAGATAAAGACCCAGTGCCGCATTTAGGAATAAAAGTAAATTCTGAGCAGGGGCGAGAGGTAGTCAAATTTGTAGAAACGGGTACGCCAGCCCATAAAGCAGGAATCGATCCGGGAGATGAATTATTAGCAATTGATGGCATTAGAGTAACAGCAAGCGCTATGAGCGAAGTTTTGCAAGATTACCAAGAGGGCGACAAGATCGAAGTTACAGTATTTCATCAAGAGCAATTGCGTCAATACCAAGTTACTTTAGCCGCTCCCCGTCCTAGTAGCTATCAAGTAAAATCTGTTAAGAATCCTACAGAGCAGCAGCAACAGAATTTTGCTGGTTATGTCGGCGCGGAATTACAAAAATTGCCAGATTAGGATGCAGCCCGTAACTAGCTATATTACCCAAAAGCGGCTACAGCCACTGGTAAGCTACTTAAAAAGGTAGAAGAATCTGAAAGACATAGGTAGATAAATAAACCAATATCTACCCGTGTAAACTATAAAAATAGGCAGAAAAAAGCCCGATCGCTTACCTTAAAGAAAAGCCCGGTTTCCCGCTCATTTTAGGATGTCATCCCAATTAACTCCGCTTTGAGATGCTCCTACAATCGTTCAATGAGATTTAACTGCGGGCAGTACGGTAGTTGAATAATAAAATAATGTTCTTTGGGATAATCAGATTCTTGCCTTTATAAAATCGTCCGTCATCTACTGGCAAAATGTTGATACTCTCTCAATAGGTCGTAGCAAACTCATCTAGGAACCGTTGATAGTAAAATTACTCGCCAGTAGTCAGTTCAATCGGTTTGATGCCACAAGCAGCAATTAATCGTTTAGGAGGGAGAGAAGTCTAAAGCAGCTCTCATCAATAACAAAATAACGAATTGGTTGTTCATCTTCGCCAATTAACTTGGTACAAAACTCTAAAATAGTAAGCAAATCTATGTGTTAGAGCAAAACTAAAACTTATGACTATTTCTACGCCACAATCGGCTTCAACAGTGCAACTTGCACCTAGCTACAATCTGCCCATAGTTTTGATAATTGCGGCAATTCCAATATTGCTAGTACAAATGTGGGTGGGATTAGTTTGTGCTGTATTTGGTTTATTTCTCTTGTTTCAAGCGGCAACTTTGCGCCTTCAATTTAGCGACACCGCTTTAGATATTTATCGCGGTGAAACTTTAATTCGTTGCTTTCCCTTCGCTGAGTGGCAAACTTGGCGCATCTTTTGGTCATCTGTACCAATTTTGTTTTACTTTAAAGAAGTTAAAAGTATTCATTTTCTGCCAATTTTGTTTGACCCCAAAATGCTGAAAAGCTGCTTAGAGCAACGCTTACCTAACAAGTAAAAAACTAATTGTATTGAGCGCTTGGCGAACTTGTTTTTATATGAATGCAGACCAATCTCCCCTCCCAGAAACAACTACTGAGCCTGTAGCAGAGTCAGAAAAAACTCTCCCTGAGCAACTTCCAGAATCAGAAAATGAGTTATCAACACAAATAGGATCGCAGCAACAACGCATAGCGGCTTTGCAAGTTAAAGAACAACGTCTTAAACAAGAAATTGCTACTTTGCAAGCTAACTACCGTTCAATTTCCGAGCAGTTGTCGCAAACTCAAAATGCCATGTCTGTGGTGGTGCAAGAATCTTTAGCCCATCTAGAACAACGCAAACAAACCTTAGTTATTGCGATAGATTCGCTAGAACGCCGCTCTGAACGCATCCGCGCTGAAATGAGAACTTCTTTTGCTGGCACTTCTCAAGAATTAGCAATTAGAGTCCAAGGCTTTAAAGACTATCTTACAGGTAGCTTGCAAGATTTGGCGGCTTCTGTCGAACAGCTACAATTAACCCCCGCCGTCAAAGAGCCACCTCTACAAACCGTTCCTATTGTAGAATCGCCGCCAAAAAAAGTTGTTGCGCCACCAAGTACGCTGCAATTTACCGAGCAACGTTTTCAATCGACTACTAAAGAAATTCGCCAGATGTTGGACGAATACCGCACTAAACCCGATTACTACGGAGAACCTTGGAAACTACGCCGCACCTTTGAACCCATCCATGCGGAGCGCGTATCGCAGTGGTTTTTTAATCAAGGAGGTAGAGGCGCATTAAAAACAATGGGTAGTCGCTTGCAAAATATTTTGATTAGTTCCGCCGTTATATCCGTTTTATCAGAGTTGCATGGCGATCGCCTCCGCGCATTAATACTCGCCAATATGCCCGAACGGTTGGGTGAATGGCGACGCGGCTTACAGGACTGTTTGGGCATCACTCGCGCTGATTTTGGACCCGATCGCGGTGTAGTATTATTTGAGTCGGCGGATGCTTTGGCGATTAAAGCCGAGCGTTTGGTTAAAGCTAACGAATTGCCGTTAATTATCGTTGACGACTCGGAGGAGAAAATTAGCCTTTCTTTGTTACAGTTCCCTTTATTACTAGCTTTTGCTCCCGATCCGCAAATGGCTAGAGAGCGAGAAGATGACTTTTTTAATTAAAACGTAAAACGATGTCCCCTTTTTAGAAAAAATATGCTTACTTGGCTAACTTTGTGCGGCGCACTTTTGCTTGTAGCTTACTTATTAGGTTCAACTCCCACAGGCTACACCGCCGCGCGGGTGCTGAAAGGTATTGATATTCGCGAACACGGTTCCGGGTCTACCGGAGCAACAAACGTGCTGAGAACTCTCGGAACCGTCCCAGGAGCTTTCGTTTTACTGGTAGATGCGATCAAAGGTTATGGCGCGATCGTGTCTACTCATTGGCTAGTTAATTATGCTGCCGATCGTCAACTAATTCCTCTAGACGTAAATGCTACTTCTTGGCTTCCCTGGATGGTTGCAAGTGCGGGTTTAGCCGTTGTTTTGGGACATAGTAAGTCAATTTGGTTGGGCTTTAGTGGCGGTAAATCAGTGGCTACAAGTTTGGGGGTTTTAATTGCAATGTCGTGGATGGTGGGATTGTCTACGATCGCAGTTTTTGGGTTAGTATTCGCCTTTTCGCGAATTGTATCGTTAAGTTCTATAGCTGGGGCGACTTCTGTTTCTTTACTAATGCTATTTTTCCACCAGCCTTTAGCTTATGTACTCTTTGCGCTTACGGGTGGTTTTTATGTTATTTGGCGACATCGCAGCAATATTGAGCGCTTAATTGCGGGAACTGAACCCCAAATCGGACAAAACTTAACTACCCAACCAGAGCAAAGATAGTTGTTCAAATTGCTATCGGGAAAGTTACTGTAAAGGTTGAACCAACGCCAACAAGCGAAGTTAATTCAATTTTTGCTTTTAATAGTTGGACAAGTTGAGCTACAATTGCAAGCCCCAACCCTGTACTATCAGGCAAATAAGATTGTTCGTTGCTAACTCGATAATAAGGGTCAAAAATTAATTCTCCATCTTCGGCGCTAATCCCAATTCCAGTATCGCTAACAATTAGCACCCATTTATCGCTATCTTGACTTCCGCAAGTTATTTGAACTAGGCCTTCTTGGGTATAGCGCAGAGCATTACTGACTAAATTAGTAATAATTTGCTGCAGTCTTAAAGAATCAGTCATAATTTCATCAGGAGCGCGATCGCAATCCACTACTATTTGTAGCTGTTTTTCGCGCACCAATGGCTGTAACATTTCTACTACACTACCCGATCACTACAGTTGTAGATAAAATGGGGGGGGTAAGAGTAAACATGAAGGGTGCACTAATGCAGGAGGAACTCAATCTACTTCCCAGCGGGCAGGCATTGGAAGCTCTGTGTGTATGGAGCGATCATCTC
>JAHHGY010000012.1 GCA_019359635.1 Chroococcus sp. CMT-3BRIN-NPC107
TGAGATTATCACTCCATGCACACAGAGTTTCCAAAGCTTGCCCGCTCGCAAATAGGTTGAACTCTTCCTGCATCAGTACCCTTGATGTTCACTCTTACCCCTCATTCTATCTACAACTGTAGTGCTGTAATTTTAAAGTTCAAATTTAATCCTCTCAACTCCGAACCAATGTAAGACAGCAAAGCATAAATAAAAATAACTATGCCAATCATTTCCATGAATTCTTCAATGGAGGTGAGAATAGCGCTAGTAAAATTGTTGTGAGTGTAAAGTTCAGCATAAGCTCCAGACAATAGTTCCATGCCAATCGCTCCTCCCACAAAAACTGTACCCGCAGTTAGAAATAAGCGTTTTGTTTTGGGAGGTAGAGCCTTGATAAACTTGAGAAACCCTAAAAACACAGCGAAAGCAAAAATTGCTCCCGGAATCACCCAAGCATAGTAGAGAAAACCACTTGTATTAAGCGAAGTTCGCACGGGTTGTATAAATTTTTCGTGAATGGAAATAGCTTCGTCAAGGGATAGGTACGCAAAAATAACTGCTAATACTCGCCAATAATTGACATAGCGATCGCTGGCTGGTTTTTTGCCCTAGCAATTACAGTTAGGAGCATGGCACAAAATCCTAAGGCTGACCACGAGTATAGGGTAGGAATATTATGTTCTCTATCAATATTCAATAACTTTGCCAGAGTATCTCTTAAAGGATAATCCGGTAGAAAATATACACAAAACTGGAAGAACAAACTGCATAAAACTAAATCAGATACCAGAAGAACTAAAAAACGGGTAGTTTTTCTAGGAGACAAAAAAAAAGTTAAGTCGCTAATCGATAAGCTGGCAATTTTGGGATAGTTATTTCTTTGTTCGGCTAAAGTTAAATTGTTATGCCCATGAGGTTGGGACTTAAAAAATTGGTTTGTAGTCCTGCGTGGCAATACAACTTCTTCGATCAAATACTCAATAGTTTGCTGCTTTATCCAACCGCAATCTACAAGAACTGTTCCTAGGCGTTTTTTCGAATAACTTTGCTTTTTGAGGGCAATCTCTAGTTGCTCTATTGTAATTATACCAGCTTCAACTAAGTAGGTTCCTAGGGGCTTTAATGTATGGTTCTGTTCCTCAGTGTTACTAATCAATGCTTTAACCTATTTTTGAGCCAAGCTCGTTACGCTGTTAATGAGCTTGTTTTTGCCTTTGTATGAAAATAAAATACATACAATTCAACTTGATTAAGATTAGTTTAACTAAGACTAGGTTAAGAAAATATAAAGTTTAGGTAAAATTTGATTAGTTTGAATTTTTTGTAAAGCTATACCTAGCTAGGTACAGCTATGTTTCTAAATATTGGGAGCAACAAGAGATATTAGTACAGGCGATCGCACCTAAAAGTCTATTGCCACGCTAGGGACTTGGTACGCCTCTTTTGGTTAAAACTTGACGAAGGGCAATCAAAACTACTCCTATACCCGTAAATACCAATGCCAAAATGTGACTTTCTGGGGAAGCAAAGGCAACTAAAATTAAATTAAACAGCAGCGCCAAAGCTGGAATAAATAAAGGAACTTGAAACCCGCTTGTTCTCGGTTCGCGGCGCTTGGTAATTAACAAAGAAAGATTGACTAAACAAAACATTCCTAACAGCAAAGTAGCGGTTGTGCCTGCTAAAAACTGTAACGTCCCGGAAAGGGTAAGAAAAATTGCGATCGGTAAAATAACTATTAGCGTTCTATAGGGAGTAGCTCGCCGTGCGTGTAACTTTCCTAGCCAAGCAGGTAGTAGTCCTTCGCGAGACATTCCATACAGCAGGCGCGAAGCGGTGACAAAATTTAGCAACCCCGTATTGAGAACTGCAAACAGCGGAATGAATGTAAAAACCACTTGCGGAAAATTGGGCTGCGCTCGGCTAACTACATCGAGTAAGGGAGCGCCGGATTTAGCAAGTTCTCCAGGACTTATCACCTGAGTAGAAAGCCAAGAAACGAGAATATAAATAATTCCAGCAATCCCCAATGATAGCAAGATAGCTTTAGGAACATTACGTTCGGGGTTTTTTACTTCTTCGGCAACATTCACAATATCTTCAAAGCCAATAAAGGCGTAGAAGGCGAGAGATGCTCCCTGAAAAACTGCTATCCAATTAATAGCTGGCGTTTCTACAATAGAAGTTGCAGTTGTTGCTTCGCCGCCCCCGAATATAAACAAGAAGGAAACTAAAATAACAATAACTAGTCCTGAAGCTTCTATCGTTGTACAAACAATATTTAGAGCAGAAGATTCTTTCATGCCTCTAAAGTTGACAAATGCCAAAGCAGAAAAAAGCGCCAAGATAATTAGCCAAGGCGGAACGCCAGGGGCAAAAGCATTGAAATAGCCAGCAAAGGCTTTTGCTCCCGTTGCCATGGAAACTAGGCAGGTACAAAACATGATCCAACCGACTAAAGTTGAGAGCAAATGATTGTGAAATGTTTTATGAACAAAGTAAGCAACGCCTCCACTTTTGGGAAATCGGCTGCCAAGTTCGGCATAACTCAAAGCGGTGAAAGCGGCAACCACCATCGCAGTTGTAAACGAAACCCACACCCAAGCGCCTGAGATTCCAGCAATTTTGCCTACTACTGCATAAATCCCCGCGCCGAGAATATCACCTACGCCATAAATAACCAGCGTCGGCAATCCAAACACGCGCTTTAGTGAATCTGCTTCTGCGTTTTCCATAAACTACTGTGTATAGTACGTTTTTGTCAGTATAAAGGCTACGGGCTTTGTAACTGCATATTTTGGCTGTTTGATTGCTAAACGATTATTACTAATAATCTTTTAGCACTTAACGTAATGAAATGAAACAATTGTCACTCTAATTAATACTAAGCAACGTCTAAGTATAGAAATTTCAAAAAATCTGTAAAAGTAAATACAGTAAAAATGCCCAAATTGTTAGAAATTTAGGCATTTTTAAAGTTATATATTAAATAAATTTAAAATTATTCAGTTACATTGGGTTTTTTAAAGCTACAGTCTTGGGTAAAGCAGCGCTCTAGTAATTGAATTTTGTATAAATACCCAAACTGACGGGGGCTTAGTATTAATTTGGTTTGAGAACTAAAAACAGGCTGTTTTAAAAATTGCCATAAAGGAAAGTTGTTCGAGCTATTTAGTATATTCATAGTGCAAAGTTGTGGAGCGAATTTTTATTGAGTGCTGGAAAATTCCAATCTTTGTTGACTTTTACAGATTGCCATAGTTGATATTCAATTTGCTTGGTGGGTTCTACGGAATATTTTGGGTAAATTTTTATAAATTATGTAATTTTGCGGATGCGTTGGGTACAAACATAGTTTTTATGTAATGATTCAACAGAGTAAAGCTCAAACTACCAGTGAATTTAAACAAGTATTGGTCTAGTGAAGCGCGATCGCGTATTATCATTTGTAAAGTTGAATAATCGAGTGCAGAAGGCTTGCCATACACATTTTTGAAATGGTAACGTCTAAGGCTTAGACATCGTACTTTAATAGATTTGACTATATGAAGGCTCCGCTTGTTAGTTTGACATTGGTTGGAACTTTGTTTACCCCTATGGCCATAGCTGCTCCCCCCAGAAGTGCCGACCAAACTATTGAATGTGAAATATTAGTAGTTGGTGGTGGACTAAGTGGAGTAGCGACAGCCTATGAAGGCTTGCTTGGTGGTAAAAATGTTTGTCTTACAGAAATTACTGACTGGGTAGGAGGACAAATTTCGGCTCAGGGAACTTCGGCTTTAGACGAGCGACCAACTCAAAGAGCAAAGTTATTGTACCCGCGCGGTTATTTAGAATTGCGATCACGCATTGAGCGAAAATATAAAGAACTAAATCCCGGAGACTGCTGGGTAAGCGATTCTTGTTTTTTGCCTAGGGATGGTCATGAGATTTTAACTAAGTTACTAACAGACGCAGCAAAAAAAGGCAAGGGCAAGTTACAGTTTTTTCCAAATACCGTAGTCAAAGAACTGCAACGCACACCTAATCTAATTACTGGGGCGATTTCAATTCAACACCGCCCTGCCAAAGGCGCGCCACCGCTCAATACTCAACCACTATCGCAAACAATTACCGAAGCATACAGTTACAACAATTCGGCTAAATTTGATAAAAATATTATTCGTTTTGTACCCGCAAAACCTAAGAAAAACAGCCCTTTAGCTAAAAGCAATGCCCCTAACTGGTACGTAGTTGATGCAACAGAAACCGGAGAATTGGTCGGGCTTGCAGATATTCCTTACCGCCTTGGTATTGATGCGCGTTCTTACTTAGAACCCTCCGCTTCGAGTGCGACAAACGATCCTTATTGCACTCAAGGATTTACTTATACTTACGCAATGGAGGCAACCGCCCAACCCCAAGTGCAAACAATGCCACCTTTTTATCTCCAGTACTCTAACTACTATAGTTATGAGTTGCAGCGTCTTGCTAGTTTTCCTTTAGTTTTTACCTATCGTCGCATTTGGAGTCCGGGAGAAGGTGAAACAGCTACGTTTAGCGGTATTGAATTTACACTTCCTTCACCAGGCGATATTTCTATGCAAAACTGGACGTGGGGCAATGATTACCGTCCAGGGACTAGCAGCGATAATTTAGTCTATGCTCGCAATCAATTGCAAGCTACTGGACAACTAGAACCCGGAAAATGGATGGGAGGGTTGCGAGTTGAAAGTCTGCGTAAAGCCGAAGAAATTTCCCAAGGCTATTATTACTGGCTAGTAGCTGGAACTACTGACTCTCAACTAGGCGAGGGAGTCAAGCAACCGCAACCAAATTACCGCTATTTGTCAGGATTAGATTCGCCCATGGGAACCGTACACGGCTTGTCTAAATATCCTTATATGCGCGAAGGACGCAGAATTATCGGTAGACCAAGCTGGGGACAACCCCAAGGCTTTACAGTGTGGGAAATTGATATTTCGCGCCGCGATTATACAGATAAGTATTACTCCCAAGCTTTATCACCAGAAACTTATCGCAGCTTAAAAGCAGCATTGTCTGGATTAGAAGCAACGGCGATAATTGGCGGTGCTAGCAAGGCTTCTTTAGCTATGCGGCGATCGCGTTCGACAATATATCCCGATTCTGTAGGTATTGCTCATTATGCCATAGACTTTCATCCCTGCATGGTCAAAAGCCCTCCAGAAGCTCCAGGAAATATCGAGCGTCCCGGCGAAAGAAAGGGCGCAGGACAAGCTTACCCGTTTCAAATTCCTTTAAGAGCGATGATTCCCCAAAAAATTGACAATATGCTCGTCGCTGGTAAAAGTATTGCCACAAGCCATATTGCGGCGGCGGCTTACCGAGTGCATTCTTTTGAATGGTCATCGGGAGCGGCGGCGGGAAATACCGCAGCTTTTAGTTTAGATAAGGCGATCGCACCTTACGAATTAGTAAATAGTTTACCCCAACAAGAACCGCAGCTAGAGGCGCTCAAAGGTCGTTTAAAGGCACAAGGCAATCCTACTGCTTTCCCCGATACCTCAATTTTTAATGAAAATTGGGACGATTGGCGTTAAAAAATGTAGAGAAGTTGCAATGCAACTTCTCTACCAGGATTTATTCTTTATCCTCTGGTATCTTGGAATGTAGTTCGATAGAGCTTTTTTATATAAGTTATGGCTAGGTTACATTCAATAGTTGTCCGCACTATGGCAAATTCTGCACCAACCATTGCTCCCACTCGCAAAAGCGAAGTTACTCGTAAGATTTATCCCAACTACAAAATCATCGTCCTAAATGACGATTTCAACACTTTTGAACACGTAGCAAAATGCTTGTTAACTTATATTCCGGGTATGGGCAGCGAAAATGCTTGGGAACTAACTAATCAAATTCACTTTGAAGGACAAGCTATTGTTTGGGTGGGCCCCCAAGAACAAGCCGAACTTTATCATCAGCAACTTAGACGTGCGGGTTTAACAATGGCTCCTCTAGAGGCAGCCTAAACCATTATGGGCAAACCCACTAGCGGCAGGCTTGTACTTAATCACTCTACCCATATTCCCGGACTTATTCGCATTTTAGAAGCTTTAACGAAGCTAGAAGGCATCAACACCATAACTCCCGGCGTTATTAGTAGAACTAAAGGTCATATTCCCCAAATGCAATTGAGGATTTCTGTACCGATTCGCGGCGGCTTTAAAGTTATCGCTAGACTTGGTAAGACGGTTCAAGAAGTATTTATTTTAACGACTTTGAGCCAAGAGCAATTAGAGGAGGTGTTGCAGGTCTAAATTGAACATGAAACTTGAAATAAAACCGTTGCAGAAGACGAAGGTAAAATTTGAAATTCTGTCTTTTTTTTAACCGCCTTTTGAAAATTATTACTCTTTCAGCAAAGCTCTAAATTTTTACATCGGCTCGTATACTAAATCGGGAATAAGACTTCGTACTTCTAAGTCTTCTTGATGACCAATACCCAAAAACTCACCATCTCGATAAACTTGCACTGGAGAATTAGTTAAAACTCCTTCATCGCCAACAACTTTTTGTCCTTGACACCATTTTTGAGCAATAGCCGCAGGTAAGGTTATGAGTGGTAGATGTTGCAAGGCTGCGGGAGGAGCAATAGGAATAAAAGTTTTTTGTTGAAGTTGCTCTATTAGTTCGTCAAATGTCAGGCTGTTAGATAAGCTAAAACCACTGCTTTGAGTGCGAATTAAATTAGCTAAAGTGCCACCAGTAGCTAAAGCTATACCCAAATCGCGCGCGATCGCTCTTATGTATGTTCCAGCACTACAAGCAATTGCCAGATCGATTTCGGGATAATCGCCACTACGCCACTCTAATATTTCTAAATTGTAAACTTCTACATTTCTAGCAGGAACTTCGATTGTTTCGCCACGACGAGCCAAATCGTACAAGCGTTTTCCCTGTACTTGAATTGCACTGTATTTAGGCGGAATTTGAGATAATTTGCCAAAAAATTGCTTTAATGTCAAGGAAACTTGTTCTAACGATAGGTTAGATACGGACGCTTGACTAATAATTTCTCCTTCTAAATCGTCTGTTGCCGTTGCAACGCCTAAACGAATAGTTGCTTTGTAAGCTTTGTCTGACTGCAAGTATTGTAATAACCGCGTCGCTTTACCAAGTGCGATCGGTAAAACCCCTGTAGCGGCTGGATCTAATGTGCCTCCATGTCCTATACGTTTGAGGCGCAATAATCCCCGCAATTTAGCTACACAGTCGTGAGATGTAAAGTTAGTTTGCTTATTTAAATTGATGAAGCCTTGCACGAGTTAATTTTCCTATTTAGCTATATATAAATATACAAAAATGTTTGCGAATACAAATTATTTTCAAACAACTATCTTAGGGCATAAGAATATGAAAAATTTATAGGTAAAGATGTTGACTGTTACAAGCCATTTCCTCTAAAAATCTATCTTAAGACATAAAAACATGAAGAATTTATCTCATTTTAGCTTTTCGTTAATTTTATTCCCTCAGATATTTTTTTTCAATTGGCAAAATAATTCATTAGCAGTTAACAGCAAATCTCAGGATAAAATAACGACTGCACAATACTCTAAAACATCAAATTTTTATAGAGCGGGAAGAAAGGTCTACAATGTCGCTCAAAATCCCTATAACTATCAAGAAAGTAAAGTAGTTAACGGTACCACAACTAACCTAAAAAGTACCACCGACCGAATGCTCTCTTATAGACATCAAAGACATACATGGATAACAAATGATGGTGCTATCCACGTTTTATTTAATCAAGGTCAAAATCAGTACGATGCCAGCAGCTTGGTACTTTATTCTAGTTTTGATGACGGTAAAAGCTGGAATTGGATGTTATCTATACCAAATACTAGTAGCGAATCAACGGCGGACGGTTTTTTAGTTAGACAAAAACTTTTTCTTGCTTATTCTTCGGCAACAGGTGGTATTATATTTTTGCCAATTACATACAATCTTATCAAGAAAAAATGGAAGGCTGGACAAACAAATACTGTGTACCAAGCTCGAAATTTTGTAGCTACAAGCCCTACCATAACAGTTAATAATAGAGGTAATTTATGGACTGCTTTTATTGCCCAGCAAAATTATACTAAAAACTATTCTATTAAAGTATTCAATGGTGGCAATCGAGGTTTAAATTGGGATTATACCTATGTGAACCTAGGTATTATTGATGAATCAGCTAGAAAAAGCGCGCGCCTAGTAGCCTTAAAAGATCGTATTGGGGTTGTTTATACCAATGACGACACATTTTATTGGGCTTACAAAATTGATAGTTTTTTCTTTAATACACCTTGGCAATCGCAATCAATATTCACTTATCAACCCGGTAGTAACAATTCTCTTTACTCAAGTCATTTTAGTTTAGTTTCCGATTCCCTAGACAATATTCATCTTGCTACTCACGATTTAGGTAAGCTAATATACTTAAAGTTTGATGGACAAAATCAAACCTGGAATCCTAAAAAAATATTATCGGATGATGTGAGAGTAGGTTATATGCAAACAAGCTTATCGGCAGATAATAAATTACTTATTACTTATAATCAGCTAACCCAAGTAGGAGTCTTTGAAAGTTGTAATTATGGAGAAAGTTTCAATTTCATTAATTTATTCGTTCCTCCTGAACAGAGCGATTTTCCTGACAGCAATGTTAGTTTTGAAGCACCGAGAATAATTGCTCCAGCAGCAGTTAATTATAAGCTGCCTGTACTCCAACAATTTCAAATTGATGGAGAGTACGGCTCAATTTATTATAATTTACAGTTAACTAACATAGACTCCAATTCCTGATAAAAATAAAATTGTTTTAATTATTTTATAAATATTAGGAATTAAGAAATCTCTTGATTCCAAATAAAATATTATTGCAGGGTTTTTGATTTCAAAAAGTTCCAAACTACACTGCTGGCGCTGATATCTTTACTGATTTTACCAATAAGCTCGCCTCGTCTTGTTTGGGTATTTACGTTGCTACCTGGCCAGCCATGACCCCCACCGTCAACGGTATAAAGTACAACTTGGGAAGAATTGCGGCAGTTGCTGTATTGACGGGTAACTTGCGTGCCGTCTGGCTGAGTATCAGGTAACTTTTCGGTGGATGGTTGCACTGTACAACCGTCCTTACCTCTCCAAAAAGCGATCGTTGCAGGGATTGAAATAACTTCCCCTCCTACACCACTTGGCTTTTGTCCAGAACGAGTACGTATATCTCTTGCTACTTCTCCACCCTGCCAAGGTACGATGCGATCGGCAGTTCCATTAATCATTACAATTGGTACAGGTCGGCCGGGATTGCAAGTAGATTGTAAATTTTTTGGTAAAGCTGCACTGACTGTTGCAAAAGCGGCAATTTTATTAGACATTTGGCAAGCTAATCTTTGGGTAAACATTCCCCCATTGGATAATCCCACTGCATAAATTCTATTTTTATCAATATTTTTGTCTTGAACTACCTTATCTATTAGTGCAGAAACAAAACCTACGTCATCAGTATTGGTATTAGAGCCTCGAGCGCTACGTCCATCATTCCATTGATTATTAATCCCGTTTGGGTAAACAACTACAAAACCCTCTCTATTTGCTACATCATTGAGATTCGTACTAGCTGCAAGGCGATCGCCTGAACCCCCACCACCATGAAACGCCAACACTAAGGGAGTAGGTTTTCCTGATTGATAAGAACTAGGAACATATACATAATAACTGCGTGTCGTCCCTTGATAAGACAAGGTCTGTAAAGCCATATCTGTCGCTATTGGCGTTGTAGGAGTTGCTCTATTTGGGTTCCTTTTCAATATTCGCTCTATTATTAATCTTCGTAAGGGTCTTTCTTCTTGAGCTTGGGTAGGATTAGTACAGCCTAACAAGCTAATAGCAATTATTAAATTAACCAATCCTATGCTGGTAATTTGTGTTATTTTTTGCCTGTTGAGAATCATAGTTACTTATCCGCGTCAATAATTTTCAATATGGTAGTAAGTTTTTACAAACAAATCATCCTACTAAAAGACGATTGCTATCAATTTATGTTCCTCCGACCGATTTAGTTCGAGAGAGTTATAGTTAGGTATAAAAGCCAGATAGTGTACATTAGACTATCTTTCGTTAATGAATATTTTATAACTAAAAATAAATTATGAATTGCAAATAACATTATTTAAGCAAAGAGTTCAACTTTAGTATTGCACGAAACCATTGCACTACTTCGATTAATTTAGTTATAAGAGGTAGCAAGGAAATAAGACTGTTAAAATTGAAGTATTATATTTTAATTTTATGCTAAAGCTATTCTACAAGTACGGGCTAAGTTGAAACTTTTAGATAAAACTTTGAGTACGCGGCTACAGTCAAGAAAAACTATCGAACAGCATTACTAAGCTTAGTAATGCCTTGAATTTAAACCAAGCGCGATCGCACGGCTCAAAAAGCTTGTGAAACTAAAACTTTTGCCGGAAATTACTCTGGAGCAAGTGATATTACTTGTTAGTAATTTGTTTTTTGGGTGTAATCATGACGAACGAGATTAAACAAAATAGCCAGTACCCGCATTTTTTCTATCGTACCTTTACTATTAGTCTCAGCGTTTTACTATTATCGCAAATCGTCGCCGCTCAAACTCTTGGTAGCATAACTCAACCACCGCCTAGCCTCAATACCCAAGCTGCTGCTAACAGCGAAGGACAAAAATTATTAGAGGAAGCGCTACAGCTTTTAAGACAAGGAACAAATCAGTCGCGGATCGAGGCGCTGGCTAAATACGAGCAAGCTTTGGCAATTGGGCGAAAAATAGGCGATCGCGCTGCTATTGCTTTGGCATTTCAAGGAATTGGTTTAACTTACTTGCTAGGAAACGACTACCCTAAAGCTTTAGAAAATTATCTGCAAGCCTTAGAAATAATGCGTGCTTTAGGCGATCGCTATGGCGAAGCAATTATACTCACTTCTGTTGCTGGAGTTTACTCAAACTTGGGCGAAAAACAAAAAGCGATTGAATACTACAACCAATCTTTGGCAATATTTAGAGCCGAAAAAAAACCAACCGAGCTAGCATCAGCTTTAATTACCCTAGGGGGAGTTTATGCTTCTTTAGACGATACTGCTAAAGTAATTGATTCCTACAACCAGGCACTAGCAATTCAACGCAGTACAAACGATCTTGCTGGAGTTGCTAGTACGTTAAGCAATTTAGGCAGAATTTATACTTCTTTAGGCGAAAATCAGCAAGCGCTAGATGCTTACAACCAAGCTTTAGAAATTCAAAAAACAAACGGGAATAAAGCTGGAGTTGTAGCAACTTTGCAAGGCTTAGGCACTTTTTACACTTCATTAAATCAAAGCCAAAAAGCTATAGAAATTTATAATCAAGCCTTATAAATTCAACAATCGGGCGTAGGGAGTTCTGTCGATCGCGCTGCAACCCTAAGTGGAATTGCTGCAAGCTACGGTGTATCAGGCAATTATCCCAAAGCCATAGAGCGCTACAATCAAGCCATAACCCTACTTCAAGCATCAGGCAACCGTGTAGCGGAAGCTGAAACTCTCAATCAACTTAGCTTTGCTTACGATCAAACAGGCGAGAAGCAAAAAGCCCTAGAAGTTTTGAATAAGGCATTAAATTTGCAACAAGCTGTAGGCGATCGCGCACGCGAGGCTTTTACGTTGGTTAATATTGCCGGAATTTACAATTCTTTAGGGGATTATCAACAAGCCCTTGATGCTTACAATAAGGCGTTAACTTTGCAAAGAGCCGTTAAAGATCGCCCTGGTGAAGCGGTAGCGCTCAATAATATTGCCCAAGTTTATAGTTCTTTAGGTGATTATCAATCAGCAAAGTGTTGACTTCCATAAGTCTGCATTGACAATTTTTCGCTCTATAGGCGATCGCACCCAAGAAGGGCAAACTCTAGATAATATTGGCAGTGTATACCGCTTATCGGGAGATTATCGCCAAGCCTTAGATTATTACAATCAAGCATTAGCTGTAAGACGAGCTTCCGGCGACTTCTTTCGAGAATTTTCAACGCTTACCGGGGTAATTAGAACCTACGAATCATTGAAAGATTATCCCAAAGCTCTAGAATCGGCTAATACCGCCCTAACTATTGCGCGTTCCCAAAAAATTCCTTTTGCTGAAGCCTCTGCTTTAGCTTTAATGGGGAGAGTGTATTTAGCTGCTGGAGATTATCTTCGAGCTTTAGAAGTTTCAAATGCAGCATTAAAAACCTGGCAGCAATTGGGTATTCGAGTGGCTGCCGCGCCAACACTAGATAATATTGGTAAAACTTACAACGCTCAAGCAAATTATCCTAGCGCGATCGCGTCTTACAACAATGCTTTAAGAGTTTGGCAAAGTATAGGCGATAAATCTGGAGTTGCTGAAAGCTTATACAATATTGCCAATAGCGAAAGAGCTAGAGGCAATTTTCCTCAAGCTCAAACCCAAATTAAAGCAGCGATTTCTGTGGTGGAAACCTTACGCACCAAAATCGCTAGTAAAGAGTTAAGGGCTACATATTTTGCTTCAGTGCAGAAATACTACGAGTTTTATACAGACTTACTCATGCAGTGGCATAAAAAAGAGCCAAAAGCCGGGCATGATGCAGAAGCGTTAGAAGTAAGCGATCGCGCCCGCGCCCGTAGTTTGCTAGAAATTCTCACCGAAGCTAACGCAGATATCCGTAAAGGGATAGAGCCGCAACTACTGACAAAACAACGGGAGTTACAAACAAAGTTAAACATCGCCGAAACTCAACGGGTAAATGTCCTTAGCGCTAAACCAACTCTAGAGCAAGCCGCCGCCGTAGATAAACAAGTTTCTGAACTACTAAAACAATACCAAGACTTGCAAGCTCAAATTCGGACGACAAGCCCCCAATATGCCGCCTTAACTCAGCCTCAAGCGCTGAAAATAACCCAAATTCAAAAACTTCTAGATCCCGATACCCTATTGCTGGAATACTCTCTAGGCGAAAAACGTAGCTATTTGTGGGCGGTAACAGCTAACTCTTTAACTAGCTACGAATTGCCCTCCCAATCAGAAATTGAAACCATTGCCAAGCAGTATTACCAATTAGTTACCGATAAACGTTTTGGTTTGAGGAGGCAAAACTTAGCTAAAGCTGGCGATAATTTAAGCAATATTCTCTTAAAACCTGTAGCAAAACAAATTGGCAAAAAACGCTTAGTAATAGTCAGCGATGGCGCATTGCAATACGTGCCATTTGCCGCTTTACCCGTACCAAATGGCAACAATACACCTTTATTAGTCGAGCATGAACTTGTTAGCTTGCCCTCGGCTTCTACAATTGACGTATTGCGGCGCGAACTAATGGGGCGTAAACCTGCGCCTAAAACTGTAGCAATCTTCGCCGATCCGGTATTTACCACTGATGACGCAAGATTAAAAACTGCAACATCTACTCCACTTACTGACAAAAACTCTCCCTTGCAGAGATCCGCCAACCAAGCTGGCGTTACCTTCACCCGTTTACCTGGTACGAGACTTGAAGCCGAGCAAATTTTAGCTCTTGTACCTCCTAGCGAGACTTCCCATACTTTTGATTTTAAGAGCGATCGCGCGGCGGTTACTAGCCCAAATCTTAGCCAATATCGAATTATTCATTTTGCAACTCATGGCATCCTCAATAGCATTAATCCAGAGTTGTCTGGTGTGGTGCTGTCGCTGGTAAACGAAAAAGGTGTGCCGCAAAATGGCTTTTTGCGCCTAAATGAAATATATAATCTCAATTTGCCTGCCGAATTAGTTGTACTTAGCGCTTGTCAAACAGGTTTAGGGGAACAAGTACGAGGAGAAGGCGTTCTAGGCTTGACAAGAGGCTTCATGTATGCAGGCGCTCCGCGAGTAGTAGTAAGTTTATGGAGCGTAGACGATCGCGCCACCGCCGAATTGATGAGCAAGTTTTATACAGCAATGTTGAAAAAAGGTTTGAAGCCTGCCGCCGCTTTAAGAGCCGCACAAATAGAATTGTGGAAACAAGACAAATGGGAATCGCCTTATTATTGGGCTGCTTTTGGATTGCAAGGCGAGTGGAGATAATTATTTTGCCTCAGGCTTAATTTGTAGCAAAGTAACTATAACGATTTTCTCTGATTCACAAATATCACTCGCAGGGGCGCAATGTATTGCGAAGGCATCTTGTGACAAATATGTGTAAAGTTAGCACTAGCAATTCCTGCGGAAATTACGACAATCTTTTCTAAACTGCGGTCGAAAAAATCACAGTTTGGCCACAAAGAATTGAGATTTTATCACTTTCTATATAAGCATAGATGCCTTAAAATTCTTGCAGTAATATTTCGGTGGTTTTTGCTATTATTTCATGAAACTTTAATCAAAAGACTTTTCAAAGCGCGATTCAGTAAACTTTAAAAAACTGCCATCAACGCGAGTTATTACCCACGCCCCAGTTATAATTCGCAAGTTATGGAAATATTCGCACCTTCGCATTTTATCTTCAAAACTATCGCTACCTATAGGTTTCCTTAAGCAAGCAGTGACTCTAAATTAATATCAAATAAATAATCGAAACCTTCACTATAACTAGGGCGTGTTAATTTTTTCACTGTTGCAAAAATTCCAATTTCTGGAACTTTTGCTTTACCAATTCGTTGTTGATTGCGCTCCAAACATAAATTAAGAGGCAAATCAAAATAATAACCAATAATTTTACAGTTGTAACTATTGCCAATTTCAATTAGTAGAGCGCGTTCAACACTTGTCGGGTTTGTATTATCAATAACTACAGACTTCCCCTCCTCTAGAGCGGCAGTAATTAATTGAGTTTGTCTTCTATTTTTGTTTTTATTATTAGGAAATAAGTCTTTACTAATGTGCTGATGTGTTGCCGCAAAATTATTGTGATAGAAAGTAGTTTTTCCGGCAGCCTGCAAGCCAATAAATATTACTAACTCCATTGCTTCATTAGTTTTTAATTTAGAAGAATACTATCTTCTGTTTTCAAAAGTTTGATATTTATAACTTTTTGGGCTTGACAATAATGTCACATGTAACGCCAAAATCACCTTTTATCTTCACACTCTGTATATGTAAATGAGTAGAAAGTGAATAATTTTTGAACTGGAAAGTGAGTAGTCGATCGTTCTAAGGTACTGATGTTTGCAAGTGGGGTGAAAATTTGCCCTAAATCTACACTCCTAATAAGTATTTGTGTGTGTTTTGAGGGCAGAAAGAACTGAGATCGAGATCTTATTATCTGCGTTTAGCTCAAAAGTTGAGCATAACTCAGATTATGATGCTATTTCGATCTCGAAAGGATAGTACAACCAAGGACCTATTATAGATGAAAAAATTTATAACAGCTATTCCGATGCTGCTAACAGTATTTTATGCAGGGCAAGCACAAGCTGTAACGTTTGCTGAAAGTAGTGAGGCTGGTGACAATCTTAATACAGCCCAAGTCATCTCATCGGGGACATTTTCATTAGATTCAATCTCTGGCACTTTATTTGACAATGATGCTGATTTATTTCAAATCTCTTTAACGGGGGGTCAGACATTTTCAGCTACAACTAGAAATGCCCAAACAGATCAAATTCCAACTGACGATCTTTTAGGTATTCCCACAGAATTAGCTACCGATCCGCAGTTGTTTTTATTTGACTCTGCTGGTAGGGGATTATATGCAAATGATGACAGTTTTGGCTCTTTACAAGCTACCCTTTCATCAAGTGGGTTTTCTCCTGTTGAAGATGGCATTTATTATTTAGCAATTTCTAGTTCTGGCTACAATCCTGTAAGTAATGGAGCAAGTATTTTTCCTAATGCTATAGATGGAGAAGTTTTACCGAGCAATACTAATTCTGTTTTGACAGATTTTGCTGGCACAAGTGCTACTAATGGACGTTATGAGATCGCTTTAAGCGGCGCTAAAGCTGTGCCTGAGCCGACATCAATACTAGGTATATTGTCTCTCAGTGCTTGGGGTGCGGCTAGGAAAATGAAAAAAAAGTCAAGCAAGAGGTAAGTTTGATGCTTGCCAAAAACTGTTTTGTTTTTGGATGATGCAAGCTTCTTAAATTTGGCTTGTTTTTAACTAAAAAACAACTAGATAGTTGCAAGACTTTAACCACTATCGATGAAATTGGGAGGTTAAAAACTTATCAAATTGGCAAATTTTCCGATTTAAAAATAATTAATCTAAGCATCACAACTTTAAAGATTAAAACAAGTTTCTGGTGTAGTAAAAGTTCAAAACTAGGTAACTAAAGGATAAGTCAACATGGCAACCCAAAAAAATGCGGTTCAACAGAATTTAATTAAAATTATTGCTTTAGGAGGATTAGCACTAGGAATTGCTCTAACTGCAGTAACTTTGCCACAATATGCCAAGACCTCCGATCATGATGATGGTGAAGTTGATACTAAAGGTCGCAACCTCAATTTGACAGATTTATATGTATTTCGGGAAAGCGATCAAAATCTTCAAGCTAGTAGTAAAGATTTGGTCTTTATTATGAATACAAACCCGCGATCGGTCGCTCGTCAACAATATTACTTCAGTACCAGAGCGCGATACGAATTTAATGTTACTCGCATAGCAGATAATAACGCTACGCCTACGGGTAAACCGGATGTAACTCTACGATTTGAATTTGGTGCGCCCAAGGCCAATGGTCAACAAAACATTAAACTAACTACTCTGCGCGACGGTACGACAAGTAACCTAGCAATAGGAACGACTACCCCAATTAGTAACGCATCAAATCCAATAGTTAAGCAGGTTTCAGTAAATGGCTCTAATTTAAGCGTATTTGCTGGGTTGCGAGAAGATCCATTTTTCTTTGATGTAGAACAGTATTTTCGAGTCCGTGCTGGAGCATTAGGAATTGGTCCGGCAGTAGGTTTTCGCCCCACTAGCACCGCCGTTGACTTTGCTAAAGGCTATAACGTCAATGCGATCGCCGTGCGCGTACCAATTAGATTTCTTCAAGGCTCAACTACAGCAACAACTTTTGATGTTTGGCAAACAATCTCTGTAGCTGGAGCGGGTAATAAATACAATCAAGTTGAGCGGTTAGCTAGACCAGCCATTAATGAAGGCTTAATTGTTACTAATGACTACCTCAATGCCCTAAACAGCGTTGGACCTGACTTTGAAGCTGCGGCTTTAGCTGGTCAACAACCCGCCGCTAATATCGCTGCACCAATTGTTGCTGAAGCGGCTAAAACCCTCAAAGCTGTTGGCAATAATGACGAGCGTACTAATGCCCTATTGGGGGCATTTTTACCCGATGTGATGCGAATTGACACCACTAACATCAGTGGGTACGGTAATGCCCTTAACGCTAAAGGTAGCCCGATTCGCGGTCGCTTGCTCAAAGATGACGTAATAGACATTACTTTAAGCGTGTTAACAAATGGCGCGATCGCTGGCGATAACGTTTCCTACGATGGTACACCAGGCAACCCAGCCCAAGGACACAATCCGCTATTAACCTCTTTTCCTTACTTAGCTCTACCTAATTAACTCTGCTTTAACTGTTTGCTTGCTACTAAGCGCAACCGCTTAGTAGTAAAGACTTTTTTGTATAAATGCCATGAAAGCTATTAATTGTGAAAAAAGTAAAAATTCAACCCCAGAAGCGGTAAAACGTTTGTGGTTATTGTTTTTGATGGTATTACCCGTTGCTAGTTTCGGGCTAGGTTTATATCTTATAGAGCGAACTAGAAGCGATCGCCCTTACCAATACAATTTAGTTCGTTCTTCATCCGGCACTGTTACCCTAGAGCTTGGCAGGGAAATTAGTTTTTATCAACAACGTATCCGCCAAAATCCTGATGGTGGTTTAGATAGAGCCTCCCTCGCTACAGCCTACCTCAAAATGGCTCGTGCTTCAGGAGATGTTAGTTGGTATCTAATGGCAGAGCAAGCGGCGCAAGAATCTTTAGCTAAATTGCCTTTTGATAATCAAGAAGCGGTTTTAGCTCTAGCTAAGGTGAATGAAGCGAGACATAACTTTGCTCAAGCGATTCAATTAGCTCAAAAAGCTCCTAGTGACAGTGCTTTAGGAATCTTGGTTACATCAAACCTGGCAATTGGTAAGGTGGATAAAGCCAATCAAGCGGCGGAAGCTTTAGTCAAGGGAGTGCCTACTCTTGGATCTTTGACGTTACACGCTTTAGCAAAAGTAGCCCAGGGCAAAGACAAAGAGGCAATGCAAAATCTTCAGCAAGCTATAGCAATAGAAGAACCAGGGGAGACGGGTAGCTCGGTTTGGGCGCGAACTCTCCTCGGTCGGCTTTACTACAAGCAAGGGCAGCTAGAACAAGCCCGTACGCTCTACCAAGAAGTATTGAAAATAACTCCCCAATATGCTCCAGCACTTTTAAATCAAGCTCAGTTAGAGATTCGACTGGGCAATTACCAAGCCGCCGAGAAACTTTATTCGCAATTTTTTCAATTAGTCAATAAGTCTCCCACCGTATACGATCATGTGGTGTTGCGGGGAATGGCTCGCGCTCAAGAATTACAAGGCAACTTTTTGGCGGCGAAAAAGTGGCGAAGTCAAGCTGAAGCACGGTTGAGAGAAGATTTAGTTGGTTTTGGGCATCGAAAGGAATTGGCGCAGTTGTTGCTAGAAGATTATCGCTCTGAAACTGTAGCTGAAGCCCTTAACTTGATGCAGAAAGAATTAGGCGATCGCCGCGATGCCGAGACTCTAGCGACTTTAGCTCTAGCTCTTAGTCGTTCTGGACGTTGGCAAGAAGCGCAACAAGCCATGAATCAAGCGCGGCGTTGGAGCATCCGCGATGCTGGCATATTTTATCAATCTGGCATGATTGAACGACAGTTAGGCAATACATCCCAAGCTAATAAATTCTTTCAACTGGCTCAAAAAATAGATCCCCAATTTGATGCTCAAGCTCAAAAGGCATTAGGGCTTGGAGTTGGATTAGGGGTGAATTAAAAAAATTTATATTAGTTGTGAATTGATATGCAGAGAAAATGGCGGCTAGTTGGCTTAAGTATCATCTCCCTCATCGCCTCGCTTTTACTTTCATTTACTTTTGCTAGTTCTAGTTATGCTCATTGGGCGGACTTGTCGGTGGCCCAAATTGTTGTGGGAGAAACACAAACTCAAATAACTCTGACTTTTCCTACAGGTTTGATAGCCTTTGCAGACGATAACAAAGACAATCAGCTTTCCGTTACCGAAGTTGGCAGCCATAAAGCTCAGTTACAAAGCTTTTTTAGCGATCGCCTGCTTCTAACTAATGACAAAGGCGATCGCGCGGCAATGACTTTTACCTTACAAGAAACTACCCAAGCTGCTTTGCAGACTACGGCAGGAACTCACAGCACTTTGTTATTGGCTTATACCTGGCTTCAGCCCGTTCAAGGACTAAAGCTTAATTACAATTTATTTTTGCCAGGAGTATCTACCGCTCGTTGTCTAGCCACCATAATTTATCCCAAGCAGATACAAAACTATATATTCGATCCCAATAACCGCGAACTTATCTTAATTGAGGGTTCGATATGGCAGCAAACCGGAACTTTGCTAATCGCGATCGCGGCTTCTTTTTTGTGGGGAGGAATGCACGCTATGTCGCCAGGACATGGAAAAACTATCGTTGGAGCTTACTTAGTAGGATCGCGCGCTACTGCCCAACACGCCGTATTTTTAGGACTGACAACTACTATTACTCACACTCTGGCAGTGTTTGCTCTAGGGTTGATAGCACTTTTTGCCTCTAATTTTATTGTCCCAGATCAGTTATACCCTTGGCTTAGTTGTCTATCGGGTTTGATGGTAGTAGCGATTGGGTTGAATTTGTTTATTAGCCGACTGCAAAATTCTCCTCATACCCATAGCCACAATGGACATTCTCATCACCATCATGGCGGTAGTCATCATTCCCATGATGCTCCTCATGCCCACAGCCACGATGGACATTCTCATCATCATAGCGGTAGCAACCATTCTCACGTACCTCCCATCGCTGACGAAGCGCCCCCTAGTTGGCGTAGCCTGCTGACTCTAGGCGTTTCTGGAGGTATTGTTCCCTGTCCCTCTGCCTTGGTTGTATTGCTGAGTGCTATAGCTTTAGGTCGTGTTGGTTTTGGACTTGTAATGGTTTTGGCGTTTAGTTTAGGACTAGCGGCAGTGCTTACAGGTTTAGGATTACTGCTTGTTCGCACTAAAAAACTATTCGATCGCCTACCGTTGCAAAGGCGTTTATTTAGAGTATTGCCTGCAATTAGTGCTTTTTGTGTAGCATTACTCGGCTTAGGTATTACAACCCAGGCATTGATGCAAATTGGACTGGTGCGATTTTAACTAAACAGTTGGTAACTTAGGAGAACACCAATGTTCAAGCAATTATTACGCTTAACTGCTACTATTTTCACTGCATTAGTTCCATTTTCGATTGAATCTACCTTTGCTCGTCCTCTATCGACAAACTATCAATACCCAGAAACTCTAAATCCTCAAACTAATTCGTCAATTTGTTATATGGAAACTACCGATGGTAGAACGTTGAATCTCAACATTTTATGTGCAAAAAAAGTTGAAAATTCCGACGCAACTATACATCCCACTCTTAAGCCTGCAAATTCATCCCCAGAAACGAGCAGTTTCAGGTCGAGCAATAATTCTATTTCTACTAAATGCTACTTTGTAGACAGTAAGGGTCGCCCCTGCAACATCAGCAATTAAGCTATTCCCAACTACTTAATTAATTTCCCATTGCCATAAAATATTTACTACCCGCATCATTCCAGCTTTTAAATGACGGCGATAGGTACTAAAAGGCAAATTCAATACTTCCGCCGCCGTTTCCTGTGTTAATTCAGGATGAAGATAAGTACGATGCAAAACCCTATAGAGTTTTTCGTCTCGTGGTGAAGATGAGAGTGATTCAACGGCTTGTTTTACCAATGCTTGCAGGGCGGCAATACGATCGCTCATTCCACCAGAATTGTTAATTTCTACTACCAAACGCGATCGCAATAGCGGGTTTTTGTGCAGCATATCTGTACGAGTAAAGTTGCGTAATGCTTCTTGGACAGCGCTCGCAAATTCCGTCTGACTCAAAACTAACAATACCTCTCCTGGTTCTTTAGATACCTCTGCTTGGGCGGAAGCATTAATTTCTCTTTGTGCTAATAATTCTTGCCACGCTGAGGCTGATAATACTCGCCAATCATGTCCGTAAACTCCGTAACTTTTTTCTCCGACTTGAAAATCTGCCTCTGGTAAGCGTGTTAAATCTGCATAAGCAAACATTTCTGCCCAAAAATCTGGTTTTGCACAACAAAAAAAGGTAAAAGCAAGGTCTTTTGTTAATCTATGGTGTTGGACAAAGTTGATAAAAATTAAGCTCTGCGTAGCGCAAACTTCTTGATAAGTATCTCTTGCCATCCAAAATCGGAATAAAGTTACACCTTCACCTGGCTGCAAGGGAGCGCCATGCCGTTGTAAATAATTCTGACACGCGATCGCGCCCGGATCGATTGCCAAGTCTTCTTGAGTAGCTTGATGCAAAGCTACCATAATCACAAACCCCGCTAACTGTTGCTCTGTATCCCGAAAAACGATTGTACCTTGGGGTTGCTTTGTCAGCCAGTGGGCGGCTATTTTTGCACTCTCTTCGCCTTCATATTCTGCCACTATTTTTAGTAGAGCAGGCAAATCTCTTTCTCTAATTACATCCGTCTGCAAACCACTGTTTTCTTGCCAAACAAACCGGGGACGCACCGCCGAATTATCGCGGTGTAGAAAAATGTAATCGAATAATACTCGATGTTGCTCTTGACCTTGGGTTTGCTGCAATCGCAAAGTATAGTAATTACGAGCGCGTTGATGCAGTTGGGCGTACCACTGAGTATTGCGCCACCGTAAGTCACTAATTAGCACTTCTCTAGCTAAATCGTGGGGAAATAAACCAAAGTGTCCTGATTCAATAAACGATAGCGATCGCAACCACTCAAATAATTCATGGACTTCTCCTTGATTCAGCATTTGTGCTAGTACAGTTTCTGTAGTTATGCGTACTAAAACACAGGCTTCTAAAGCCATGCGATGGGCTGGTGTTGGTACATCTTGAACAAATCTTTGCAAAAGAATTTTGATAACATCTGGCACAGCTTCCGGTTGAAAGGAGATTTGCCCGTCTTGAGCAAATACATCAGCAATTAACGACAAAGCTAAAGGATAGCCATGAGTAAAATCTACAACGGTTTGGTGTGCTGTGGCTGGAATATCTCGTTTGCTAAGATAACTTTGGCTTTCTTCGGGGCTAAGATTGCGTAGGGGCAAAATTTTAATTAGGGCTTGCCAACCTTCATCAGTGCGCCAAGCTGCGGAGGGGGCTTGACGACTAGCTATAACTATTAGCGTATTTTCTGTTAATTGCGGTAAAAATACCTCCCGCATCCACCGATCTAACGGTGTTAAAACTTCGTAAGTATCTAGAAAAATAACTTGCCGTTGATTTTGAGAGGCAAGTTTTTGCAAAGGAGATTCAGAGGAATCTAGATGTAATAATACTTTTAAAGCATTAATAAAAGATTCTGGTGTCGGATCTAAATTACGGGCATCTAAATAAATTGTCGTAGCATGGCTGTTGCTTAGACGACTAAATTGTTTGAGTAAGCTAGTTTTACCGACACCACCAGGACCAAATATATAGAGTAAATAAAAAGGTAATTCTAAAGCTGCGATCGCCTTTTCAAACAATTCAATTTCGTTTTTACGTCCTACAAATCGGCGATTTCGCTCTGCATTCAAACGTTCTGCTAGAGACGATAACATTAATCATTCCTCTATTAACTAATAATTGGCAATGCCATCCATTTAAGGTATGAAGGCGAATATATATTTAATGCCTGTAAACCTAGCTACCAAATAGCAAAGGCTGCCTCTATCTAAGGGTATAGGAGCGAATATTTAGGCAGTTTTTAGTTAGTTCAACTGTTCGATCGTGCCTGTCATCCCTTGGCTACCTAAATATTGCTGCATTTCCAAAGCCTTAGCGCGATCGCTAAAAGCTCCTACTTGCATCAGCACCTTACCATTATTAAAGGTTCTAAATGCTCCCGGTACAAGACTTCGTACTTGGTCTTGTTGACTTTTACTATCGGCGGCTACCACCACCCGATAACGCAAACCAAGGCTTGTAGCTTGAGTTGGCGGTAAGGGCGGACTACTATCTAAAGTTGCATTAACATTTTGCGGCACGGGTACTTTAGGTAATTTACGGCTATTGCCAACAGGAATATTACCCCCAGGTACGGGTAAAAGTTCCGCTTCGTCAATTTGGGCAGATTGCAATACTGGTAAGTTTAAATTTTTGTCTATCGTTGCGGGCGGGTTAATTTGCCCGGATGCAATTGGCGGTGGCGGAATATCAACTTGGGAAACATTGGCGGTATCGCCACCTTGAGAAACACTAGCCGCAACTTCGATAATCGGCGTGTTGGTAGAATTTTCTGGCGGCGGGACAATTATTTCAATGCTTTGGGTAGAAGCTACACCGCTAGTAGGTGATGCGGCGGTAGAAGGTATATTACCTAAAGGAGGTGGGGGTAATAGCGACGCGGTAGTTTTTGATGGTTGAATATTCCCAACAGAGACTGGTGATAATTGCGATGCTGTAGTCTTAGCTATCGGTGTTACTACAGGTTTAATCGGCTGAGTGCTGATGCTAGGAACATTTTGGGCAATTTGAGGTTGAGTTGGGTTGACCGTACCGCTTAAGTCTAAGTTACCACTAATGCGATCGCCCTCTAATTGATTGCCAAAGGCTACCAATACCTGTTTGGAGGCGCTGCTATTAATATCAAAGCGACCGTTTTGGCGAAAAACATTTTTTCCCGGCTGGGCTTTGGTTCCCAAATCTGGCAAGCTACTAGAAATTGCCACTAATCCATCTTCGGTATTATTTTCAATAATATTACCGCGCAATACTGGGCGCGCACTAGCTTGAGTCACTATCCCAGACCGATTTTGCCCTATGCGGTTGTTGATAATAATGGGGGCTGCTTTTTGAGCAATATTAATTCCAAACCCAGTTTTTTCAAATACATTTTCCTGAATTTCTGGCGCTGATGTGCCATAAATTGTCATCCCGTTAGCGCCGTTAAGATAAAAATAGTTGCCGAAAATCTTTGGCGCACTACTTCCGGTAATTGAGATACCATCATGTTTGCTACCTGTAAAAGTATTGTCTCTAACGGTAGGACTACTCGATTCAATCCACAACCCATAACCGCGCGGATTGGTATTTGTAATAGTTACTCCCGAAATAGTGGCATTGTTTGCCCCCAACATTGTAATATTTTGCCTAGCAAAGGTACGGCTCATATAAGCACCGCCGCCATTGATAACAATATCGCGCCCCCGCGATGGAGAATTGCCAATGATAGATACACCGCTTTTGAGGACTAAAGGAAATGTCTCACCCGATTCGGCGCTATAAGTTCCATTAGCCAGAACGATCGCGCTATTATCTCCGGCGGCTTGCAATGCTTGGGTGATAGTTTTAAAGGGCGCAACTTCGCTGCCGTTACCCGTCCCATTTCCTGCGGGGTTCACAAATAACTTATTTGTAGCAGTGGGTACTTGAGCAACTACGTTGTCAATAACAGGCAGTTGCGCTAAGGCTAAATTGCCATAACACAATCCAGTAAAAGCTGTCAAGCCCAATACAGGCATAATTAAATAATTACAAGTTTTTGCGATCTTAAAAAGATAGTTAGGATGATCTAGGAAATTCTTCACGGCACTCCTTTAATCAATTTCTAAATTTACAATTGTGGCATTCTTCAAGGACAACAATAAGAATTGGTTAGTTGCCTGCCGAGCGCAAATAGTTTGTTTTCGGCTACTAAGTGTTAAGAGTTGGCTAATTTTATATATTTGTTTTGTTTATACCGCCGATGCTAGATAAAATCAATGGCTGAAAAAATAGTTATGTTTAGTTGTTAATCAGTAAGTTATCCGTTAATAGCACTGCAACTCTAAGGTGGGCAAAGCTTATACTAATAGATAACCATTCCTTGTCAAGTAACTGTTACATTGTGGAAACAGGAACATTGGCTGATAGGATAAAAAAACTATTGCTAATGTTATTGATGGTCAACAGACATAACCAAGGAGTACAAGTGCAGGCAACAATTTGTCGTATCTTGGATGCCAATTTAGACCGCGCCCGCGAAGGGTTAAGAATTATTGAAGAATGGTGTCGCTTTGGTATCAATAGCGTCAAGTTGACTGATGAATGTAAGCAATTACGTCAAGAGTTAGCTAGTTGGCATACCCCCGAACTACGAGCAGCGCGAGACACTCCCGGCGATCCGGGTACAGAACTAACTCATCCCCAAGAGCAACAACGGGCTAGTATCGAGCAATTGTTGCAAGTAAATTTCGCGCGCGTTCAAGAAGCATTAAGGGTATTGGAAGAATACGGCAAACTTTATCACCCGACAATGGGGGGCGCGTTTAAACAAATTCGCTATCGAGTTTATACCCTTGAAAGTTATTTGCTAGGCTATCAGCGTCAACAAATACTTGCAGAGTCGAAGTTGTACTTTGTTACCTCCCCAAGCGATCGCTTATTTAATATTGTCGAAGCAGCATTACAAGGTGGATTGACTTTAGTACAGTACCGCGACAAAACCACCGACGATCGCGAACGTCTAACCACCGCAGATAAACTCTGTCAACTTTGCCATCAGTACGGGGCGTTATTTATCATCAACGATCGCCTAGATATCGCCATGGCTATAAATACTGATGGCGTGCATTTAGGACAGCAAGACACTCCTGTGAGCGTAGCTAGACAATTACTCGGATCGCAAAAAATTATTGGCAGTTCGACAACTAACCCCGAAGAAATGCAGCAAGCCATCGAGCAAGGGGCTGATTATATTGGTGTGGGCCCAGTTTACGAAACGCCAACAAAACCAGGTAAAGCCGCCGCCGGGTTAGATTACGTGCGTTACGCGGCTAAGTATGCAACTATTCCTTGGTTTGCGATCGGGGGGATTAGTGTAAATAATGTTAATGATGTTGTTGCCGCCGGAGGCGAACGAGTAGCAGTAGTAAGAAGTTTGATGCAAGCGCAGCATCCAACCCTAATTACTCAATACTTTTTGGCGCAATTAAATCGCCGCCAGTCGATGCAAAGTTTACCCCCAGATTACTCAGACAATCATGCCTAACGCGATCGCCTTGCAAGTAAATGGCGAAACTTTTACCTGTAACGAAGGTTTGTTGTTACCCCAAGTGCTGGAACTGTTGGGGTTTAACCCGCGCCTAGTGGCGGTAGAATACAACGGCGAGATTCTGCATCGGCAATTTTGGACAGAGACACTAATTCAATCAGGCGACTTGTTAGAAGTTGTGACAATTGTTGGCGGTGGCTAAATATATGTTCGGTTATCTCCCTAGGTAATCTCCTATAAAAATCGATCCTCTAGAAGGATGAGAAACGATAAATTAGAAAGGTAGCCTGATTAAAGGTAAACGTAGCAGCAAAAATTCCCCTCATGAGTTTTTGCAATCTGGCTGATGTCAGCACGGGCTGTCTGAAGATTTATCTCTAGATTTTAAGAGATACCAGAGCCAACAAATTGTTTTTTTAGGAATTCTGTTATGCGTAACAAACTGCTTTCGGCAATCAAACCACTTTTAAAACCTTTATTTGTCCTCGGACTTATCTTTGCTTTAGCGCTAGGACACGCTGATGGTGCTTTAGCGGCTCGTGGTAGTGGCGGACGCATTGGTGGCGGATCGTTTAGAGCGCCCAGTCGTACCTACGCTCCTCCTAGCCGTACCTATGCGCCTCCAGGTGGTGGGTATGGATATGGTTATGGCTACCCCGGCGGTGGTTTTGGGTTTCCCTTTGTGTTTCCCTTCTTTGGGATTGGTGGCGGTTTTGGCGGTTTATTTACAATCTTAATTGCCCTAGCGATCGGCAATTTTCTATTGCAAAGCTTTCGCCGTGCTAGTGGTGGCGAAGACGAAGCGCAATACAGCGACAATCCCAGCGTTTCAATTAATCGCTTGCAAGTAGGTATGCTGGCTAATGCCCGTGAACTGCAAGCAGAACTCAATCGCATAGCCGAAACTGCTGATACTAATTCCCCTGAAGGACGTGCCGAAGTATTGCAAGAAACCTCTTTAGCTTTACTACGTCACCCCGAATACTGGTCTTATGCGGCGGGAAATAGTCAAAAAGCGCTCTTAACTGCGGCAGAATCTCAGTTTAATCGTTTGGCATTAGCAGAGCGCAGTAAGTTTACAGAAGAAACTCTTTCTAATTTCAATAACCAGTTAAAAGGTGTAACTCCTAAAGGTGCTTTACCTGCGGCTGGTGGCGCGTTAGATAACCCAACGACGCTAATTACTGAAGGACCTGGAGAGTATATTGTTGTAACCTTGCTGGCAGCAACTTTAGGTAATTTAGAAATGCCTCAAATCAACAGTGCAGACGATTTACGCCAAGCGCTGCGAGTTTTGGGCGGAGTATCTGGAGATAGATTGCTAGCAATTGAAGTGCTTTGGACTCCCCAAGCTGAAGGCGATACTTTAACGGCTGATGACTTATTGGCTGAGTATTCCGACCTCAAGCTCGTGTAAGTTAAACCTTCTGGATAAAGCTTCATTCCGCAGCCCCTGCTCTTTTAATTGAGAGTGGGGGTATTTATTTTAAACACATCATTCTTTCCTCAAATGCAGGGATTTCTAAGTAGCGCTACGAACAGCAATTACAAAAAAAACCGCTTGGGCGATCGCCTTCCTGATTTACTGGAAAGCTAATTGCTATGAGGGTATGGCATAGCACAAGTTGTAACTGTAAGGTTCGTCTGACGGATTCAGCCTTTGCTCTGTTATAAAGTGGCTGAAGAAGTGAAAATTTACACCAGTTTGTGAAGTAAAGTACACGGTAGTCAGGAGTAGAGAAAAGCCTCTTTAGTTTTTAGTAAATATTCAAATATAGTTATTTGGTGACTTTGCCCTCATTTTGAGTTAAATGTTTGCTATTCGATTTACAGTCAAACTCTTTCACCAAAGAAATGACCTCTTTAATGTCATTTTCTCCTCTTATGTCTATTTTTCGATCTCGGCAACTCACAGTTATACTTTTTGAGGCATTAGCCTTAATCAGTTCTTGAATTGTTGGCTGTATTTGAATCAGAAAACTGGCAAGTGTTGATAGTGCTGTAACAAACCTTATATTATTTGATATTAAGTTACTTGACCGAGCAACTGCATCACACATAAACATCGTTGATGACTCAGAATATTCTAAACCGCTATTAAGAGCAATATCTTTAAATATCTCAAAAAGGTCAGATCGATTAGGAGATACACATACTTCCAAAATAGCTTCTGTATTATTCATAGGTTGCGTTTTAATCTCAGAGTCAATATCATTCTGAGTACAAAGTACCCATATTTAACAGTGTAGTAATACTTAATCAAAGCTTACCGCTCAGTCCATCATTAAACTTCAAAACACTGCCTCACAGAACCTGGCAACAATTTGATACCGGACACTAACAGGCAAAGCTTTAATTACTGCTCTAGACATTTACACACGTAATCCGCGCTAGAACAACAAGTTTTTTTAACAAAATCTGTTTTAGTGATACCCTGCCGCTTGGAGGGTAAAAAGCCTTGCATAGCGACCATTAGCGGCTAGTAACTCCTCGTGGGTTCCTTGTTCGATCAATTCGCCATCGGCTAAAACTGCGATCGCATCTGCCATTCTAACGGTAGAAAAGCGGTGAGAAATTAGTATTGCCATTTGATGTTTTGCCAAACTCCGAAAACGGTCAAATATTTGTACTTCCGCCTCTGCATCCATGGCGGCGGTGGGTTCGTCCAACACTAAAATATCGGCTTTAGTTCGCATAAAAGCGCGAGATAAAGCGATTTTTTGCCACTCTCCCCCCGACAATTCTTGTCCATCCTTAAACCAACGCCCTAACTGTGTTTGAAATTTATCGGGCATTTTTTCTACAAATGGTAAAGCCATTCCTTTTTCGGCGGCAGTTTTCCACCTAGCTGCGTCTTCTAAGTGTTCCACATCGCCAACGCCGACATTTTCACCAACAGTGAATTGATAGCGAACAAAGTTTTGAAATATTACCCCAATTCGCTTGTGCAGCGCCGCCATATCCCATTCTTGCAAATCTACCCCATCTAAAACAATTCGCCCGTTACTAGGGCTATACAGCCGCGTTAAGAGCTTGATTAGAGTGGTTTTGCCCGAACCATTAGCGCCCACTATTGCTAACTTTCTGCCTGGTTTTAGGTGCAGCGAAACGTTTTTTAAAGCAGGTTGCAGACTACCCGCGTAAGTAAAAGAAACATTTTCAAATCGCAAGCCATCCCCAGGAATCAAGCCTTTGGTACGTTTACCCAATGGTTGCGGAATATCTTGTTCTAGAAACTCATACAAATTAGATAGATATAAGTTGTCTTCGTACATTCCACCGATAGAACTAAGAAAGCTGGCAAAAGTAGTTTGTCCTTGGCGAAATACAATTAAATACATTGTCATATCCCCTAGAGAGATGCGCGACGCGATCGCCTCCATGACAATCCACAGGTAGGCAATGTAAAAAGCCGACGTACTGACTAATCCTAGCAAATAGCCCCATATTCCTCTTTTTAGGGTCAAAGCGCGGTCTTCAGAGTACAATCGATTAAAAATATCTCGATAACGCTGTAGTAGCATTGCACCAAGCCCATACAACTGTACTTCTTTAGCAAAATCTTCTCTAGCAATTAAGGTTTCTAAATAAGTTTGTTCTCGCGTTTCTGGCGCGCGCCAACGAAATAAGCGAAAAGCTACGCCAGCAAATTTAGTTTCAGCAATAAAAGCAGGTATCGCCGCGAGAATTAAGACAATTACTACCCAGCCAGAAAATTGCAACAGCAAGCCGCCGTAGGTAGCTAAAGAAATAGTATCTTGAACTAATTTGAAAGTACCGCTAACTAAACTTAAAGGACGACTAGAAGCTTCTCGCCGCGCCCGACTCATTTTGTCATAAAATTCTGAGTCTTCAAAGTGAGCGAGATCCAGAGTTAACGCTTTTTCGAGAATTAAAACATTAACTTTTTGCCCTAATAACACCCGCAGTAATGATTGAGCAATAGTTAGACCTCTTTGGCTGCCTGTAAGGATTGCAACTACAATAGCCTCTATTCCCAAATAGATAAAAGCTCGATTACGATCGCTATCTAATCCCGATTGAGAAGCAAGTATAACGCTATCAACAATTAATTTTCCAATATAGGCGATCGCGGCGGGCAGTAAACCAGCTACCACCGTTAAAACTGCTAAAATCATTGTCAGACTGCGGCTGGTGTTCCATACCAATTCCAGCGCCCGTCCGCTATACTGAAATACTGCAAATATTTGTCTAATTAATCTAACAATATTTCTTCTTCGACTAATCATTTCCAACTAAAAAATAGGCGTATCTCCACCCTAGCTTGTAGATTCAATTAATGACGGACGGATGCACAAATACAGTAACGCCCCAAATAACGGTACTAAAGCTATTACCCAAAATAGTTGAGAATCTTTTAACCAACCACGCCTTGCCATATCGTCGCCCAAAACTGTCGAAAACAGCACCGCAAATAAGCAAAATGCTAAACTCATACCATTAATAAAGCGATCGCTTTGAAATTGGTGAATATAATCTGCCCAATTTCCAGCAAATACGCCGTAACCGACTACAAAAACTGTAAATACAGCCAAAACAATGCCTGTAGAACGAGAATCTAGTAAGTTTAAAAAGCTGTCTTTTTTTCCTTCAAATTCTTGATTTGGTTCTCGCAATGCCAAATAAGGTATTAGTCCAATTACACCCGATCCTACCGAAGCTAAAGCAAAAACCCAAAAAGGAATTTTTTGCATTCTTCCATCAATAAATAGCAAGCAATTATAGATGAGTAGCCAAACCCCTACTAAGGCAAATAGTGACAAAATAATTGCATTAACTTCTCCCCATTGAAAAGTTAATATGTTTATTAGTAGGGCGATTGTTTCTGACAAATGTAGAGGCCGTGATAGGAGGAAAACGTAAGCAATAAATCCCGCCCATACCGACCACAACGCAATTTTTCTGAGCATAATTTTACAAAGCAAGTAGGCTAATGTAATTAAAATGGATAACCTACAGCAACAACGTCTAACTAATTATGTAGATACTGCTTGTGCTTTAGATAATTGTTCGCTCTTTTCAGGTATTGGCGATCGCCAAGATAAATAAATTAAGCTGCCAAATAGTGGTATCAATGCGGCGATCCAAAACAGGGTAGGATTATCCATATTGCGCCGCGCCATATCATCGCTAATTAACACTGACGGTAACAAACTGAGCAGACAAAAATCTAGACTCATCACATTAATAAACCGATTGGTTTGCCATTGCTGTGCAAAATCTGCCCAATCGCCATTTATCAACCCGTACCCAACTAAACCTATAGCGCTAATAAGCAACAATGTTCCGGTAATTCGAGAATCTAGTAGCTTAATAAACCAATTCTTCTTGCCCGGAAAATCTGGATTTGGTTGGCGCAAAAATAGATAAGGTAAAATCGCAAAAGCGCCAACTCCAAAAGAAACTAAAGCAAAAGGCGCGGCAGATATTTTTTGTCCTCTACCATCAATAAATAGCAGGCAGCTATATATCATCGGCAAAACGCCCATGATGTTAAATAAAGAAATAACTAAAGGATTAACACCCTCCCAAACACCTGTAGAAAGATTTTTGATTAATTCAAAAGTGCCTGGTTGTTCTGGAGGCGCAAGAAAAAAAGCATAGGTAACAAAACTTAGCCACAGAATTATAAAAGCAATTTTTTTACTCATAAATTATCTTATAACTTGCCAATTTAAACAGTTTGATTTCAGCTATTAACTCAAAGCTTCAGATAAGTAATCTGCCGCCGCTTCGACAACTGCGATCGCCGTTTCATAATCCATCCGCGTTGGCCCTAATACACCTACACTTCCCACAGGTACAGTCCCCCGGCGATAAGTAGACGAAATCAACGTACAACCCCGAATTGGCTCTAAAGGGTTCTCAGCACCAATTCTGACTGTAACTCGCTGCCTACCTAATCCCGCTTCTGGCTCTGTAAATATTAGCTGCCAAAGTTGGTCTTGTTCTTCTTCCAACAGATGGATGATTGTTTTTACTTGCTGCAACTGAGAAAATTCGGGCTGACGCAATACTTCTGATACGCCGCGAATCATAATTTGGGTGGCGGCGGGTGGCTTGGCGCGACGATGCAAATCAGCTAAGAAATTAGTTAAAAAATCTCCGTAACGTTGAAATTCTAAGTTTAATTGACTCCAATCTAGTACCGCTAATTGAGCTAAACTCTGTCCTCGCAACTGACTATTTAAAAAATTAGAAAGAATTTGCAATTCTCTTTCTACTACCTCAACATCAATTGGGCTATCTTCTGCCCTCGGTAACTCCATCAATGCCGATTGCGTCTCGTAGCCATCGGTAACGACAATTACCATCACTCGCCCCGGATCTACCTGTACTAATTGGAGATGGCGCAAACTGGCGGTATTAGTTTGGGGCATCGTAATTAGCGTAATACAACCGCTAACGGTGGCGAGAATTTGTGCCGCACCTTGCAACAATGTTTCCAAACTCCAATCTTCTTGGCGCAAATCTTGCACTACTTGCTCTAATTGGCGCGTCGAAACCTCTGAAGGTGTAATCAGTTCATCTACATAAATTCGGTACCCCGAATCTGATGGTACTCTACCCGCCGATGTATGGGGCTGATAGAGCAATCCAGCTTTTTCGAGTACCCCCATTGCATTGCGAATTGTTGCGGGGCTGACGTGCAGCTTATACCCATCTACTAAAGCTTTTGAACCTACAGGTTCGGCTGTAGCGATGTAATGGCGGACTGTTGCCCAAAGTATGTGTTGTTGTCTATTGGTAAGCTGGACTTGCATAGCTGAAACGGACGTGACGCGCAATCTAAAAGGAGCTTGCAAAGATTTTGCCCTGAAAATTCATTAAATATTTGAATTTATTTATACAAGATAACAAATAAGTTGTAGAGATTGGACGCAATCGTTTTAGTACAAGGCAATAGCTCGATCGCATTCGTTAGCATAAGCATCAATCCCACCAGTAATATTTTTAACGTTAGTAAATCCTTGAGCAATTAGCCACTGACACATTTGGGCGGAGCGAACGCCATGATGACAAAGTACCAAAGTTTCTTGGTGGGGATCGAAACGAGTAGTTATTTGCTCTGCCCATTGGTTAAATTGGCTCAGAGGTAATATATCAAAACCAGGAATAAATGCGATCGCAATTTCTGCTAATTCTCGCACGTCTATCAACTGTAATGCTTCTGTTGCACCACTATGGAGGCGTTGGGCAAGTTCTTCTACACTAATGGAGGCGTGAGGCGGCGGAAATTGGGCTGACATCTTGCTCTGACTAGGTACTAAACTTAGTTTTAGCATTCAATAAGATTTTATTTCACTATTTATGTGGTTTTCAGCTATGAATCAAAAGTCATTTTTTTCTATATTAGCGATCGCCGTTATATTTCTCACTGTGATTAGTGGTTGCAAGAGCTTGGGCGCAACGTTAATTGGTACCCAAAAGAATCCTACCGCCGCGATCTTTGTCTCCAAGCAAGCGCCGATTATGGTATCGATGCTTGTAAATCCCGAACGCCTGGAAGATTTAGCGCCGATGGTAGCAAGTTCTAAAGAAAGACGCAAAACCAAAGACGAACTAAACCAACTCAAAACTAGCGTACTAGCCAATACTGGCATTGACTACGAGCAAGATATTCAGCCTTGGATAGGTGATGAAATTACCGCAGCCATTACAACTAGCGATCGCGATCGCGATCCTAGTAATGGACAACAGCCGGGGTATGTGTTGGCTATTGCAACTAAAGATGCACAAAAAAGCCGAGATTTTGTTGAGTTGTTGTTTGCAAAAAAGGCGATCGCGGGCGCAAATTTAGTTATTGAAGAATTTAATGGTATTAGATTATTAAGTAATAATCCGCGTTTGCAACCAGAAAATATATCAACCAAAGCTGAGGGAGGTTTTTCTGGGGCAGTAGTAAGCGATAATTTTGTCTTATTTGCCAATCATTCCCAAGTTTTAAAAGAAGCAATTAATAACGTCCAAGCACCCGATTTGAATCTCACAACTTCTAGCCAATATCAGCAAGCACTTACACAATTACCAGAACGGAAAGTTGGTTTGGCTTTTCTAAATTATCCTAGTTTATCGGGCGCAAAAGCCGTAGAAGCAACCCCCACTTATGAAAATCAAATTATCGCCTTAGAACTAAATTCTCAAGGATTGCTTGCAGAAACTACGATAGTTGCAGGATTAGATAAAGAAATTTTGCCGCCAACTCCTACTTTGTCTCAACCCGCCAAAGCTTGGCAATATATCCCTGAAGCTGTCAGCTTGGCAATTTTGGGAGTCAATTTAAGTAAGTTGCCTAATAGTAATTTGCAGCAATTTTGGGCGCAAGTTTCTCCAGGTTTATCGGTAGCAAAGTTAGTTGAAAACCCGTTAGTAGAACTGCAAACAAGTTGGGGTATAGATTTAAAAGATGATGTTTTTAGTTGGGTTGAGGGAGAATACGCCCTCGCAAAGCTGCCAAATAACGATTGGATTTTTGCGGTAGAAAGAACACCCAGCGCTACTGAAGGGATAGAAAAGTTAAATGCGATCGCCTCAGCCAAAGAATTAACGATTACATCTTTACCTTTGGCAGATCGAAAAGTTTCTGCATGGACCCAATTAACCCCAGTAGCGGCGCAAACTAAAGATACTTCTGCGCCAATCACTCTAAATGCCAAAGTTCAAGGAGTACATACGACGATAGACAACTACGAAGTTTTCACTACATCAATTGATGCAATGGAAAGAGTTTTAAAAGTTGGCAAAAATAGTTCTTTAGCTAATAATTCTCAGTTTTTAGCTAGTATCGATGCTTTTCCCCAGCCAAATGCAGGCTATGTCTATGTTGATTGGCAAGCAAATCAAGCAACGATCAAGCGTCAATTACCGATTGTCAGCTTGCTTGAAGTTGTCGCCAAGCCTTTTTTTAGTAACTTGCGATCGCTTACTGTTAGCAGTTACGACGATACCAAATTGCTGACAGGCGGTGTCTTATTCCAATTTGATACCAAATAAGTTACTCACCAAAACACCATGCTACTCCTAGCGCTAATAAAGCTAAAAATACCCCTCCTGGAAGATTAAAGCTACGTAAAAAATCAAGGGGAGTTAGTACAAGAACTTGAGTAAAAAAAGTTCCTGCAATTAACAAAAAGATAGTTAAGATAAATGGAGGCATTATTAATTAAAGTTTGGGTAAAGTTAACGTCTTTGTAGGTAAATATTAGCTTTTGGGTTGAGGCGTGTAAGTAAAAGAGAAATATTAGTTTCTGCTAAAGATTATTGTAGGACAGACTAAACTGTGTCACTAGCAAAAACTAATTACTATTTCTATTCGTTAGAGTAGGTATAGATAAATAATTTATGGGGAATATGCCCAGGTTTATGATGAAGTTTATTCTCCCCTTATTTACACTTAAAAACAGCTATTTATTAGTGCTGCTAACAGCAATTAGCGCGCTACCTGTAGCTGCACAAACGGCTAATTTTGGCACTTTGTCTTTGTCCCCTGGGTTTAAACCCGCTCAAGGCACAGCTACAGGCTTTACTGGAGGCTCTTATTCCTTATCTACCATAGCCAATCGCGATCGCACTAATAGCCCTTGTATTGGCTTTGGCGATACCAATCCCGATCATATATTGATACTAGATAAAGGCTTTGAGCGCTTGAAAGTACAAGTAGATAGTCAAGGAAACGACACTACTTTAGTTATTAAAGGGCCAAAAGATAGCATTAGCTGCGGTGATGATAGTGGGAACAACAAAGATGCTAGTATCGAGAGCGCCAACTGGCAAAGGGGAACTTATCAAGTTTGGGTAGGTGCGATCGATAGTGGAGCAAAGTATAAATATACTCTTTCTGTACAAGAGTAGCCATACTTGACGCTAAAATAGGAACTGAAGTTTTTACCCAAGGTGGGTATAACAGCGTGCTATCTACACTGCTAGCTGATTTTCGCATTATCTTTGAGCGCGATCCTGCTGCCCGTAACTGGTTAGAAGTATTACTTTTCTATCCTGGCTTACAAGCGATCGTCTTGCATCGCTTCTCGCACTGGCTTTACCGCCTTGGCATTCCATTTATCCCCCGCTTAATTTCTTTTATTGCTCGATTTGTAACCGGAATTGAGATTCACCCTGGCGCTGTTATCGGTAAAGGTTTTTTTATCGATCATGGTATGGGAGTGGTAATTGGTGAAACGGCGATCGTGGGAGACTACGCGCTCATTTATCAAGGTGTCACTCTCGGCGGTACGGGCAAAGAAAGCGGCAAACGTCACCCGACTTTAGGCGATAATGTTGTAGTTGGTGCTGGCTCTAAAGTATTAGGAAATATAGAAGTTGGCAGCAATGTAAGAATTGGCGCGGGTTCAGTTGTGCTGCGAAGCGTACCTTCTAATTGCACGGTAGTAGGCGTACCTGGTAGAATTATTTATCGTGCGGGAGTTCGAGTAGATCCGTTAGAACACGGTAGTTTGCCAGATTCCGAAGCAGAGGTAATTCGCGCTTTATTAGATAGAATTGAAGCTTTAGAGCAGCAAGTAGAAAGCTTAAATCATCAACAAGTATATTCTCACGAAGCAATCTTAGAAGCAAAAGATGTCTCTGCGGCAATTGTTTCTAGTTGTCAAATTAGAGATAAGGCAATTCAAGAATTTTTTGATGGCTCGGGTATTTAGTTTCAGTTATTTGTCGTTAGCTTGCTCTAAATATTTGTTGTAAGCTGCTTTAGAATTATTTAGCTGTTGTTGAACTATTTTGAGGTATTCATTGACAGCTTTGATATGTTCCCATGTAGCTTTTACGTGCGCTTCCCCTGCTTTAGTATATTCTCTTGTTGAATCTACGTCTTGCTGTTGAGCAGATTGGGCATATTCTTGTAATGCTTCTGAGTGTTTCTACCACATTGCTCGATTAAGCTACTTTGTTGTTGGGCATTGAAAATAGAGTTTTTTAATTTTCTACCTAACTCCTCAACTAATTTGCCATTTTGTTCTGATACCTTCCCGTGTTCTTCTGCTTGCTGCAATCTTTTCAGTGATATTTCGTGCATAGCTTTTTATCTCTCCATAATGTATCCATACAGGCGGAGTGATAATAATCTAGAATGCAATGAGCTGATAAAAAACTTTTAATTTGTCTATCATTCTCAAAGCTTAATTGTATGTAAATTTAATAACTATTCAATTACTTAACATTTTGTCGGGTTTTATCTTACTTGTATAAATAGAGTAATAAATTAGTCTTTAATTTCCTCAATCATTCGCTGCTCTAACAATTGAACTAAAGTATCAACATCGGCGGCAATTTCTTGGTAACAAGTTGGTGGCGATGGTTCGCTTAGAAATTGAATTAGTTTAATTTGACTATTGCCGATCGCAATAATAACGACTTCCTTATTGGCATCATAGCCATCAACTACCCCTAAAATTTCTTGAATGTGGTTGTCAAGATTTTGATTGAGCTTTTCTAATTCTGCTTTTGGGCAAGAAATAAAATGCGGTGTTGGTTTGAGATCGATTGCTAATGTATCTTGACAACCGCCTTTTGCCAGCCAAAAACCCCAAGACAAAGCCGCTAATTCTCGTTGATTGGCTTTAACAAACTTATTTAATTGGTATCGCCAGTTATTTTCTTTGCCGTCAAGCTGAGGTTTGCTAAACACGAGGGGCAATTACTCCGTTACTACTAATATCTACGCTGTTGCTATTTCCTAGCATATATGCAATTGGGATGTTAAATAGTAGCAAAGCCTTAAGTGCGATCGCAGCTTGATAGGGAAAAAATATGAAAATAAAATAACTCTATTTAGCCAATACTTTTGTTTTTGACAAGGTAGTTTTAATAAAGGCGAATTCTTAAACTCTTAATAGCTTTATACTTAGTTCAAATCTGGCTCGCCAAACCTCTGTCACCCCCTTAGCCCAGGTTATTTCCTTGTCTTTAGTAGCAGCAATTTTTTGCAAGTCTCAAAATAATGATTATGGCGGAGTCAGGAAAGAAACGGCTACACCCCCGACAAATCGCTCTAAGGATGACTGGCTGGTAATATTTGTTGCTTCTCCTTGCCCAGAAAATAGTCTTTTCAGCCGGAGCTTGTGATAATTGGTAACTAAAATAGGTAAAGGTACAATCCCGCCCAGAGTATCGCCGTATAGCGTTTGATGCAGTTGTGGCAATTCGTGCCAAGAATAACTCATGTTGTGATGATGGGCGTTATGATACCCGAAGTTGAGAAATAACAGGTTTAGCCAAGGATATTTTACGGATACTAAGTTTGAGAAAGTGTATTTTTGTTCGTAAAGGCGATCGCGTTTGGGTATTTCTTGCCCCATAATTACATAGTCGTAGATATGATGAAACGCATCGGCAAATCGCATAATATTTACAAAAGATATATAGGCTAAGGCGTATAACAGCAGCGCTTTTAATGATATCCAGCCCAAAAGCGCAAACGCCGCAGTTCGATATAGCATCAGTGCTACGTTCCGCCAGAGGAGAGGACGCTTTGGTTTTTCTAAAAAAGGAGCCAAAATAATTCGCCAGCGCAACTCAAATTCAAAAATTGGTACGTAAGCCCACTCGCAAACCATATAAATCCAACGAATTACGGGATTCAGGGTATTGAGATAATTCACCATATCAAAGCCGACAAAATCAGCATGGTAAATGTGGTGGTTAAAATGATGCCCTACTAAATTGCTCCAAGTAGCGTAACAAGCGCCGTTAATATGAGTCATTGCTTGACCCCAAAAAGCATTTAGCTGACGATGTTCTTTAAACAAATTGCCGTGAATCAACTCGTGAGTCAAGGTAGCAGAGAAGATAAGGGCGTGAGTTACTAAAATTACTCCCAAAATATTCAGCAGCCAAAAATCCACAATTAATAAAGTAATTCCCAATCCGTAGATACTGTAAATATAGACGAGAAGGGAGATATTTTTTAATAGCGGCGATTTCATTTTTTAAGCTTTTGTACTTGCCACAGTTTGATTAGCAGCGCAATAACTGGCGATTTCTTCGCAAGTAGTTAGCCAAACCCCTGCGTGCGATCGCATATAATCGATCAAACGCTCTAGCATCATTACCCGCGCCGGACGACCAATTAGTTCTGGGTGCATCGTCAACACAAAAGCGCCACCATAGCGATACATTCCGTCAAATTCTTCTCTCCACAACTGAAAAGCTTTTTCACAAGTTTCAATTACACCGCTACCCATTGGAGGTTCGTATAAAAAGGCGAATTGCTCCCAGTCGTCATTTGTCCAATGCACCGGAACTTCAACCAAGTTACCTGCTTCAGTAGGCAAAATATAGGGTTTATCGTCATCCATCAACGACGAGTCATAAAGTAAGCCATGACGCGCCAGCAGTGCCGCCGAACCGGGGTTAACCTCCCACAGAGGAGCGCGATAACCTACAGGTTTACGCCCAGTAATTTGCTCTAAAATAGTGCAAGTTTTAACTAAAGCTACTTCTTCCTCAATCGGATCTAACGTAGATACAGGTTCGTGCAGATAGCCATGAGCGCCTAATTCGTGTCCTTCTTCAGCAATGCGTTTGATTAAGTCAGGATAAAGTTCTGCGGTGTAGCCGGGGACAAAAAATGTGGCTTTAACTTCTTTAGCTTTAAGCATATCTAAAATGCGCGGCATCCCGGTTTTAGGGCCATAACGCGCCCAAGACATCACAGACATCCGATCTTTGTTTTTGGGGTCGGCTTGCAACATTCCCGATTCTCCATCAACATCAAAACTCAAAACTGCAGCACAACGCATCCCCGCAGGTAAGCCAGATTTCATACAACTCCTAGATACATATTTTTTGTCAAAAACTTCTTTTACTTTTTTAGTCAAGTGTTTGAGACTGACATTAAATTAACCTAAGTCGGCAAAAATAAAACGCCATTTTTGATACAAAATTAACTAAAATTACAATACTTGTTTAATAGTTAACTTTAAACGTTAAATGTTGTTTTTAAGGTAAGTAGCTATGAATCAAAGCGATCGCAATAGTTCTAATATTCTTTTAGATGAATTAGATCAAGAAATTATTGCCCTACTACGCTTAGATGGGCGGATGGCATTTAAAGAGATTGCCAAACGCTTAGATATTCCCGAAGCAACGGCTCGTTATCGAGTACAGCGCTTGCTACAGTCTGGAGGTATTCAAATTACAGCTTGGCCTAATCCTGCAAAATTGGGCGTTCCGCACGTTTTAATTCTTTATTTAACAATTAAAGAAGGACAAACTGATGCGGTTGCAAAGCAGCTAACAAGTATGTCCCAGGCCCGGTTTGTAGCAGTTACATCCGGGCGGTGCAATATTGTTGCTGATATCTACTTTGGTACTCATGAAGACCTACTAAGCTTTTTCTCTAAGCTAGACCAGATTAAGGGCATTTTGAGTTACGACTCTCAAATCATTCTTAAGCTCTTAAAAGCAGAGTACAAGTATAGTCTCGGATGAATCTAACTCTATTATTGCCGCCCCGTTTTAAATAGCTAACCATGGAAACAGGAGAGTTGCAGCAAAAGAAAAACCTATCTAAATTCAGCAACCCTTCTCCTCAAACTCTTGGGCTAGAGAGCGGTATTATTTATAAATCCCAGTGGGGATAAAAGTTAAGGTATTTTTAAAAATATTCAGTGTCAAAATCAACCCCTTCTCGCTCTCTAGCTGGAATTGCTGGAATTGTTGCGGCGGCAACGTTAATTAGTAAAGTTTTTGGCTTGGTACGCACTCAAGCGATCGCGGCGGTGTTTGGTGTGGGCGTAGTTGCCGATGCTTTTAACTATGCTTATGTCATTCCTGGCTTTTTGTTGGTGTTGCTAGGTGGCATTAACGGACCCTTTCATAGCGCTATTGTCAGCGTTTTAGCCAAGCGTCCCAAGTCTGAGGCTGCGCCTTTAGTGGAAACGGTGACAACTTTTGTCGGTGGGTTGCTGTTACTTGTAACGATCGCTTTAATTTTCCTCGCGCCAGAAATTATCGATTTAGTAGCACCAGGGTTAAATACTACGCCTCACGGGTTGGAAGTACGGAGAATTGCGATCGGACAAATGCAAATTATGGCTCCGATGGCACTACTAGCGGGGTTAATTGGCATTGGTTTCGGTACTCTCAATGCAGCTAATCTGTATTGGCTACCATCGGTTAGCCCACTATTCTCTAGCATCACTGTAATTATTGGGTTGGGTGTTTTAGCGTTGCAGCTAGGATCGAAAGTTACAACTGCTGAATATGCAATGTTGGGGGGAGCGGTTTTAGCTTGGGGAACTTTAGCCGGAGCAGTTTTGCAGTGGTTAATTCAAGTTCCGGCACAATGGAAGTCGGGGATGGGAACTTTGCGCTTGCGTTTTGATTTTAATCAGCCAGGAGTGAAGGAAGTTACAAAAATCATGGCTCCGGCGACGTTTTCCTCCGGCATGACCCATATTAATCTATATGTAATTTTAATTTTAGCTTCCTACATTCCTCAAGCCGCGTCAGCTTTACAGTATGCGGGGTTATTGATTCAAACACCTTTAGGCATTCTTTCTAATGTAATATTAGTACCAATGCTGCCGATTTTTTCCCGACTTGCCGATCCTCAAGATTGGGATGAATTAAAAGGGCGCATTCGTCAGGGATTATTACTTACAGCAATTACAATGCTGCCACTGGGAGCAATAACGATCGCACTGGCTGTACCCATTGTGCGCCTAGTATACGAGCGGGGAGCCTTCGATCGCAATGCGTCGCAATTAGTATCTTCTCTGCTTGTGGTGTATGGCATTGGGATGTTTGTTTACTTAGGGCGCGATGTTTTAGTCAGAGTATTTTATGCTTTGGGCGATGGCGATACGCCTTTTCGGATCAGCATGGTAAGCATTTTTTTTAATATCATTTTTGCTTACGCATTTTTCAAAATGCTCGGCGCACCTGGTTTAGTTTTAGCAACGGTGGTAGTAAATTTAATTTCTATGCTGTTGTTGTTTTGGATGCTCCATCGCAAATTGCACGGATTACCTTGGCTTGAATGGAGTTTACCGATTTTAGCTTTAACTGGAAGCAGCTTTTTGGCGGGTTTAGCTAGTTGGGGAACTCTTTGGGGAATACAGCAAGTTTGGAACGATGACGGATTAATCGAGCAATTAGTACAGCTTAGTTTAGCTGGAGGGGTAGGAATTGGTATTTTTGCCTTGATTGCTTTGCAAATGAAGTTACCAGAAGTTGATGTTTTTGTGTCTAGAATCCGGCAAAAGTTAGGTAGATAGTAAAATCCGCCTAGAATACAATTTCCAGGCGGTATTTACTTAGCTAAAAATATTTTTCTATCCCTACAAGTTGCGCTGATATTTTTCTAGAATATCCATCAAGGTTACTTGGCACTGCATGGGCATAAAATCAATTAACGATACTTCTTTTTTGCCACCACCAATTTTGACCGGGATAGATTGCAAAATGTGTAAAACGCGGTCTTCGTCTAAAGATTTGGCGCTGAGAATAGGATAAAGTTGCTCGGCAAGAAGGGTATGTAAATGAGCGTTGGATAGATATAAATGCCATTTTGCAATATCCAAGTACACATTTTCGCCAATTTCTGCCGCCAGTTCTTCTATTGCTTCGGTAGTGTTAAGAGCCATGATATTAGTAAATAATAGTTTTATATTTCTAATATCGCTTATTTGCCGAGAATTCTTCTACTGCTCTTAGTCTTTCTTTAGGTGGATTTTAGAGGGCGTATTGGGGGAATAATCAGCGATCGCACTAATGTAAATTAAATGCGATAGTAACACTACAAGATGAATGGCTGTAAACCAAGGCAACCACTCCCAAGTAGCCGACTTGAAGTTGTGAAAAAACCACAATCCAGAATTAAGTGCGGTAAAAGTAGCTACGTGAGTAGCAAAAGTCATTCGGTCATCTAGCTTGCGATAAGCTGGGTCTTTGCGGTCTGGTTTGCGGGGCCAACGAGGAGGCATGGAAAGTAAAATAATAGGTACTAAGTTTAATTTTAAAGGCGATCGCGTAGCAAATACTAGCTATAGTCGCCAGATTTACCGCCAGTTTTGCTAATTAAGCAAATTGATTCAATTACTATAGATTTTTCTAAAGCTTTTGCCATGTCATACAAAGTAAGCGCCGCAACAGCTACGGCGGTTAAAACCTCCATTTCAACCCCAGTTTCGGCTTTTGTTTTCACGGTTGCTTTAATTACATAACCTGGTAATTGGGAGTCGGGGGTAATTTGCACTTCTATTTTTTGAATCGGTAAAGGATGACATAAAGGAATCAATGCCGATGTTTGCTTTGCTGCCATAATTCCCGCTAGTCTTGCTGTCCCTAATACATCGCCTTTAGGTAGGTTTCCCGCTTGAATTGCTTGAAAGGTTGTTTGCTGCATTCGTACCCTAGCTTCGGCTACCGCTTGGCGAATAGTTGGCACTTTGCCAGACACATCAACCATTTGAGCTTGTCCAAGGGTATCTAAATGAGTCAAAGATGATTCATTGATAAATTCTTGCATTGTCTAAATCAGTATGCTAATATAGGAATTCTGCGAGGGCGTGTAGCTCAGTGGACTAGAGCACGTGGCTACGGACCACGGTGTCGGGGGTTCGAATCCCTCCTCGCCCGTTATTAATAGAGACGTTGTATTTAACAGCGTCTTTATTACATTTTTGTAGCATAAACATCTCTACCTTTACCCAAAGCAAAGCGCAAAGAATGGGGTAAATCTTTACTAGATTGGGTGAGAAAAATAACGATCGCTAAAAATGTCAAACCACTAGCAAAGCCGAAGATGTGGCGATAGCCGATTTGTTGCGCTACCGAACCTAAAACTGGCCCTGCGATCGCAATTCCTACATCAAAACCTACCATACAAACACCAAAGATTTTACCGCGTTCGGTGGGCATTGCTCGGTCAGCCATCATTGCCGCAATCATGGGGATTAAGGTTCCTGCACCCGCGCCTTCAATTACCGCCGCCATTAAGAAGCTACTAGGACTATTTGCCACCCACAGCAACAGCATGGATGCAGTATAGAAGATTAAGCTAAAGGTAATAAATAAACCGCGCCCGTAGCGATCGCTGGCTTTTCCGGCTACTAATCGAACGCTAAAACTGGCGATCGCGGCGGCAGTGTAAAATAGTCCAGCATTTAAGTCTACGCCTACCGATCTAATAAATAATGGCACGAAGGTACTCAAAGTACCAAAAGCCAGTCCTACCATCAGCAATACCAAGGCGGGAACTCGGACGCGGGGACTAAATAGCAATTTCCAAAATCCATTACCTTTAGAGTCGCTAGGCAAGTCGGCAATGATTTTTGGGTTGACTACCTGGCTAGTAAAAATTAATCCCAAAATTCCCAGCCCTGAAGATAAGACAAATAAGGGCATATAACCCGCGCCAGCTTGCAGAAAACCACCCAAGGCAGGCCCAATTGCTAACCCGATTGGATTTACCAAACTCATATAACCAATAACTTCACCCCGCTTGTGAGGTGGTGCAATATCGGCAATCAAAGCCGCATAACCCGTAGAAAAAGCCGCGATACTGATACCATGAAATGCTCGAATCACCATGAGTAAAGGGATTGACTTTACTACTAAATAGCCTAAAGGAGCGGTGGCGACTACGGACATACCAATTATCAAAACAATTTTGCGGCTGTGTTCGTCAGCTAACCGTCCTAATACCGAGCGAAATAATAATAAACCAATGGCAAAACACCCCATCACAAAACCAATTTGCTGCTCGGATGCACCTAATTCTTCTACATATAGCGGTAGTGTAGGTAGTAAAGTAGTCAAACTAGACCAAAATAACAGTCCGGCGGCGAACAGGATGGTTAAATTCCGCCGCAGTTGGGGATCGAGATCCGAAAACACGTTCAAAGTAAAAATAAATATTTAGTACACTAACTTTATCTATTGTTACTTTAATTAACATTTTTGCCCACTACCTCTCGCACGCGATAGATTGGTCGCCCTTGAGATTCGTGATAGGTACGCATGAGTAATTCGGCGAGCAGCCCAAAACTAAATAGCTGCACTCCACCTACCACAAGCAATACAGCCAAAATTAATAGCGGGCGATTGCCAATACTTTGACCCAAACCTAGCTTTAGAAAAGTTAAGTATAGTCCCAAAATTGTACCTAAAGCAGTAGAAAGCAAGCCAAATAACCCGAAAACGTGCATGGGGCGGGTCAGAAATGTTTTCATGAAGTAGATAGTCAACAAATCCATAACTACCCGAAATGTGCGCCCCAAGCCATACTTACTTTGACCAAAACGTCGCGCGTGATGGCGTACCGGAATTTCGGTAATATTTGCGCCTTCAATGTACGCTAAAGCTGGTAAAAAGCGGTGCAATTCACCGTACAAATTCATATCTGCCACAACTTCGGCGCGGTAGGCTTTCAAAGAGCAACCGTAATCGTGCAACTTTACCCCCGTTACTCGTCCGATGAGTAAATTAGCAAGTTTAGAAGGAAGTAAGCGAGTTAAAGCGGCATCTTGCCTTTTTTGTCGCCAACCACTAACTAAATCGTAACCTTCGGCTAATTTTGCTAGTAATAAAGGGATGTCTGCGGGATCGTTTTGCAAGTCGCCATCTAAAGTTACGATAGAATGCGATCGCGCGTAATAAAACCCTGCTGCCATTGCGGCTGTTTGTCCGTAGTTGCGCCGCAATAACACTGCCTTCAAATCTGGACGTTTTTGGGCTTCTGCTTTTAATAGCTGCGCCGAACCATCTTTTGAACCATCATCGACACAGATAATTTCATAACTCAAGCCGCTTTCGATCAAGCTTTTGGCAATTTCTGCGATTAAATGAGGCAAACTTTCCACCTCATTATAAACAGGCACAATTACCGAAACTGCAATACTCTCGTCTCTCTCTACAAGTCTGCGCTCAATACCTTCCTCAATTAATGCTCTCATCAATTCCCCTTGTAACTCCTCATCACTCTGCCAAAACCGCGCAACTGCTGATAGTACGACGTGCTAACCTCATCGCCTTGCTCTGAGAGTTTATCAATGCCAATACCATTACGCCCCTGCTTTTGCCCAGAACTATGAATATAGCAGCGATCGCCTAGATATAATCCTACATGAGTTGCTCTTTGGGCAGCGCCAAAAAACACCAAGTCTCCCGGTAACAAATCCTCAAAGCTAATTTTTTGAGTAAAAGCTTCTTGCTGATAAGCATCTCTAGGTAGCCAAACTCCTACAGACTTAAACGCCGCTTGCATCAATCCCGAACAATCATAATTGGGCGGTGTTGTTCCTCCCCAGAGGTAATAATTGGGCTGTTGCATGGCTTGCGTTGTAAAATCAATTATTTGGGGAAGTCGGGATTTAATTTCTAAGTAGGAAAGTGCGATCGCGCTATACTTGCTACTTGCTACTTTTAAACTCCTCAAATCCTCTGCTAACAGCCATCCTGGATAGTCATCTTCACACAAACAGACCTCTATGACTGTATCTTTGCTCGTAGAAATAACTTGCAAATGTCTTCCGGTGGCGGCTTGAGTTGCCAAACCTTCACAGCTTGGAGAATCGTAAATATTTAAGTTAGTTTGGCAAATGTATTCCTTTGCTGGCAATTCCTTAAGAGATACCATACACAGTAATCTTTTGGTAATCTCAAAACTTTATCCCATTATTTAAGCGATTTATGACATTTTTCCGCAAAGAGCCGCAACTTGAAACTTTAGGCGATCGCATTTTAGCCGAAACTTGGGCAGATTTTCCCGCCCTTGCTCGAAATTCTATTGCTTTAACTTGGATTGTCTACGATCCTCCCGTACCCGTCAATACTGGCGGTGCGCTTAGTCCTCTAGCGTTTTGGGGTCATTCGGTGCGTGGCTTTGGCTACCGAGGCGATGAGCGGATTTATCCAGCTAGTGTAGTTAAATTATTTTATCTAGTTGCAATTTACGAATGGCTAGACAAACGCATGAGTCAAACTACTAAAGAGTTAGAACGAGCAATTAAAGACATGATTGTTGATTCTAGCAATGATGCCACAAGCTTAGTTGTAGACATCCTTACTGGTACAACTAGCGGGCCCCAATTGCCGCCAGCACCTTTTGAAACTTGGAAAACGCAGCGCAATATTGTTAATCGTTACTTTCAATCTTTGGGATGGGAGGAGTTGCAGACAATCAATGTCAATCAAAAAACTTGGGGTGATGGGCCCTACGGACGAGAAAGAATGTTTGTAGGCGAATTGATGGACAATCGCAATATGTTAACTACAAACGCTACAGCGCGGTTATTGCATAGTATTGTCGGTGGGGTAGCAGTGTCGGCTACCCAAAGTCAAGTAATGATGGCATTACTTAAGCGCAGCCTCACCGATTTAAAGAGTGATGAAGAAAATCAAGTTACAGGTTTTTTAGGCGGCGGTTTGCCAAATAGTGCCAAGCTTTGGTCTAAGGCTGGTTGGACTAGCAAAGTTCGTCATGATGCGGCTTATATTGAGATTCCCGGCAAGCAGCCTTATTTATTAACAGTATTTATTGAAGGCGTGGCTAGTCAAAATAAAACCATATTGCCTTATATTTCCGCAAAAATCGCTGAATCTGTGGATAAACTGGCTTAATTTATTAGGCGATCGCTTGCTTCGCAAGAAACGGGTGGTTTTAAGCCTTGGCTATCAATACATTGAGAAGTAAGAGACAAATTATACTTATGATTCTTTGGTAGAAACCAGCATGGGCGGCGAAACTTATCAACTAATTGCTAAAGCGATCGCGTTTATGAGTGAAAATTATCTACATCAGCCCGATTTGGCAACGGTTGCAGAACACGTAAACTTAAGCGAGTATCATTTTCAAAGGTTATTTACCAGATGGGCGGGTATCAGTCCCAAGCGTTTCTTGCAATATCTGACGGTAGAATATGCCAAAGCAAAAATTGCTGAAACAAAGAGTTTATTAAATCTCACTGGCGATGTGGGGTTATCTAGTCCGGGACGTTTGCACGATCTTTTTGTGACGTTGGAAGCAATGTCGCCGGGTGAATTTAAAGCAGGAGGTATAGGATTACGGATTATTTATGGAGTGCATGAAAGCCCCTTTGGTGAATGTTTAATTGCTATGACCTCTCGTGGTATCTGCAATTTGCGCTTTTTAGATCGTACTTGCAACGACGTTGAGCAATTTCTGCATTCTGAATGGTCAAAGGCTGAGATTGTGCAAGATAGACAAGCAACTAAAGAGATTTGCGATCGCATTTTTGCCCCCATTGCTACCAAACAGCCTTTAATTGTTTTTGTCAAAGGCACTAATTTTCAAATTCAAGTTTGGCGGGCGCTATTAAAAGTACCCTTTGCCGGACTTGCAACTTATCAAAGTTTAGCAGAGGCGATCGGTCGTCCCACCGCCGCTAGAGCCGTTGGTAATGCTTTGGGTAATAATCCCGTTGGCTATTTAATTCCCTGTCACCGCGTAATTCGAGAAACTGGTGAGTTGGGTGGTTTTTGTTGGGGATTGGAGCGTAAAAAAGTGTTATTAGGTTGGGAAGCAAGCCAAAATCAGCAATTGAGGAGTTAATACCTTCCCTCAACTAAAATAACTAGCATAAGTTTTTGCTAAATCTGAGTGAAATCTGAAAATATTGATTAATATACTCTTGATGCTGATATTCAGCTTTGATAGTAGTAATGGAATTGCTCATGAACCTGTACGGATTGCTTCAATCCCTTGGCATTGCAAACCCTGGCGGTACAGGGTGGTTGGCGGTAATATTCACTTTTGTATTGGCGTGGGTGACAACTTACCGTTTTATTCCAGCCGTGCGCTCGTTTGCCTTGCGTGTAGGTTGGGCAGACGAGCCTAACGCCCGAAGACTCAACCACGAACCATTGCCCAATGCGGGCGGATTAGCTATCTATGCGGGGGTAGTGGCGGCGCTGATTCTCGCTACATTTTTGCGCCCAATTATCCTAGAAAATGTCTTGGCGGAAGTCTTAACTATCCTGCTAGGTGGTTCAATTTTGGTGCTAGTAGGTTTTATTGATGACCAATATGGTTTACCTCCCTATATTCGTTTATTTGCCCAGATTTTGACATCGTTATTACTAATTGCTAATGGCATCCACATTCAAGTTACTTTAGGTACGCCCATCGACCCGCTACTATCAACGTTGATTACTTTGTTGTGGGTGGTGGGAATTACCAACGCTATTAATTTAATGGATGGCATGGATGGTTTAGCGGGAGGAATTAGTTTTATTACTGCTATGAGCCTTTTAGCAGTATCGGCACAGTTTGAAACTCGCGCCGCCGCTACGTTATTATTAGCCGCTCTCGGTGGTGCGGCTTTGGGATTTTTACGCCACAACTTTCATCCTTCTCATATAATTATGGGCGATGCGGGAGCTTACTTTTTTGGCTACGTGCTTGCAGCCGCGAGTATTTTGGGCAACTTGAAAGTAAATACAGTATTTGCGATCGTTCCTACCGCCCTATTTTTGCTTTTGCCTGTATTAGATACAACTCAAGTATTTGTACGGCGGTTAATGGCGGGGAAAAACCCTCTCAGCACTCCCGGCAAAGACCATCTCCATCATCGATTGCTGGCATTAGGATTATCTCAACGCCATACCGCCCTGACTCTTTGGGTTGTGACTTTGATTTCTAACTTAGTAGCAATGAGGTTTCAAGGCATGAATATGGCAGTAATAATTACCACTGCGATCGCAATTATCCTCTTTTTAAGCTTTACAGTCTGGCAGAGAATCCGGGCGGTACTCAAAGGCGCTTAAGCCATTACCATCCCACCATCTACATTAAATACTTGCCCGGTAATATACGCCGCCGCCGGGTCAGCCGCTAAAAAGCGCACCATACCAGCAACTTCTTCCGGTTGACCGTAGCGCCCCAGGGGAATATATTTTAAAACTTCCTCCGCTTGTACATCGCTTGTCATATCTGTAGTAATAAAGCCCGGAGCGACCGCGTTAGAGGTGATGCCGCGTACCGCAAGTTCTTTAGCCACAGTTTTGGTAAAACCAATTACCCCAGCTTTGGCGGCGCTGTAATTGGCTTGTCCGGGGTTGCCCATTTGCCCCGAAACTGAGGCAATATTAATAATCCGTCCAGAGCGCTGTTTGAGCATGACTTTACTTACAGCGCGAGTACACAAAAATACGCCCGTTAAGTTAAGGTCAATTACTGCTTGCCAATCTTCCGGCTTCATCCGTAATAACAACGTATCGCGGGTAATTCCTGCATTATTAACTAAAATATCCACGCGCTGCCACTTATCCATTACCGCTTTAAGCAAGCTATCTACTTCCTCAGCTTTAGAAACATCCGCTTGAAGGGCGATCGCATTTCCCCCACTTTCAGCAATTTCCTTTACCAATTCTTCCGCCGCAGCGCTAGAATTTGCATAATTTACAACTACATTCGCGCCTTCGGTTGCCAAAGCGCGAGCGATCGCTTTTCCGATTCCCCGCGATGCTCCGGTAACTAAGGCAACTTGCGACTTTAGTTTTTGTAACTGTTCTGGCAATGCTTCCATCAAAATTCCTCTAGATAACCATTCGTAAACATGATTTTACGCAAATATGGGTGTAATACTGAAACTCTAAATAGCTTTTAAACATTGCTGTTGTTCTGGCGTTACTGAAATTGTGATGATTTTTAAGGGCTGGTTCCAGAAAAAGACAGAATTTTTTGTTTCACCTTCCTTGATATCCCGTTACCAAGTCAACGACAGATAATTACAAAAATTTCTCCATTGCATAATTAGTAAAATTTTCTCCCCGACAAACAACTTGCTGCTCGGTAATAACTACAAATCCTAGGTGTTGAAAAAAGGGCTTTGCAGTAATACTTGCTTCGGTAAACAAGCGTTGCAACCCCAGTTCTATCGCTTTTTCTTTTATGGCTCGATAGATTTGACTGCCTACACCACAACGCTGATAGTCTTTATGACAGTAAAAGCAATGGATATGACCATTAGCTTCTAATTCGCCAAAACCAGCGATCGCACCTTCAATTTCGGCAACAAAAGTATAGCGACTAGCGCAGATTTTCGCCCAGTCTCGAAAATAAATATCTGTTGGCGACCAAGCTAAACATTGATTGCTAGAATAATCGCGGCGGTTGATTTGGTGTACGGTTTGATGAAACAACTGCGCTATCGAGTCTGTGTCTTGGGGGCGAAATAATCGAATCAAAGTTTTGCTGCTACTTCTTTGCGGCATTCATACTACCTTAGATATAGAGGAGACTTCGCTTCGCAAACGGCAATGGGTGCTTGAGCAACTATTAAAATAATCGTATTGCCGTAACAAAATCAATTAAAATCCAGCCATTAGCAAAAACCATTAACTAAAGATTATGCCCAGAACTCAACGTAACGATAATTTTATTGACAAGTCTTTTACAGTCATGGCAGATATTATTTTAAAAATCTTGCCTACAAATAAAAAAGCTAAAGAAGCCTTTGTTTACTACCGCGATGGAATGTCAGCGCAAGCCGATGGCGAATACGCCGAAGCACTAGACAACTATAACGAAGCTTTGGAATTAGAGGAAGATGCCAACGATCGCAGTTATATTCTTTACAACATGGGGCTAATTTATGCTAGTAATGGCGAACACCAACGAGCTTTAGAGCAATACGAACTAGCGATAGAATCTAATCCCCGTCTACCCCAAGCTTTAAATAATATTGCTGTAATTTATCACTACCAAGGCGAACAAGCCAAAGCTACTGGAGATGCAGACGCTGCGGAAGGTTTATTTGATAAAGCCGCTCAATACTGGCTAAGAGCGATTCGCATGGCTCCGAATAACTACCTTGAAGCCCAAAATTGGCTTAAAACTACCGGACGATCGAACATAGACATTTATTTCTAGATCAAACTCTGTCACTCAAACTTTAGCCTCTTAAATTAATTTATGATCGATCGCGAACAAGTCCGCAAAGTTGCTTTGCTTGCCCGTTTAGAACTATCCCCTGAAGAAGAAGCACAATTTACTACTCAATTGGGCAGTATTTTAGATTATTTTGCTCAACTAAGCGAACTTGATGTTACGGATGTGCAACCCACAACCCGCGCCATTGATGTTAGTAACGTCACGCGCAAGGATGACTTACAACCTTATACCGACAGAGAAGCTATCTTAACTGGTGCGCCAGATCAAGAAGGAGACTTTTTCAAAGTTCCTCAGATCCTTAGTGCAGAATAAGCCTGCCAATAGCACCTAAGAATGATGCTACCTAACCTATAATTCAACTTAACTTAAAGTAAACATCTACTAAAGGAAATAATTATGGGTTTAGGTGTGCTTAAAGACGGTAAATGGATTGCTCACAGAGATCAAGAAGATGAGCAAGGCAAATTTATCCGTCCTTCTACTACCTTCCGCAACCAAATTACTAGCGATGGAAGTAGCGGTTTTAAAGCCGAAGTGGGACGTTACCATCTTTACATCTCTTGGGCCTGTCCTTGGGCGCACCGTACCGCCATTATGCGCCGCTTAAAGGGCTTGGAAGAGGCGATTGGCTTATCGGTAGTAGCGCCAGAAATTGACCAAAATAGCTGGGAATTTTCTGACACCGAACCAGATTCCATTCCCGATAATGTTAACCATACTAAATACTTGTGGGAATTGTATCTTAAAGCCGAACCTAACTATAGCGGACGGGTAACAGTTCCCGTATTGTGGGACAAGCAAACGAACACAATTGTCAATAACGAGTCTCGTGAAATTGTGAAGATGTTTGATACTCAGTTCGATGATGCCAAAAACAAAGTCAGCTTTTATCCTGAGAAATTGCAGTCAGCTATTGATGAAGTTGCGGATGCTATCTATCAACCGATAAATAATGGCGTGTACAAAGCAGGTTTTGCGACTACTCAGTCAGCCTATGATGAAGCTGTAAGCGAACTATTTGCCAATCTAGATCGCATTGAAAATGTTTTAGCCAAGCAAAGATATTTATGTGGAACTCGCATTACCGAAGCTGATTGGTTTATGTTTACAACTTTATTCCGGTTCGATGCGGTGTATTACGTACACTTTAAATGCAATTTACGCCGCATTGTCGATTATCCCAATCTCTGGAACTATCTCAAAGACTTGTACCAGCAGCCAGGAATTAAAGAAACCTGCAATTTAGATCATATAAAACGGCATTACTACCGCAGCCATCCCAATGTTAACCCAACAAGAATTGTGCCTAAAGGGCCAATAATTGATTTTGAGGAAATACATAACCGCGATCGCATGGCAATTGCTGTATAACCTAAAACCCCTTCCCTACACAAGAAGGGGTTTTGTTTATTCACTTTTAGCTGCCATTAATGCTTGCCTAAAACCCAACACCAACACAATATTAGCCAGCGTTAAAAACAACTCCGCCGAACCATGCAGCCAATCAACATCGGCTAAAGACTTGCCATAATGCACTTGCGCGTAAATTCCGGCGGGTATGGTAATGGCAACAAAAACCAAAGTACCGTAAAAACCCATAAGTGCTAATCGTGGCATTTGCTTAGTCTGGCTAAGAAACCACAAAAAACCTAAATAAGGAAACAAAGATAAAGCAAAAAGAGTTTCTTTAGAAATCATTTGCCTAGTTTAGAAGAATTTGGAGCTAGTGGGGAAGCGGCTTCTGGTTTTAATTTATGAACTCGCCAAATCCACCAACCCGCAGCTAAAAGCGTACAATTACCTACTAACGTCATCGCCGCTTGGAGTGTTACTAGCCATTCTAGAGAGGTGGGGTTATCAAAAAAGTGCCAAGTACAAGCACACATAGCGCTAATTAAGGCTGGTAGCATAGCGAAAGATAAAGCAAACCAAGAGCGGTTTTTTGTCGCTTCGCCATACATCCAAATTAACCAAATAGCGCTAATCCACTCGATAACGCTAGAGATGTGAATAATCCATGTAGGAATAGAAAGGGCGTGCATGGGAATTGAAAATTGGTAATGTTACTTTATCCATTTTTTAGCCGTCGTTACTTTTGCGTCCAGTTAGCCCAATCTTGCGGCTTTAAATAGGTTTCATATAGTTCCGCTTCTGGGGTATTGGGTTCTGGCTGATAGCCGTATTCCCAACGAACCAAGGGCGGTAAAGACATTAAAATCGACTCGGTGCGCCCGTTGGTTTGTAGGCCAAAAATTGTTCCCCGGTCGTACACCAAGTTAAATTCTACATAACGTCCGCGACGATATAGCTGAAAACTACGCTGGCGATCGCCATATTCCATCTGGCGACGTTTTTCTACAATTGGCACGTAAGCAGGTAAAAATGCTTTGCCACAATCTCGTGCAAAACTAAATATTTCTTCCCAACTGCGCGGATTTGGTTTGCCAAGTTGCTTATTATAAATTCCTGCTGGGCCTTCGGGGTCTGTACCACGATAAAATTCTCCTTGTCCGTCTTGATAGTCAAAAAAGATCCCACCTACGCCGCGAGTTTCTCCTCTGTGCTTTAAATAAAAATATTCATCGCACCAACGCTTAAATACTGGGTAATACTCAGGGTTGTGAGCATCGGCGGCTTGCTTCATAGTTAAATGAAAATGTTTAACATCTTCCGCAAAAGGATAGTAAGGCGTTAAATCAATTCCACCCCCAAACCACCAAACGGGCCCGGCTTCAAAATAACGATAATTGAGATGAACTGTAGGTACGTAAGGATTTTGAGGATGCAATACCATTGATGTACCCGTTGCGAACCATCTATGCCCTGCCGCATCGGGACGTTGGGCTAAAATTGATGGTGGCAAATGCGTACCCCAAACCTCTGAAAAGCCTACCCCGCCTTGTTCAAATACATCACCATCGCGGGTAATGCGCGATCGCCCACCGCCGCCTTCTTCCCTCTCCCAAGCATCTTGACGAAACTTACCTACGCCATCAAGCTGTTCTAGACCTTGACAAATTTCATCTTGCAAGCCTTGCATTAGTTGCCTAACTCGGTCTTTGGCATCTGCTGGCGGTAAGGTGCTGGGAGTAGTTTGGGGTGTTGAGGTAGTGGTCATAATTTAGTATTTTTAAAGAAAAGTTAAGTTTTAGCATATTTGTTAGTCCATTAACAAATATGTTAGTTAGTTTCGCTAAAGTTTTTTAGCAAGCGATACAAGCGCTCCAACTATTTTCGCTCAAATTAGACTTGACGCGCGATCGCATCTCCCTTAAATTAAATAAAATTTTTAATAACGATAATGCTATTGCAAAATGGTATAGAAACAAATTGCCACTATATGAAAAACTAAACTAAGGTTTAGGTTGCAATGCCAAATTTGTATAAAAAGTGCTTAGAAAGGACATTTAGGAAGATGCACAAATGTTTGTTCAAATTCATCCACCGCAAACAGCGCTGGTTTCGATATTCTTTAGCACGAACCTATCAAGTTATTAGTTCTGCCCCAATAGATGACTTGTGGCGAACAGTGGTAGATTTGGCAGATGTTTCCTGGCATCCAATCCTTTCAAGCACCAATGTTCCTTGCGGGTTAGTACCAAAACCAGGATTAATTTACCAAGCTGTAACGCGCTTGGGACCAATTCCCGTACAAATTTTCGTGGAGATGGTTAGACCAGGAGAATTATTAAGTGTCAGAGTAATCGCCATTCCTGGGGTAGAAGAAAGAGTAACTTATCGCGTAGAATCTACCGTTTGCGGTAATTGTATTTCTTACTCAGTGACGCTTAATGGTTGGCTATCGCCGCTAGTTTGGTCTTTTTCTCGTCCTTACGCTGCTAAAGTAGCCGCCGCCTTAGCCGCCGCCGCCGAAAAAGCCGCCGATGGTTTGCCTAGAGTTGCTAACAAACCAAAAAATAGTTTTGAGTTTTAAATACAACCGATTGGTTTATCTGCTCAATTGAAAAAGATTTACCTCGACTTAGAAGGCTAAGATGCAGGAAGAAGTACAATTTCTGCTGTGTGCTTTCCTATTAAAAACATCATGATTGAAACTCTTAACGCTAGTTCTGTATTAGAAGTACTGCGCCCAGTTCAAGATCCAGAATTGCAAAAAAGTCTGGTAGAACTGAATATGATTCGCAACGTCGTCATCAATGACGGCAAAGTTAGTTTTACTTTGGTACTCACAACCCCCGCTTGTCCGTTGCGAGAATTTATTGTTGAAGACTGCACTAGAGCGGTAAAAAAATTACCTGGCGTAACTGAAGTTTTGGTAAATGTAACGGCCGAAACTCCTCAACAAAAAAGCTTACCCGATCGCACGGGAATTAGTGGCGTAAAAAATATTGTGGCAATTTCTAGCGGTAAAGGTGGTGTAGGCAAAAGCACCGTCGCTGTAAATATTGCAGTTGCTTTGGCGCAAACTGGCGCAAAAGTTGGCTTACTAGACGCGGATATTTACGGGCCCAATGCGCCAACGATGCTAGGACTTGCGGACGCTAAAATTTTGGTGCAAAACAACGGCAAACAAGACGTACTAGAACCTGCGTTTAATCATGGCGTTAAGCTTGTTTCGATGGGCTTTTTAATTGACCGCGATCAGCCTGTAGTTTGGCGCGGCCCAATGTTAAACGGTGTAATTCGCCAATTTCTCTATCAAGTCCAGTGGGGAGAATTAGATTATCTCATTGTTGATATGCCCCCAGGCACGGGTGACGCACAGTTAACGCTTACTCAAGCTGTACCAATGGCGGGGGCGGTAATTGTCACAACACCCCAAACAGTGGCGCTGCTAGACTCCCGTAAGGGCTTAAAAATGTTTGAGCAGATGCACGTTCCAGTATTGGGAATGGTAGAAAATATGAGTTATTTTATTCCCCCCGATATGCCCGATAAACAGTATGATATTTTTGGCTCTGGTGGTGGGGAAAAAACCGCTAAAGAAATGGGCGTACCGTTACTGGGTTGCGTACCCTTAGAAATTGCTCTCAGACAAGGAGGCGATCGCGGTATCCCAATTGTAGTTGCCGAACCTGAATCTGCATCTGCCAAAGCCCTAACGGCGATCGCGCTTAATATCGCTGGAAAAGTCTCCGTTGCAGCTTTAACGTAGTTATATCGAAAAGAGGTAATAATTATTGCCTCTTTTCACACCAGCCTAAAATATTAGCAATTAGCGCAATTTTTAGTACCTAAAAACGTTATTATATTAAGATTAAATTCTAGTTAAAGTTTGTTAATTGCAACTGCTAACTTCTCCCTTACCTACAGCAAATATTTTTAAACTAGATAGCGGATTGACCGTTATTCATCAATATCTAAGCACCACGTCGGTAGTTGTGGCAGACGTGTGGATAAACGCAGGCGCAGTCCGAGAACCGGAAAACTGGTCGGGAATGGCGCACTTTCTCGAACACATGATTTTTAAGGGGACTTCTGCTATTAGTCCCGGAGAATTTGACCGAGTAATTGAAAATAATGGCGGGATGACAAACGCCGCTACAAGTCACGACTACGCTCATTATTTTTTAACTACTGCTACAGCTTATTTAGCAAATACTTTACCTTACCTGGCTGACTTACTTTTAAATGCTGCAATTCCTGAAGATGAATTTGATAAAGAACGAGATGTCGTTTTAGAAGAAATTTACTCTTGTTATGACGATCCAGACTGGATTGGGTTTCAAGCCCTGAGCGAAAGCGTGTACCAACTTCATCCTTACGGGCGTTCAGTTTTAGGCACAAAAGATAGTTTGCTCCAGCATTCCGCCGCCGCCATGCGATCGTTTCACCATACCTACTACCAACCGGAAAATATGACCGTAGTAGTAGTAGGAGGAGTGGAAGAAAATCGAGCTTTGGAATTGGTTAGCAGTAACTTTGAGCGCAAACATAAGTTAGCTATTGAAAAATGCGATCGCCCAGAAATTAAACTAGGAGAATACTTACTAGCGGGAGTCCGCCGTCAAGAAATCAAATTGCCTTCTTTAGAACAGGCACGATTGATGATGGCATGGATTGGGCCTGGAGTAGACCAATTTCGCCACGCCTACGGATTAGACTTGCTTTCGGTAGTATTAGCTGGCGGTAGATCCTGCCGTTTGGTGAAAGAATTACGAGAAGAACGACAACTGGTACAAACCATTAATTGCGACTTTTCTTTACAAAAGGAGTCAAGTTTATTTACGATTACTGCTTGGTTAGATGCCGATCGATTAGAGCAAGTAGAATTTTTGATTCGCGTTTGCTTAGAAGAATTGCAAACTACACTTATATACCCTTCCGAACTCGATCGCTGCAAACGTCTAATGTGTAACGATTACACTTTCTACACCGAAACACCAAGCCAAATCGCCGGACTTTACGGATATTACAGCACGATCGCCACACCGGAACTTGCTTTATGTTATCCCCAAGAAGTGCAAGCGTTTCAAAGTGAAGAACTACAATTATTAGCTCGTCAGTATTTATCTCCCTCTCAGTATGCGGTAACTATACTCAAACCTTGTTAGCGTTAAGGAATAATCAAAAAAGGACAAGCGGGCGTGACCACTCAACTACAAAATCAAGCTATTCAACGCACAGTTTTAAATAATGGCATAACTATTCTAGTAGCAGAAAACCCTGTAGCCGATATTATTGCAGCGCGGCTATTTATCCGGGCAGGTAGTAGTTGGGAAGCGCTGCACCAAGCAGGACTCGCACATTTATTATCTAACGTAATTACTAAAGGAACTAAAAAGCTTTCTTCCTTTGAAATAGGCGATCGCGTAGAATCATTGGGAGCAAGTTTAAGCACCGATGCGGCGGGAGATTACTTTGTTCTCAGTCTCAAAACTGTAACTAATGATATGCCCTCAATGTTAGAACTAGCAGGGCAAATATTGAGGTTTCCTACTTTTCCCGAAACGGAGGTAGAACTTGAGCGGCGTTTAACCTTACAAAATATTCGTTCTCAGCAAGAGCAACCCTTTAGCATTGCTTTTGACAAGTTGCGTCAAGCCATGTACCAAAACCATCCTTACGCCATGTCAGCATTGGGGACGCAAGAAACGGTAACTAATCTTACTGAAGCCGACTTGCAGGAATTTCATCAAACCCATTTTCGCCCAGATAACTTAGTAATTAGTTTAGCTGGGCGCGTGAGTGAAAAAGATGCGGTTTCAATGGTAGAAGAAGTGTTTGGTGATTGGCAAATGCCCATAACTCCTTTACCGACGCTAAATTTTCCCGCTCTTACTTCTGCGCCTTACCCGACAATGACACCCAAGCAAACCCAGCAATCGATAGTTATGCTTGGTTATCTTGCTCCGGCGGTGCTTGACGCTGATTATACGGCGCTAAAGCTGCTTTCTACTTATTTAGGTAACGGGCTTTCTAGTCGGTTATTTGTAGAATTGAGAGAAAAGCGCGGATTAGCTTACGATGTTTCGGCATTTTATCCTACAAAGCAAGATGTAGCTCAGTTTGTAGTTTATATGGGTACGGCTCCTGAAAATACTGCGATCGCGCGGGCGGGATTGCGAACAGAAGTCGATTTATTATGCAAAGCAGAACTAAGCGAAGCCGCCCTGCAAACTGCTAAAAACAAGCTGCTAGGACAGTATGCTTTAGGCAAACAAACCAACGCTCAAATTGCTCAAGTGTACGGCTGGTACGAAATCATTGGCTTGGGAATTGAGTTTGATGTTAAGTTTCAACAGCAAGTTGCCGAAGTAACAACAGAAGATACTTTAAGAGCAGCAAATCGTTATTTTACCGAGCCTTATATATCTATAGTTGGGCCGGAAACTGCTTTAAATAATTTAGCGATCGCACCAATAAATTAAACTAAGTAAAAACTTGTCTCTTGTCGGTAGCGAGTTTTTACTTAATTGTTAGCAATGAATGGCAATTTAATCACAGCACCACAAATCGAAATCTACTAAGTTAAGCGAATTCGTAAACTGTCAGATATCCCGTGACAATCGAGCCAATCACGAACTTCTATAGTTAGGAGATTAAGCGGCGCTCCAAAGTCAACCGCATCTTTAAGAAAACGCAATACAGTTTCTGGGACTTCATCAGAACTTAAGTTATGCCAATGTTCTCTCAATCGGTCTATTAATAGCTCTATTTTCTCAAACTCCTCAGAAGTTGCGGAAGTTTTTGGCGTTGGATTTGGTCGTTTAAATATCTAATCCCTTGAATCGTTGGTTTAAATGCGTCAATTTTCACTAAAAGATTAAGCATTTCCTGATTAGTGCTAGGCATTTTTTGAGCTAGGTAATTTTTCCAAGCTTGACTTAGCTGCTCATGTAATTCGTTTGTTATACCTTTGATACTTCTTTCTAGAATATTTCCGTCAAAATTTTTAGACTCGATAATCCATTCTGGGGATTCTTTAAATTTTTCTAATCTTAACTTGACAGAATGTAAAAATTGCTCGACTTTTTGCACAACATCGCAATCAATAATGTTTTTTTGACGAAACACTCTTAATGTATTTGCAAAAGGAAGTATATCTGATACTGCCTTTTCAACTTGTTGTTGTCTAGTTTTAAAACTATTAAGTTGACTTGTATACTTCTGAAGTATAATTTTTTCTTCGGAAAGCTCAATCAATTGTTTTGCTCTATCGGTAATCATGGTATTTATCCTTTAATTTCTGTAAGCAAACTCTGTAACTGGGACAAACCGCTTTCAATAGCTATTAGATAAGATTCTACTGTTGCACCTTCCGTTAATTTAAGTAGTTCGATTTTATTTTGTGCCTCATTTATAGATGTATCTAAAAAGCTATTAGTTACCTTGAGAAACTCTGAAGCATCATTCATAGCTTTTTGATTGTTTTCACTTAAATGTTGCAATAACTTAGTAGGTTTGTGTTCTGGTTTCTCAATTTCAGTTTGGACGAGCTTCATTGCGTCTGTATAACCACCAAAACGAGTTTTGTAAAATTGATCTATCACAATCGTCAAATTTTCTGCATTCTTTTCGCCAAAAACTCCTGCTTCTCTTGCCTTTTCTTTTGCCTGCTTAACAATATCAATCACATCTTTCTTTTTAACTTCTTTGCCAAACTCCTCAACTAAAGATTTGTAGATTCCAAATTGGCGATCGCATTCTTCCTCAATTGCAGTTAGCAATAATTCATCTACCTTTTGTCTAGTTTTTTGAATTACCTGATATTCGGTGTTTAAATCGTTAGGAATCTCTAATTTGAGTTGCCAATCTTGGCAAATATCTTTTAGTGGCGCAAGAATTTGAACAGCGTCAATAATTTGGAAGGTGTTGCTATTACCTTTACTACAAGCAATTCTACTCTTGACAATTTCTAATAATTCCTGACGTTTGCTTTTCAGAAACTTAAACAAGTCTTTCCAGTTTTTAGTACGATTTTCTTCGTCTTTGTCTTCTAAGTCTAAAAACAACGCATTAACTATGTCTTCAGGAAAACTTGTAGAATGTCCCGACATTCGCGCGGCGATCGCCAATAATTCTACGGTAGCGGGTATGGGATTCCAAACTTGACCATCTTCTCTAGGACGGCGGCGAATTTCCTCGACAATATACTGACTCCAGCGCTCTAATTGACTAGCATAAGCGCGGAAGTAGCGATCGCCATCAGGAAACTTCCAATTTTTGTGGTGGCTGTATTGCAAGATTCCTTGAAATGCGCTCGCAGTTTCCAAAAATTCGTTTTCATTACTTGGATTCAAAGGAAGTGATAAAACAATCCCTGCATAACTTCCTCTTGTAAGTTTAGAACTATGAAAAATTACATTTCTCTGCTTAAACTGTTGATTGCTACCCGCAAAACTTCCTCGAAGTAACATTTCTGTATTCCACTCAATCCTTTCAAGAAGTGCGGGATAAATAAATTCTCGCAAGTCTTTTTCTACATCTTGGGGAAGAATACCTTGATTATTCCAGTTATCAAGAATTGAAATTTGTCTTCTTAAAGTTTCTGGAATATTGTCTGTTTTTTCTATTATTGGCGTTGGATTAGGGTTCACTATTGGTGGTATTACCGTAACGCCTAATCGTGGGAGATTGAAAGCAGAATGAATTTCTGCCGATAAATCGCAAAGTTTAGCGCCATCAGTCCATAAGTCAAGCAATACTTCATGACGCTCCCAATTGTGAGGAGATTTAGCTTTTATATCCTGTTTGATAGTAGTACTAAGCCTCATGTTACCAAAGTGTTTTTGCAATGAAACTGTAGGAAAACGTCCTTGCTGTATCTCATTAATAGAATTTTCTAGAGTATGCTTAAGAACATCTTTAATTAAAATTCTAGGATTAAAGTCTCCCGGATTAACTCGATGCAACATTTGCTTTAAAGCGCTTGGTGTAAAGGGATAAAGCCCTATTCCATTCATTTCACCAAAACCAGCATGACAATCTAGACGATGTTCGCATTCTTCGCAAAAGTTTGGTGTTTCAGTTGTGTTTTCTTTGTCTTCATCTACACTATTTGCCCAGCTAATAAGTTCTTTATCTTCTACACGAACTGCATTAAGATACCGAACTACAAACTGCTGCATAGCTGCTTCAGTAACTAACGATTTGTCGCCAACTGCACCAACATCTAAGTTAATACTAAAAGTGATTCGTTGCTGTACTGTATCAATAAGGTTGTCAAAATACCCTGTTGTACAAGCTAAAGCCGTTCTAATCGCACATAAAGGCTTGCTTCCGGGTTGTTGAGGTCGTGCTAAAACTGCCTCTAACACTTCTCGATCTATACCCTGTAATTTAGCAAAATCTTCGATTAATAGCACCAGTTCAATATCCTGTTCTGCCAAAGTTTCGCGGACTTCACGCATTAGCCTTTGTAAATCTTCTCTACCTAGACTTAATACTTGGTTAATAGCTTCATCAAGGTGAAAATTCAACCATTCAACCGTTACTTTTTGGATGTCATCATCGCCAATAAGAGTAGCGTAAAAATCGCGGGCTTGTTCTCCAGCTTTCTGCAAATCCGCGACACTTAAAGGTAAGTCATTAAGGGAAAATTGTCGCCTTTCTTCAACAATTTCTAGTGTATTGTGCTGTCCGAGTGTATGCACAATTAAGCGATGAATAATACCGTCCTTTTTTAGCCACTTTTCTCGGAAAAATGGATCGTACAGTAGCGAACCAAGTTCATCAATCAAATATGCTTGTACATCCGTAAGCTGAAGGGGTGACAAGGGGGCTGAAGCGTTTGGGATATGGGGAAATGAGCGTTTTACGGTAAAAAAAGATAGGTCAAAAATTTTTACGAAGACCTATCCCAAAAATGCTGCCTCAATTCTACCA
>JAHHGY010000013.1 GCA_019359635.1 Chroococcus sp. CMT-3BRIN-NPC107
AAGCATCTCGAAGTAGAGTAACCTGATTCATAGGGTTTCGTGGTTAGAATGTGGTAATTCTCATGAAACCCTTTCCCGTACTTTATTTGCAAGCTTTTGTCCTGTACTTAGCATCTATACATACAATACTGAGTGCTGAGGGCGATGCCAGCTTTTGGCTCTAACTTAGCAATTAAGCGCAAATATCTAGTTTCGAGCGGATAATTAGGCAAATTTACAATGCTAGAGAGCTTTTTTAGGTTTATTATCTAGTTTCAGCTTTTATCTTCTGTTATTTACTTTTTAAATTATCTAAAAACTGCTGCTCAATGTTAATTAGCCATCAAAAATGTTAAGACTTTTTTAATAAAAATACGTAACTTAGAGCGAACTAAATAAATTCCCACTAAATAAGGACTGCAAATTTAGTGATGTACACCTTTAGTCTAGTGAAGGTGGCGATTGGCAATTGTTAGATTACTAATAAGGAGCAAGATACAAATGCCCGCAAGTTTTAGCGAATATTGAAGTAAATTTTCAGCTTCAATTTTTCTCTAAATCCTGTAATTAATGAACGCTAAGATTTGTTTTTTAGTCTTGCTTCGACAGTAATTTCAATTTGCAAGCATTTAACTTACTAAAAACGACGGAGACGATGATTATGAGTTTAGATCCACAATCAACTTTGAGCCAGCAAGATGAAAATGTTAGTAGCATTCCCGTTGGTCAGTTTTATATTCGAGCCGTAGATACAAAGTCAAACTCCGACTTACCTAAAAATGCAAGTGTTAGTGACAACTCAATAGCTCAGGAAAAAAAATCTGATAACAAGTCTCAATCTAACGAGCAAAAAGGTAATAACTTAAATAAAGTTTTGCTTGGTGGACTTCTAGGAGCTACCCTAGGTACGCTGGCTGCGGCTTTGGCTAATAAGAGAACGGCTCAAGGCGCTAACCTAGCTGCCAAAGGCGTTGGGGATGCGGTTAGAAGTGTAGGCGAAGGTGTCAACGTCGCCGCTAAAGGTGTTGGAGAAGCAGCTAAAACGGTAGCAGAAGGTGTCAACCAAGGCTTAGTAAATCCAGTAGTAGACGCATTAAAAGATACCACTGGAGGTGCGAAGAAATCTGTAGAAAATGTAGCAGATCAATTCAAACAAACTGCTGAGTACATCAATCCTGCTGACCAAGAATTTGAACCCCAGACAACCTATGTTTTGATTCCTGTAGAAAAAGAGCGAATTATTGAGCGTCCAATCGCTGCTGAAACTCCAATGTCTATAGAGTCGGAAGAAGGCAATTTAATGTCCGAAGATTTAACTGAGCAAAGTCAAGATAACGAGCAAGTATCTCAATTCAACGAGCGGAGTTCCAACTTTTAGAAATAAGTTGTTTTAGCGAAAGGTTATTGATATTAAAAATAGGCAGTAACGGTTTGATTTTTAACTTCAATACCCTATCCATCAATAATTGTTTCGTAAAAGCAAGTGCGTGAAAAAGCGGCTAACTATTTATTACTATAAGTAAACCAAATTTCACGCCTTGCAAATAGTCTGAACTAAACAACACATTAGCAGTAATTACTTTTTTAAAACTGTATTTGCTTACAGATGTAAAAATATTTGTGAGCATAGCAGTTAACCTATCGAACGTAATTTATTCAGCTAAAAAATGTTTGTTGAGTAAAGCAGATATTGTCACGATTTGATAAAAATTAATCAATTGTAGTTTTAAGGAGATAATTAAAATGAGCGATCGCCAAACTTTGACAGATATCGATCCAAATTCAGATCGACAAACTTCTCCTGATGATGTCGAAACTAATCCAGAAAAAGCTTACAACTTAGCTGCTATTGGGCTTGGAGCATTTTTTGGTGCTTTGATGGGCGCGGCGGCGGCGGCTTTTGCTAGTAAAGTTACCGTTGAAAGCGTGAATAATACGGTAAAAGGTGTGGGTAGTGCTGTTAAAAGTGCTGCCGAAGGGGTAAATGCTACGGTGAAAGGTGTCGGTAGTGCTGTCAAAAATGTAGCTGAAAATGTAGACGACACTCTCAAAGATGTTGGTATGAGTGTCAAAGGTTCGGCGGAGGAAGTTAATGAAAACTTGAAGGGTACAGTAGATGTCGTTAAGAATACCGCCCAAAGCGTTAACTTTACTGTTAAAGGCACAGCCGATGTAATCAAAAATGCCAGCGATAGTGTTAGTCAGAATGTCAAAAATACGATAGATGCTGTAAGCGAACCTGTATCGGGTAAAGAAAATAAACAAGCATATAGTACCCAAAAGCCCAGCGAAACTCAAACAGCTTACATTTTAGTGCCAGTAGATAAAGACAAATATGTTGTACAGAATAATCCTACAGATAGCGGGATGCTTAAAAATCCTCAGTAGGTAAACATCTACTAAATATTTTGCATAAATTCTACCGCTTGGCCCTTTTCCTAATTCTGGGGAGAGGGCGTTGCTTTGGGTAGTAACAAATACAGTAGAAGTAGTTTTTCAAAACAATGTTGGTGAAAATATGATAATTTTTAAGGGAACTGTTCGCGAATAAAACAGAATTTTTTGTTTCACCTCCGTCAAACTAGGTGCGGTAGTCAAGATTATAAACTGTACTGGCGATAAATTTGACTAGCGGCGCGGTGCAGCAAAGAGTGACGATAAACTAAACTTTTAAGATCCTCTGCATAACCGCCGCCAATTACGCAAGCAACAGGGTATCTAGCGGCGATACAGGTAGATAATACTTGCATCTCTCGGCGGAAAATACCTGTATCGGTGAGGGCTAATTTACCCAAGCGATCGCCTATATGAGTATCTACTCCCGCATCGTACAAAACCAAATCTGGCTTAACGGCAATAAGAACGTCTGATAAATGATTTGCTAGAGTTTGCAGATAATCTTCGTCTTCCATCCCTACTGGAAGCGAAATATCTAGATCGCTAACTTGTTTTGTACCAGGAAAATTAACTTCGCAGTGCATCGAAAAAGTAAACACGCTTTCGTCGTCTTGAAAGATAAAAGCCGTACCATCCCCTTGATGCACGTCTAAGTCAATAATTAAGATTTTGCGGGCAAGATTGAGGTGTTGAATAACGCGAGATGCGATCGCCAAATCATTAAAAATACAATAGCCCGATCCGTAACTAGGAAAAGCATGATGAGTACCACCCGCCGTATTGCAAGCTAAACCATATTGAAGGGCGAGTTTGGCGGTTAAAATTGTTCCTCCTAGGGCGGTAATTGTACGTTTAACTAAAGTTGGACTCCAGGGTAAACCAATCCGACGCTGGGCTTTAGTATCTAAAGTTCCTTGGAGATAAGCTTGTACGTATTGGGGCGTATGTACTAGCTCAATCCATTGCTCGGTGGGAACTTCTGGTAAAAAAAATTGCTGCGGACGGGCGACTCGATCGGCTATTAGTAGCTCATACAGTTGCCGAAACTTGGGCATCGGAAAACGATGTTGCTCCGGCAAGGGTGCAACATAGTCGGGATGATAAATTAACGGTAAATTCATAAAGATCGAATGGTAGGAGTCAGGAAAATTTGCTCCTGCTAATTACTTCGCCAGAAGTCGATTACACTGTGTCAATAATATAGACAATTTGCTGAAACTTTCATGACGAACTTGAGTTATCCGCGCCGCCAAAAGCAGCTAGAAAACTTACTGCAAATATTTGGACTGCCAGCAAAAGCCCCGGTAAATTGGCAGTTATTAGACTTGGCGCTGACTCATCCAAGTGTTTCTGCCGAGGCAAACTACGAACAGTTAGAATTTGTGGGCGATGCGGTAGTGCGTCTAGTGGCGGCAGAGGTGTTGTGGGAAGTTTACCCAGATTGGAAAGTAGGAGAATTTGCAGCAATTCGTTCGGTATTGGTGAGCGATCGCATTTTAGCTTTTCTGGCAACCAATTATGGCATCGAACCTTATTTATTGGTAACTAGCAGTGATAAAGAGGGGCAACAGTCAAGGTTAGCTGATGCTTTTGAAGCCGTGTTAGGCGCTTTATACCTCAGCACTCATACTTTAGAACTAATTAGACCTTGGCTCGATCCGCATTTTGTTCAATTGGCTATCGAAATTCGTAGCGATCCGGCGCGGCTCAATTACAAAGCGGCTTTGCAAGAATGGACTCAAGGACATTTTAAAGTATTACCAGAGTATCGAGTAACCGAAAACACTCAAGGGCATCGCCCTATAGCCACCGACGAGCGGTTTACTGCTCAAGTTTGGCTGCACGATCGCCCCCTCGGTGAAGGGAAGGGACGCTCGATTAAAGCTGCGGAACAAGCTGCCGCTCAAGTAGCTTTTAGGGAATTGAGCCAGCAGGAGGAGTAGCAACTACAGGTATTCCTACTACTTGTAAGTTTTGCGGTAGTTCTAGAACATTTATTAGAGGTAAAGAAATTACTACTGTTGTACCCCGGTTAAGTCCGGCACTACACAATATAATACTGCCCCCCATTAGTTCGACTAGGTTACGGGAAATAGCAAGTCCTAGCCCCGTACCGCCAAATTTTCGCGTTGTTGTGCCATCTGCCATCCCAAAAGGACGAAATAGTTTATGGTGCTGAGACGGATCGATACCTATGCCTGTATCTTCAACAAGGATCGCTACTCGCAAGCTATCACTGGTGGTCGATGGTTCGATTTGGGTTTTAATTCTAATGCTGCCAAATTCAGTAAACTTGATGGCGTTACCAATTACATTAATTAATATTTGCTTCAATTTAGCGCGATCGCTTTTAACTATAATCGGCTCGGATCTTTTGACGGCGATTAATTGCAGGTTTTTTTGTTGAATAGCGATCTTTTGCAAACCAATTACTTCTTGCAATACCTGCTCTAAGTCTAGTTCTTCCATTACCAAAGAAAGCTTACCCGATTCAATTTTGGCAATGTCGAGCAAGTCGTTAATAATTCCTAGCAAGTGAATTGCTGCTTCTTCTGCTCGTTCTAAAAATTCTGCTTCTTCTTGCCTATCGTCGCAGCAGTCATCTCTAACTAGACGAATACAATTAATGATGGCGTTGAGGGGGTTTCGCAGTTCGTGGGATGTGGTAGCTAAAAAATTACTTTTACTTTCGTTCGCAGCTTTTGCTTCTTCCCAAGCCATTTCTAGTTCTGCTGCCGACATATTTAACTTTTCTACCATGCGATCGAGAGCCGACGCTAATTGGTTGAATTCTCTAATTTTAAAATTGTGGGGCATTTGTTTGGCTTCATGATGATTCTGCACCTTGAGAGCGTAATCGCGTAATTGCTCCAACGGTTCTGCTAATTCTCGCGCTAAATGAAAGGCTGCTAATAAGCTCGCACCTAGTAAGCTGAGGGTAAGTAAAACCAAAATTAATTTTATTTCTTCTAAACCCTGTAAGGCTCTGCTTTGAGGCGATAGAGCTACCACAATCCACTGTTGTCCTTGCTCTTTAGTAATCGGACTTGCAATAGCTTTGTAGCCTGTGATTAGCGTTTCTCCATTTTCGGTAAAAGCTAAATTGTTTAAATCTTTTTCGGGGTTGGAAATCGCATTGTCGACGATCTTTTTCCATTGCTGAAAATTTGGCTCTTGGCTAATATTGCCGCCGACGCGCTCGACTTGGGGATGGGCAATAATTGTGCCATTTTCACTAAGTATTACCGTAGAATCTGCTATTGCTCCCAAATCAGATTGGGCAGTAAAGTCTCGATCGCTTAACATTGACTGCATTGTTAAGGTACGCAGCAATTGCCCAGAATTATTGTATACAGGCGTAGATAATATTAGCTGTATTTGCTTGGTGGTAGGCGAGACTTGGACAAATACCGAGTGAATGTGAACATTTTGCGATTCTAAGAGCGAATCTTCTGGCGGCGACCATACTTTTGGGTTTTTGACTGGATAAAAGCGATCGCAGGTATTAGCAATTACTTTATTTTCTGACACCGTTGCCAGTTGAAGACATTGAATATTATCTGGTAGTTGGAGCTTGAGTTTTGCCAAAAATTGTTTGGCAGCCGTTGGCGAACCCGATTTGAGAGTTGTAGTTTGACTTGCCAACAGCATTTTTGTCTGCATGGTAGCAATTTGAGTCTTAATTTGTCTACTTTTTTCCCTAGCACTGATCTTGAGATGCTGGCGCGATGTTTCTAGCAAACTAGAGCGAAATTTGCGAAATGCTACCGTTTCGCCGATTAGCAACACTGGTACGCTCAAAAGCAATATTCTCGATAGCAGAATACGGCGAAACGAGGATTGATTGAACTTTACCATATGACACCTTGTCCTCAACGAAACACAAAACCTCAAGTTATTTATAAGCGTGGCGCTGACATCAGTTTTTTTTCGGTTTACTCACGAACTAGAAGCTCTTTAGGTTTTGTCTATTTTTTCTATATACAACTTGTACGCTTAATTCTCCAGACCAATTTTACAAATGCCTTGATTAACTAGCGCTACTCATCAACTAATTCAAGCCTATGGAAGGCATCAATAATGCTTCTGATTGTCATAATATCTTGGTATTTGTTAAAAAGCTGTTATCTATGTACAAGGGTCTTTTCTGCTAATAGCTAAGTATGCGCGATGATTTTACCTAACAATCGCCCTTACATCACCGTAATTTTGGCAATGAGTGCCGATGGCAAAATTGCCGACGAGGAGAAGTCGCCTGCCCGATTTTCGTCTCCCGCCGACAAAAATCACCTAGAACAGCAAATTGCCGCCGCCGATGCCGTTTTATTCGGCGCTGGTACGCTCCGAGCTTACGGCTCTACTTTACGTGTTTCTCAGCAACAACTTATACAACAAAGATACCAACAATTGTTACCTCCGCAACCAATTCAAATTGTGGTTTCTTTAAGTGGTAATATCGATGCTCAATTACGCTTTTTTCACCAACCTATACCCCGGTATTTGTTAACTACAAATCAGGGTGCAAAACCTTGGCAAAATAGTTCGTACTTCGACCAAATTATCGTTTGTAAAACATCTACCGAAAGTAAGATTAATTGGTTAGATGCCGTTGAAAAAATCTCAGCAATGGGTTTAAAACGTTTGGCTGTGTTAGGTGGTGGTGAGATAGTAGCGGCAATGTTAGCGGCAGATTTGATTGATGAATTATGGCTAACCGTTTGTCCGTTGCTTTTGGGTGGAAATAACGCCCCTACCCCTGTAGGGGGAGAAGGATTTAGAGAAATCCTCGCGCCGCGTCTAGAGTTATTATCGGCAAAAGTAATTGCTGCGGAAGTTTTTCTGCATTATCGCCGCCAACGAGCGGATGATTTAAGTACGCTGTAGAAGTAGCCTTGCCGTCATAGATTTTTTGTATGGTTAAATCGATTCAGCCTAGTTATAACGTTGCTTGGATTAACAAAATTGCGGAAGTTCCTCAAGCGGCATGGGATGCCCTCGCTATGCCCCTTAAAACACCTTTTTTGGAGTGGGAATGGTTAAACAATTTAGAAACCTCTGGCAGTGCCATACCCCAAGATGGCTGGTTGCCGAATCACTTAACTATTTGGCGCGATCGCGAATTAATCGCCGCAGCACCAATGTATCTCAAGGGTCATAGCTACGGCGAATTTATTTTTGACCAACATTGGGCAGAAGTATCGCAACGAATTGGGGTGGAGTATTACCCAAAATTACTCGGAATGTCGCCCTTTACGCCTGCTGAAGGCTATCGATTTTTGATTGCGCCAGGAGAAGATGAAGACGAGATGACAGGGTTGATGGTGGGGGCGATTGATTACTTTTGCGATCGCCAAAATATTTCGGGCTGTCATTTTCTCTATGTCGATCCTGAGTGGAAACCAGTTTTAGAGCGGCATGGTTTTACGGCTTGGCTGCACCATAGCTCGATTTGGCAAAATCAGGAATTTCAAACCTTTGACGATTATTTAACGATGTTTAATGCCAATCAGCGCCGCAATATTAAACGTGAACGCAAAGCTGTCGAAAAAGCTGGTTTGCAGTTGCAAGTATTAACGGGCGATGAAATCCCTAAGTCCTTATTTCCGCTCATGTATAGCTTTTACGCCGATACGTGCGACAAGTTTGGCTGGTGGGGAAGTAAGTATTTAACTAAAAGATTTTTTGAGCAATTACACGGCAATTATCGACATCGGGTGGTATTTGTAGCCGCTTATAACCAGTTGGATAAGCGCCAACCGATGGGAATGTCTTTTTGCTTGACTAAAGGCGATCGCCTTTACGGACGTTACTGGGGTAGTTTTCAAGATATTGATTGCTTGCACTTTGACGCTTGCTATTACACGCCGATCGAGTGGGCAATTAGTCGAAAAATTCAAACTTTTGACCCCGGTGCGGGTGGCAGACACAAAAAACGGCGAGGTTTTCCGGCAAGCCCCAATCACAGTTTGCACCGCTTCTACAATCGACGGTTAACTCAAATATTATTGCCTTATATCAAAGAAGTAAACCTGATGGAACAGCAAGAAATTGAGGCAATTAATCAAAACTTACCTTTTAACCCAAATAGCGAATGTACATAAAAAATTGCCTGAATAAGATTATTCAGGCAACGGCTAATTTGCTTTCCATATCTAAGCTATTGCAGATTATTTAGATCGAAAACAGTATATTTTCGGAGACATAATTTATTTGTTGACAAGAGAGTAAGTGTAAATACTTGATTATTTGCAAACAACTAAAGCATAAATTTATCAAATACCTCCGCTTCGCGATCGCAAATCTCAAATATTTGTAATCTTTTATACAGAAATTGTGCTTACATTGATACAAGATTAACTACTCAAAAGGTATTAACAACACACTCTAGTTTTAGTCAAAGGACAAGTTACTTTAGGCTTATCTATTGCCCTTGGGTCACTTTTTCGAGCGCTAAAGCTCTATGTTGTTAGAAGTTAAGATTCTACCAGCTTATTAAGTATTTAGTAATTTAAGTAAGGATCGCTGCGACGGATGAAGGTAAGACTCACGCACAAGCACAAGTTGAAAAACAAGAAAAGGCGACCACACGGGTATTCAAAGTCGCGCTTTAACAAAGGTATCCCGATTTTGGCTCAGTTAGAGCGGGCAATTAAACAACTAACTCCTAGTTGGCAAGCCTGCATTCCTCTAGCAATCTTGATTGTGCTGGTATGGGGTTATGCAGCAGTTGCCCAAGATGCGCCTCCTGCGACTACTGACAAGGTAACGCAAGACTTGCAAAGCTTGAGGGTAGGGATGGACACATTGTGGGTGTCGATCGCTGCCTTTTTGGTATTTTTTATGAATGCTGGTTTCTGTATGCTAGAAACCGGGTTCTGCCGTCAGAAAAACGCTGTTAACGTTCTGGCGAAAAACTTGATCGTATTTGCGCTATCTACTGTAGCATTTTGGGCGATTGGTTTTGGCTTAATGTTCGGTGATGGCAATCCATTCTTTGGTACCAATGGCTGGTTCTTGAGTGGAGCGGACAACAGCCCCGCTACTGGAGATGCCTATCAAGGTGTTTTTAGCGCTCTAAATTGGACAGGCGTACCCCTGGGAGCAAAGTTTTTATTTCAGTTAGTGTTTGCCGGAACTGCCGCAACAATTGTTTCTGGCGCTGTTGCCGAACGCATTAAATTTTTTAGCTTTTTAGTCTTTAGTCTTTTACTGGTCGGTATTGCCTACCCAATTACAGGGCATTGGATTTGGGGTGGTGGGTGGCTTGCAAAAGCTGGATTTTGGGACTTTGCCGGATCGACGGTTGTTCACGCCGTTGGTGGTTGGGCAGCTTTGATGGGTGCAGCCTTATTAGGACCTCGCTTAGGCAAATATCAAAATGGAGAGTCGGTAGCAATGCCAGGACATAACATGAGCATTGCCACTTTGGGCGCTTTGATCCTGTGGCTAGGATGGTTTGGGTTTAATCCTGGTTCAACAATGTCAGTAAATCTAAGTATTGCCCACATTGCTTTAACAACGAACTTAGCAGGATCTTTAGGGGGTATTACTGCTACAATCACAGCCTGGTTGTATCTTGGCAAGCCTGACTTGTCGATGATTATCAATGGAATCTTGGCAGGCTTAGTCGGAATTACAGCAAGTTGTGCTTTTGTTAGCTTGCCTTGGGCAGCAGTAATTGGGGCGATCGCGGGAGTAATTGTCGTCTTTGCTGTTACCTTCTTTGACAGAATTAAAATTGATGACCCTGTAGGTGCAACCTCCGTTCACTTAGTTTGTGGCATTTGGGGAACCCTGGCGGTAGGTTTATTTGCCGAAGGACCTGCTGGGGCTTTGAATCTATATGGAGAAGGTTTAGGACCAATCAGGGGCTTACTATTGGGTGGTGGTTTCCAGCAAGTTTGGTCGCAAGTTATCGGTATTGTCTCGGTAGGCGGCATTACTGTTCTCCTAAGTACAATTTTCTGGCTGGCACTCAAGGCTACCTTGGGTATTCGCGTGACTGCGGAAGAAGAATTTCAAGGCTTGGATATTAGCGAACATGGCATGGAAGCATACAGTGGGTTCCTCAAAGAAGCCGATGCTACTGGGCTTTATGAAACTGATGCTCATGGGAATATAACCAACCGACCGGGAGATTTATCTAGCAAGTCATACTAGGCAATAGCGGAACGTTTTGGGTGAGGCTATCTCTGTTAGCGGCTCAACTTAAAACCTGCCCATAAACTTCTTACGGGCAGGTTCGCTCTTTCCATAACTAAATAATTTCAGCAATAATCTCAAAAAAAGCAAAGTTTTATTCGAGCTTTACCAGCAAATCGTGTCGGTTTACGCTTTAACTCGCTCGCCGATCTGCCCAGCTTAAGAACTCAAGTAAACTTATAAGCATTTTGTAAGCAGTCTATTGTGCGTAGAGGTTAAGAATTTTGCTGGATATTTATGCCACCAGCAAATTCTTCTCCATAGCCTTCTTCACCGTGTTCGTGGATATCCATACCTTGATATTCTTCCTCGGCGGAGATCCGCAAACCGACGGTGGCATCAAGGATTTTGAGAATTACAAACGTACCAACGCCAGCAAAAATATAGGCAACAGCGATCGCTGCTATTTGAATTCCTAGTTGATTGAAATTACCACGTAGTAGCCCATCTTTACCAAACTCATTGACTTCAACCGTAGCAAAAATTCCGGTTAAAATTGCTCCTACAGTACCGCCCACACCATGCACGGGAAAAGTATCTAAAGAGTCATCAATTTGGAATTTATGCTTGACACTAATGGCAAAAAAGCAGCACACCGCCGTAATGCTACCAATTAATATGGCAGCTAGAGGAGTCACAAATCCGGCGGCGGGTGTAATGCCGACTAAACCAGCCACTGCACCAGTCGCCACCCCTACAGCCGTTGGTTTGCCGCGTAAAACTTTTTCTAAAATTAACCACGTCAAAGCCGCCGCCGCCGCCGCCGTATTGGTAGCTACAAAAGCAACGGTAGCCAAGCTTCCGGAAGCAAAAGCACTACCAGCATTAAAGCCAAACCAACCAAACCACAGCAAACCCGCACCTAGCAAGATAAAAGGTACGTTGTGAGGAGACGCTAACTGAGTCGGATAGGTTTTGCGCGGACCAATTACCATCGCCGCGACTATAGCCGAAACCCCAGAGCTAATGTGGACTACTGTACCGCCTGCAAAATCTAGAGCGCCAATGCCGCCGTACAAGCCCAAAAAGCCACCTTTTGCCCAGACCATGTGCGCTAGAGGACAATAAATAAAAGTTGACCAAATTAGGACAAATAGCGCGTAAGCCCGGAAGCTGACTCGCTCGACAATTGCTCCAGAAATTAGGGCTGGAGTAATAATTGCAAACATTGCTTGATAAATCATGAATGTTTGGTGAGGGATAGTTGGGGCGTAGGAAACTACTTCCTGTGGTGCAGAACCTGTTAGATAATCAGTGGTTGCCGACGGGCTTACACCATTCAAGCCCAGCCATTGCAAGCCACCAATAAAAGGCAACCCCGGAGCAAAAGACAGACTATAACCCCAGAGAACCCAAGTAACTCCGACAATGCCCATGAGCAGAAAGCTCATCATCAGCGTATTTAAAATATTGCGATCGCGGACAAACCCGCCATAGAAAAAAGCCAACCCTGGGGTCATCAACAATACTAGGGCAGAACAAATCAACATAAACCCTGTATCTGCCGCCGTTTGAGCATTTGTCACCGCCGCTTGAGCATCAAAGGGGGCAGCCAAGGCTGGAGACATTAAAGCCGAGCCTAGCAACAATAGCGCGATCGCTACTGTAATCAGTATTTTCTTTACCACTTAATCGAACCTTGTGTATCTATAGATAGAGTGCCGTGAATCTCATTGCATCAGTATCTCTAGGGATGATTCCGTATACTACGATACATTTGTCTCAATTAACCAAAATATAATTTCAGTCAAAGCCGCTCTACTGCACCGATTCATTTACAGGAAAACGATCTATTAATTGTACGGCTCGATAAGCATTGCGTTGTAAAGAGGTTGGCAAGTGAGGGACATAAGGAATCTGCGATAACAAATCTAAGGTGCGGCGCAAGAGGCGGACTACATCACCTTCATCTAAACTTGTATGACTGCATAGTTCAACCCAATCTATTCCCAACGCCCATTGTTCGAGTAAAGCAACTAAATCGTACTCTAACCAAATTGGCAAAGCAATGTTGTAACGGCGTTGCATTTGAAATAAATTCCGGCGAGTAGAGCGCAAGCAAGCAAGCGCTTCTTCTACAGGAATTGACAAGGTATAACGCACCCAGGTATCGGGACGCGGAGTTTCTGTAACAATTGCTGCGATCGCCGCCGCCAAACAATGAGGATCTAATTCGTCAAATTCACCGCTTGCTAAAGCTAAACCTATCCACAGTTCATTGTCGCCGCGAATTGCCGCCGCTACTTGTCCTAAATCTGTGGGTACTAAGTCTTGCAAACATCCAAATCGCTGCAAAATTTCAATTAAATGTAAAAATTCTTCCCAGTGACGTTGAGAAGTTTTTTCTAATTCTGCTTGACGATTAGAAATTTCTGCTTCTAACTCTATAGCTTTATTGCGACGCTTAAAAAGTGTTGCCGGGTTGCCTAATTCGTGCAGAGGATGAGCTTCTATTTGCGCTGCTACCGCTTGGGTTCGCTGTTGTTGAGCTAAAACTTCGGGCGCGGTGTGAATAATTGCCGCAGAATTAGGAATTAAAGCTGCAACTGCTGCAGATTCTTGGCTTCCACGGCGCGATTGTCCGGGTTTAATTGGCATTTCTACCGGAGGTAAAAGATCGCTAGAAATTTCAAGAGGTGGTAACTCGGCGTGTAAATCTACAACATCGCTTGTTGTGACTACATACCAGCGATTATTTGCCCCTAAACATACCAAATAAGGCGCTTGTCCCGCGCCGGGGGTTTTGGCAACCAAAACGGCGGTTAGGGGTACTGAGGTGGCGATATTTTTTCCTTTTAAACTCAAAAGCGTACCCGTCATCGCAAAACTAATAGTTAGACTTAATTGCTCCATCCGGTCATCGGTGGCTTGCTCTTGGAGAGTTTTAAGTAGCTGGGTTTCAACTTTAAGGCGTTGACGCAATTTTTCGTAGTTTTGCAACTCGATGGGATCTATTGATGCTAGTTGCTCTTGAACTTGGGCTAATTGAGCTTGCACCAAAGCGATCGCTTCGTATTGAGGTTTTAAGTATAAATTGGCGATATATTGCCCAAAACTGCGTTCTATAAGTTCTTTTGCTTGCTCTAAGGTGTGAGTTTGCAACAAGTTCAACACCATGCCATAGGTAGGCGTAAACTGACTAACCAAAGGATCGGCTTTAGCTGTTGCTAAATAAGCGGCTTCTTTTGCCCCTTCAAAGGGGGTTTGGGCGGTCACGACGTAGCCGCGCTTATCCATACCCCTGCGACCTGCTCTACCCGCCATTTGCAGGAACTCTGAAGCATTCAACAATCGATGTCCGCGATCGGTGCGTTTAGATAAACTAGAAATTACGGTAGTCCGAGCAGGCATATTGATTCCCGCCGCTAGAGTTTCCGTTGCAAATACAACTTTAATTAGCCCTTGTTGGAATAATTCTTCAACTAACCCTTTCCAAGCTGGCAATATTCCCGCATGATGAGCCGCAATTCCGCGATACAACGGCTGAACTTGTCCTATTCTTCCCGCGTCGGGATTGCGCTGCAAAAATTCATCAATTTGCCATTTCAATTCTCCTGCTTCGGTGGGATTAACTAAAGTCAAATTTCCCAAATCTTCTACTGCTTTGTCGCAACCTCTACGGCTGAAGATAAAGTAAATAGCAGGCAACATATCTCTAGAACTTAACTGATTGAGCAGGTAAATTATGCTTGGAGCTTCAGGTCTTGCACCATTGCGTCGAGCGTCTTTAGCCTTTTGCGCGTCTATGCTACCACGTTTTGGACGCAGGCGTGGGTTAATTTTGCCGCCTTCAAGGAGAGGAAATAGTCCCTTAACATTACAAAACTTAAAATCTAAAGGTACGGGACGAAAATCTGAGTAAATTAGTTGAGTTGGTCCATGAACGGTATTAATCCAGTCGGTGAGTTGGTCGCTGTTGGCAACAGTAGCAGAAAGGGCAACTAATTGAATTTCTCTAGGGCAGTAGATAATTGATTCTTCCCAAACTGTTCCCCGTTGGCGATCGTTCATATAGTGACATTCATCTAATACAACCGCTTCTACTCCCTGCATAGATGTTCCCACTTCACCGATGGGAGTACCGTAGAGCATATTACGAAAAATTTCGGTAGTCATCACCAAGATAGGAGCTTCGCGATTAATCGAAACATCTCCCGTCAATAGTCCTACCTTATCAGCGCCAAATACTCGGCGAAAATCACGCAGTTTTTGGTTAGATAACGCTTTAAGAGGTGTTGTGTAAAACACTCGTTTTCCCCGCGTGAGGGCGCGATGAATGGCGTATTCGCCAATTAATGTTTTGCCTGAACCTGTAGGCGCGCAAACAACTACCGACTTGTCAGCATTTAAAGCCGCGATCGCGCTTTTTTGAAATTCATCTAGTTCAAACGGAAATATATTTTTTAAATCTAGTTCGGGTAATATTTGGGAAACGTCCACGTTTTATTTAGGCGAGAGGCAATGTATTTGTAAGGCAGAACGGGCTTTGCCAACTTTAGACCATCAGTACGATTGTAGGGCAAATTTTTTAAATAGATATTTTGACGTTGCCAAAGGAGTAATTAAGCAGTTTTCAATTGCCGACGACTAATATTTTGGCTGCTGTACCTGAGTTTATTTACCTAACTCTTGCGATCGCTCTGTAGCTGCTTGTACGGCTTGAATTAACGCCGAACGCAGTCCCAATCGTTCTAACTGGGCGACTCCAGCAATGGTCGTTCCTCCAGGGCTTGTAACTCGATCTTTGAGTTCGGCGGGGTGCATTTCTGTAGTTTGCAATAGTTCTACCGTGCCTTTGAGCGTCGCCAGAGCTAGTTGCATGGCAATATTTCTTGGCAAGCCCGATTTTACTCCCCCATCGGCTAAAGCTTCGACAATTATTGCTACGTAAGCCGGGCCCGATCCGGATAATCCTGTTACCGCATCCATCAGGGTTTCGGAAACTTCCACTACTTCCCCCACCGACTCAAATAGTTTTCTTGCTACTTGGCGATCGCTATCTTTTGCCTGAGAACCCATAGCCAAGGCGGTAATGCCTGCTCCTATTGTAGCTGGGGTATTGGGCATTGCTCTAATTACTGGTAGTTGCTCAAAAGCTGACTCTAATTGACTTAACTTCACTCCTGCCAAAATCGAAATTATTAACGGCTTTGATGGATTTGTAATTAAAGTTTGGTTTAGTTTGCTAGCAACTTCGGCAAATATCTGAGGTTTGATGGCAAGTAAAATAGCTGGAGTGCTACGAGCTAGTGTTTGGTTATCGGCAGTTACTTGCACGCCATAAGTTTCGGCTAAATAATGGCGGCGCGTCTCCTGTACTTCGCTAACTATCAATTCTTGGGGTTGATAAATTTCCCCAATGATTAAGCGGGATAACAGCGCTTCGCCCATTACCCCGCCACCTATTAAACCAAGCTTGCATTCGAGCAACGCCATCATCCTTTAACGAACAGTTGTTATTTTTCCCTGCTTAGTACAGGATAGAGCGTAGTGTAAGGAAACCAATTCTTAGCTATTAGCTAGACTGAGCTATTCGTGTAGATTCTGGTGTCCAAGAAGGAGTTGGAGTTGTACTGCGTCCAGTGCGGGCTTGAGCTTGCGTAGCTTCATTTACAACCCCCGAAGTAGTTGTAACTTGAACGCAGATAGGCGTGAATAAAAATATACTTTCACCTACACGCTCTTGATGACCGTTGATGGCATAAGTTCCACCTGCAACAAAGTCTACGGCTCGTTGCGCCTGATCTGGGTCTAACATGGTGAGGTTGAGAACTACCGATTTGCGATCGAGCAGCGCTTGAATTGCTTGGGGCATTTCTTCAAACGTGCGCGGTTCCATTACTATTACTTCGTAAGTGCTATTGTTTGTTCCTGGCATACCAATCACGTTATTTAGTGGTGTACCCGTCTCAATGCTATCTGGGGCTACAGAAATTCTTTCGCGCATCCGGCGGCGTTGGTTGCGTTCTTCTTCCGGTCTAGATTGGACCTGTTCTTGCTGGTAGCTATTGCGGTAATTATCTCCATTTCCATTATCTTCATATTCGTCGTATTCGTACTCAATTGGGTCGTTTAAACCCACAAATTCGCGCAACTTTGCAAAAATACTCACTGTTTACTTTCCTCCTGAGAATTTATACCTTTAGTCAACTTGCAAAAGCAATTTTTATCAAGTGCCCTAAGACTAGCCTAAATATGCACCTTCAATTTCTTTGCAAATAAATATTGTTTACCGCAGTTTATGAATTTATAAGATTAATAACCTATGTGAGTAATTAACGCAACCTTTGCTCCCACAGTTTTTTTGTACTACTGCGATCGCCTTGGTCCAAACAAAATTCGTCCTAAACGTACCATTGTTGAACCAGAGGCGATCGCAATTTTATAATCTCCCGACATTCCCATTGACAACTGCTGCATTTGTTGCAAGCTAGTCCAATTTTTGGTTTGAATTTCTTTGAGCAAAGCGTTAGTGCGATCGAACACGCTTTTTACTTCACTTTCATTTAATCCTACGGGTGGAATTGTCATTAATCCACAAATTTGCAAGTTCTCGCAGCGATCTAAATTAGGTAAATCTAGCCAAAGCTGGGGTACAGTCCAGCCTGTTTTTTGGGGATCGCTTTCAATTTTTACTTGCAAGCAAACTTGAGGGCGATAATGGTTTTCTTGAGCTAACTTATCTAATTGCTGTGCCAGTTTTAAACTATCTACTGAGTGAATCCACTGAAAAAGCTCTAGAGCTTTTTTAGCTTTGTTACTTTGCAATCTGCCGATAAAGTGCCAAGTGATATCTGTTAAATCTGCTAATTGCTCCTGCTTGGCTTGAGCTTCTTGGACGCGACTTTCGCCAAAATCACGAATTCCAGCCGCGTAAGCAAACCGCATCGCCTCTACAGGCACTTGTTTAGTAACGGCAATTAACCTGACATTATTGGGCAAATTTTGACGAATTTGGCTAATCTCTTCGGCAATAGTCATCATTGAAAAGTGCTTTGCAGAATTTTTTGTAGTTGCTCGTACTCTTGAAAGTGTCCGCTACGGCGTAGCAAGCGCAAACGAGTTTCTAGCAACAGGCGAGCTTGAGAGCGGCTGACAGATTCAAATTTTATACTACTGCCGGGAGGTTCGTAAGTGACTAGAAAAAATAAGCGCTGGGCATAGAGAGTAGTAAATAGCTCTTGGGTTTGTTCGAGTACGCAAACTCTAGAAAGTAGACCAAATGTTGGATGATTTAGATAGTTTTCTGTATTCATCAAATCTTGACGCAGGTAGCACCAACTTTCCAAAAAACTGGGTAGATTATGCCGATAATAGCTTGCTTTGGGCGCAAAAGTGCAGGCGAAAAATATTTTACTGGGGTATGGGTTGTATCTAAACTCCCAAAGCAATAAGTTGTGCTTGGGCTTTTTGCAAAGATTCGTACCATTCAGTTTCAGGATTGCTATCGGCAACAATTCCGGCTCCTACTTGACCCCATACCGAGCTAGTGCGGCTAGTAGGAGTTACAAGCAAAGTCCGAATCAAAATGTTTAAGTCTAAGTTACCGCGCCAATCTAAATAACCGCAGGAGCCATAAAATAAGTTGCGGCGCAAGGGTTCTAGTTCTTCAATAATTTCCATACAACGAACTTTAGGGCAGCCAGAAATTGTGCCGCCAGGAAAAGTAGCTCGAATTAGATTAATGGGGGAGAATTGGGGCTGCAAAATTCCTTTGATGTTGCTTACTAAGTGCATGACATGGCTGTAGCGTTCTATGGTTAGAAATTCATCTACCTCCACCGATCCCCACTGACATACGCGCCCTAAATCGTTGCGTTCGAGGTCTACTAGCATAATATGTTCGGATTTTTCTTTAGCACTAGCAATCATTTCTTGAGCTAGTTCGTTGTCTTGATCCGTCGTCAACCCCCGCGATCGCGTTCCGGCTATTGGTCTTGTTTGAGCAATGCCATTATGTAGTTGTACTAATCTTTCAGGAGAGCAGCTAATTACTTGCCCCCAAGGGGTTTGCCAATAACTGGCGAAAGGTGAAGGATTAATTTGCTGCAAAGCTCGGTAAAGCTCCCAGCTATTAGTAGTAGTTTGAGCCTCAAATCGGATAGATAAATTTGTCTGAAAAATATCGCCAGCTTGAATATATTTTTTAGCCTGTCTGACGGCGGCTTCGTACTCGCTTTGAGAAGTTAAAAAACGAACGGGGAATGTACTAGAAGTAACAACAATTGGAGGCGTGGGAGATAATTTTAGCTGGTTTGCCAGGGTTTCTAATTGACTAATACTTGTGGCAGCTAACCAAATAGTTTGTTCTAAATGATCTAATACAGCAAAGCTTGCTGGCTGATACCAAAAGGCAACGGGAAACGGGAGGCTATCTACTCTAAGCTTCGGCAATTTTTCAATTTCCCAGGCTGTATCGTAGCCCAGCCAGCCCAACCATCCCCCCGTAAATGGTAGCTCTTTAGGACAGTAATCGAGGTTTTTTTCTAAAGATGTTTGTTTGAGCAGTTGCTCTAGAAATGGAAAAATCTTGCCGATGGGCGGTGTTCCCATTTGCAGACATCCATCAATTACTGAAGGAGATCCGGCACAAATAGAGTATCTAGCTAAAGGAGTGCGATTGCCTTCTGGGGGCAGTGGGCTTTCTAAAAGTGTAGAAATCTCGGCATGGCGAAATAAAGCTGCAAAAATCTCCGCACCTGTACGATTTGCTAATGGTAGCGACTGCCAATACAAACGTTGCTGCATCTATTTTCGATTAAAAATAGCTATAAACATTGAATTTTGTCAAATCTGCCCAAAAACAGCTTTAAATTATTACCTTAGATAATAATTTAAAGCTTTGATTTTACACCTAATCTCTGGCAAAATGTTCTTCTATTTAACTTAAAGCGGCTCAATGGTTTTTTGATTCAATTTTCGCCACTTGCCAAGCAACGAAGGTGGTACGAGCTTTGACAAATTAAGTTTGGCAGTGCAGGGGTCGGCAAGATAAACGGTAGTACAATACAGTAAACTAACCATGCTGCGATCGTCTGCCCATTGAGCGTGTAGGTTCTGCAAATTTGAGACGAGTTTTTGCTGTGTGTCTCCTGCTTGAGGAATAAAAGATTTACTTTGAGCGTAGCCTATAAGTCCTGGCAAATCTAGCTCGTGTCTGTGCATAAATTTATGGCAACGGATGCCCCTAAAATTTGGACTCGACCATAATGGGTTCATTGCCTTGCTTTGCTTTCCCCTAGGAGCATCACTCGGTAAAGCTTCAAAAATAAGGCGCTTGAATTCTGTAAAAAAATCGTTTTCAGCAACCCATTGGTTCCAAATCAAAGCTAATCTTCCTGATGGTTTTAGAATGCGCCGAAACTCTTTTAAAGTGGGTGTTGGCTGGAACCAGTGAAAAGCCTGAAAGCAAGTCACTAAGTCTACGGAGTTGTCAGACAACTTAGTTTGTTCGGCAGTGGCATTACTATATTCTATGAATGGATGAGGCTCCGCAGCCTCTCTCATAGAGTAATTGGGTTCAATAGAAACAACCCTTAACCCGTGTTCGGCTAAAAGACGCGAGGCGATGCCTGTCCCCGCACCTATATCTGCGGTTATCAACGAGGATGGTTTGCCTAGCCCTGCCAGAATGGTTTGAATAGCGATCGCCGGATAGCTCGGACGATACTTAACATAATTTGTCGCTCGATTGGAAAATAAACTTGTTGAGTTTAACTTAGATTGTTTTGCGTTGTTAGTGCTAATTGTATCCACGATTGTTACTCCTAGCTTTAGCAATTAGTGCTTAGTTAACCGTTAAGCTTACACAATTTTTTTTTAAATATTTGTTCGTTGTAAGTTTATCTAGTTTTTTAGAAAAATTATATGGTTTTAAAACTATGATGTCTGGCGCGATCGCTTTGCACAAGCTTTAATACTTATATAACAAAATTTACAAACCTTTCGGTTTTGTATTGAAAGTTGGGCGCAAGAGGCTGGATTTACAGACTCAAGCAAGCTGTGCCAAAAATTTGATGAGTGTTTTAGCGTTAAAATGGCGTTCTAAACTCGCAAGTTAATTAATGTGGATTATGATGTTTTAGCCATCATTGATGGTTACGCTCAAGGTTACTTTTTGATGGCACAAGAAGACGACAGCTTGCAGTGGTATTCAAGCCGCGATCGCACGATAATTCCTTTAGATGCTCGATTTCGCTACCCCAAATCATTACAGCGCGTTTTAAACTCTAATCGGTTTACCGTTGCCATCAACCGCGACTTTAAAGCGGTAGTGGCGGGCTGTGCTAACCGGGAAACTACCTGGATTTCAGAGGAATTACAAGAAATCTACTGGGCGCTTTATCTCAATGGATGGGCTTATAGCTTTGAAACTTGGCTGGGTAACGAGTTAGCTGGGGGAATACTCGGAATTGCGATCGGTGGTTTGTTTATCGGCGAATCAATGTTTTACCGGATTCCCGATGGTTCAAAAGTTGCAATGGTAAAATTAGTCGAAAAATTGCGATCGCATTCCTTTATTCTCTTTGATGCCCAAATGATGAACCCACATTTAGAGCGGTTTGGGGCTTGTCGGATCGCAGATGTTGAATACCAACAGTTACTTAAAAAAGCTCTACTGCGCCGATGTGCGCTTATAGACTCCTAGTAGGCAAACGTTTTACCGCCGCCTTTTTGCCCAAAATTACAATGATAAATACAACAATTGCTGTGCCAATAGTTAAAGTAGAAATTCCTTCGCCTAAGAACAAAGCTGAGGCGGCTATGGTTAAAAATGGCTGCAATAGTTGAACTTGTCCCACCCGCGCCACGCCGCCAATTGCTAAACCTTGATACCAAGCAAAGAACGCCAAAAACTGACTAAATACGGCAATATAACTAAATCCTAACCACGCTATAGGCGATGCGACTAAACCATGTTGCCAAATGGCGGCAATTACGGGCAATAGCATCATCGGAACAGCCACTAATAAGCCCCAACTAATTACTTGCCATCCTCCCATTACTTGCGCCAATAGTGCGCCCTCTGCATAGCCAAAAGACGCGGCGATCGTTGCTCCCAACAAAGCTAAATCCCCTAGTTGGATGTGTCCCGCCCCAGAATAAACAGCAAAACCAACTACAGTAGCGCTACCCACGATACTCGCCAGCCAAAAACCCACTGAAGGGCGATCGCCTGTACGCAAAGTTCCGGCGATCGCAGTTACCAATGGTCCAATCCCTAAAACAATTGCTCCGTGAGAGGCGGGTAAATTTAGCATTGCCCAAGCTGATAGAATCGGAAACCCGATCGCTACACCCAAAGCCACAATTACTAAACTTCTTATTTGCTTGCGAGTGGGGGGTTTTTGACGAGTAATAGTTAATAATATCGCTGCTAGCATCGCCGCCACCATAGATCGCCCTAGCCCAACTATAACTGGATCTAAGTCTGCTACCGCCGCTCGTGTGGCGGGTAAAGTTAAGCTAAAACAAAGTACGCCCAAAAAACCGTAGATTAAACCTACTGTTTCCGAATCAAGGCTAGAAAAAGGCGATCGCCGCAAAACCAAACTCCTCTAGTAACTTTGTACTAAGTTAAACATCTATTTCGTCCTAAGCTCCTCTATCCTAGTAGGAGGGAATGTATTAAAACCAATGTCTTACGAGCCGCTACATCACAAATATCGACCGCAGACTTTCGCCGATTTGGTCGGACAAGAAGCGATCGCCACCACGCTAACTAATGCCATCCGCAAGAGCCAAATTGCCCCGGCTTACTTGTTTACAGGCTCAAGAGGGACGGGGAAAACTTCTAGCGCCCGGATTTTATCAAAATCTCTTAATTGTCTTAGTAGCGCCACGCCCACAGAAAAGCCTTGTGGAAAGTGCGATGCTTGTCAAGGAATTACAAAAGGCACAGCTTTAGATGTAATTGAAATTGACGCAGCTAGTAACACAGGCGTAGATAATATTCGAGAAATTATCGAACGCGCCCAATTTGCACCCGTACAGTGTCGCTACAAAGTTTATGCGATCGATGAATGTCATATGCTATCGAGTGCGGCGTTCAACTGTCTGTTGAAAACACTGGAAGAACCGCCGAAAAGTGTGGTATTTATTTTAGCAACCACCGATCCAGAGCGAGTTTTACCAACTATTATTTCTCGCTGTCAGAGGTTTGATTTTCGCCGCATTCCCGTACAAGCAATAGTCGATCATTTACGCTATATTGCCACCGAAGAAGCCATTAGTATTAGTTCTGATGCTTTGCTGTTGGTAGCACAGCTAGCTCAAGGTGGCTTGCGCGATGCGGAAAGCTTGCTCGATCAGTTGAGTTTGTTGTCAGGAGAAATTACCATCGAGCGGGTGTGGGATATAGCAGGTTCGGTAAGCGAAAAAGATTGTTTGGAGTTGTTAAATGCGATCGCTCTTTGTCATCCCGATACTATTTTAGAAAGCGCCCGAAAAATTATGGATCGAGGGCGAGAACCCTTGATAGTTCTTCAAAATCTTGCCAGTTTTTACCGCGACTTACTCATTGCTAAAACTGCTCCCAGTCGTAGCGATTTAGTTTCTCTTACTTCTGCAACTTGGGAATCCCTCCGCAAACTTGCAAGCAATGTAGAAATTGCCACGATTGTTAACGGACAACAGCATTTAGCAAAAAGCGAAATTCAAATCAAAAACTCTACTCAGCCACGTTTGTGGTTAGAAGTAACGTTGCTAGGATTGTTATCTACTAACACGGCTCAAACACCAGGCGTTGCTATACCTCAGCAAATTAGTAGCGTACCAAGTCAAGAACCTAAACCAATTTCCGTTGTTGAGCAAAAACCCACGGCTGTAAGTGTAGTTGACCACTCGCCTGTACCAGAAAAAGCGATCGCACCTCCAGAAATATCTTCCCAGCCTTTAGAATCAGAACCAGTAGTCGCTGAAGATAGCGATTTATGGCAAAAAGTAGTTAAGGAAATTCAACCTCTTTCGGCTCAAGCTTTAGTAAGTCAACATTGCCGCTTGCTATCTTTTGATGGTAGTTTGGCGCGAATTGGGATTACATCTCAACAATTGCTGAAGTTAGCCCAGAATAAAATCCCTAATATTGAAGCTGCTTTTCAAAACTTAGTAACGCAAAAAGTAAAAGTAGTTTTAGAAGTTAGCAACAGCGAAACTAAAACAGTAGCGCCAAAAGAACAAATGCGATCGCCTACTTTTTCTCCTCCGCCACCTCGACAAGAAACCCCTACTAATAACTTCTCCCCGCCACCACCCAAGCCAGAAAAACCTCCAGAGTTAACCGTCGTCAACTCACCGCCACCAATCCCAGAAGCTAAGTTCAGCAATGCTTGTACTGTAGAAATAGCCGATAATACAACTATAATCAGCACCGATCCCATTATTGAAATAGCTGACAATCAATTAGAACTAGCATCTCAAAATTTAGCAGAGGCTTTCAAGGGTGAAACGATTAACTTTAGCTTGAACGCGCCTTTTAACCTAAAAACTTCAACCCCTGTAATGCAACCGGAAATTTTAGGAAGCTACAGCAGTTCCGTTTCCAAGGGTTTTCAAGAAACTGCTATTTCTGCTATTGACTTGGATGAGGAAGACGAAGACAATGTAGAGTTTTAATCGTGACTGCCTTCGTGTACTGTTTTTACCCACTTTAGCCGCTTTTGCCTTACAGACATTCGGGCGGTTGTGCCGACCATAACTACTAACCAGTGGAGCATATAGATAGTACCCCGGAGAGTTTGCAGCGCGATCGCAATTAATGCCGCCGCATTTAAAGATTCTTCTTTACGCTCATTTTTCAAGCCCATAAACATTGATACTACCGATAAACTCATCGTCAAACCTGTCAAGGGAGCCATTACTGGCGCTCGATTGCGAACTAAAGACATCATTAAATCGGGTACGGCGGCGATCGGTAAAATTTGCTGAATTAATAAAAACATTGCCAAATCAAAGGTTTTTACCCTTCCTAGCCGATTGCTAAAAATTGCTTTCCAGTAGTCTAAATAGCGTTGAGATTGCCCTTCTGCCCAACGATTGCGCTGATGCCACAAAGAAACCGCCGTAGTTACGCCTTCTTCCATTACTGGGGGAAAGCTCAAAAACTCAATATCCCACCGATCGAGGTGCAAGCGTAAAGCTAAGTCCAAATCGTCAGTAATTGTCTCCTCATTCCAGCCTCCGCAGCGCACTAGAGCCTCTCGCCGCACAAATTGACCGTTACCGCGCAAATCTCCCAAACCGCCTCTAGCAATGCGCTGTTGCTGCATATAGCTATCTAAACCCATTTCTGTACTTTGCCCTTTTGTCCAGAAATTAGTTCCCGAATTGGCGATCGCTTTTCGTACTTGTACCGCTCCTACTGCTTCTCTATCAAATAAGGGCAATACCTGTCGCAGCAAATCGGGCGATACTTGAGCATCGGCATCAAATACCCCGACAAATTCTCCGGTGGTTAGTGGGAATACATCGTTCAACGCGCCGGATTTACCGCCGCTACCTGCCGTGCGACGCAATACTTTTAGTTGTGGATACTTTTGCGCCAGTTTTTCTAGCAACTCTGGTGTTTTATCAGTGCTATTATCATCTACTACCCAAATTTCGTACTTATCTGACGGGTAGTTGATACTACATAAATTTTTTACCAATTTACTAATTACCGCCTCTTCGTTTTTGGCGGCAACTAGCAAAGAGACTGTCGGACAATTTGTCAAATCTCCCGATAGTGGTGCGGGGGCGATGCGGGCCCTTGTAAATACAAGTCCTAAAGTATGAATCCCAAAAATTGTGGTCATACCTAAAACAAACCACGTACCCCAAGAAACTAAGTGTAGGGCGATCGTACCGCCCCAAACTACCGTTAAAACTACTGCCGCTTTGCGCCTGCGTCCTTTGTAGCCAGATGTTAGAGATGCTGACACCTCTAACATTGACTCCTCAACGCTTTCGTCTGATTCCTCTGGTTCGGAGAACTCAGACAACAACGAGCTAAGCGCGTCAAGCTCGTTGTAAGAATCGTTTTCGTGCCAAAAATTCGCTGGCATAAGTTACTGTATTTAGCCACCAGTATTTGTCTACACCCATATTGAAGCTGGGGATCAAATAACACCATACCGTACAGCCTTCACAGACCGATAGCTTACCTTGAGAAGCGCGATACTTCTCCACTTCCTCCGATTCTCGGTAAAGCTCGTAAAGCTTACCGTTAATGGGTACGCCCGATTGGGCAAAGTGGTAACAGGGCAACAGTAGTTGGTCATCAGGAGAAATTGCAATTACCGCATCTACCGCCTTACAACGGGGGTTTTTGGTGTCATTGCCTCCAGCTTCAATAAAAGCCAATGCAGCTTTATTGTACCCGACATTTTTATACTTCTTTCCACTCGCCTGAATTGCCGCCACCATGTCGGGAGTCGGATTTTTCTGGGAATTATAGTTGTCGTAGGCGGTAAAGGCTGGATTTAGCCACACTCGCGCCCCTAAACGCTGTCCTAATTCACCAATCTCATCAATTCGCTCGTAGTTTTGCGCCGTGACGGTGTGGTTGAGTACGGGGTATTCCCCTAGAGATTGGGCAATTTTTACCGATTCTACTAAGTTGTCAAAAATTCTTACTCCCCGCGATCGGTCGTGGGTTTCAGCATCCGCACCATCTAAGGAAAAATTTAAAAAGTCTACTAAACCTTGAACTTCTTTCGCTTTTTTGGGATATAAAATTGTGTTAGTCGTCATGCTAGTCATAAACCCTAGGCGTTTTGCCTCTTGGTATATTTGACCAACATCGGCGCGTAACAATGGTTCGCCACCCGTAAAATCAATGTAATTTACACCTAGTTTGCGTAAATCAACCAAATTATGTTGAATTGTCTCATAATCGGCTTCTTTCGGTGGTTCTAATGCCCAAATGTTACAAAAGTGACAGCGAGCATTACACCGATAGGTCAAGTAGTAGTTGGCAACCAGTGGAGCCATAGAATTTGCTCACCAGAATTTTCTTAAAGTCATCTTCAGCCCATAATAAACCGTGAGTCAATCATTTTGACTTGGACTAAAAAAATTAGCAGCAGAAATTTATTAATTTTTGTGGGATTAATGGGGTAGTTTTTGGGAATATTAAGAACGAAAAGCTTAAGTCAACAGCTTTCTTGCCATCAAATTTAAGGAATATTTTAATTATGTCTGTCACCGAACTCCAGCCTGCTAACCCCCAAGATGTCCGAGTATATATGCCTTACTTTCAGGGAAACAAGCGCAACATCTTACCTTTAGCGATTAGTCTCTACAAAAAAGGGGTGCTAGAAGGACAGCGCAAAATCGAGGCGGGGGAGAGTATTCCTTTTGTTGCTACTTGGAATGTTTCGATTCTACCTGCCGATTTAATCCGGTGTCGGATGCAGTTTGATGGTAATGCCGAGCTAAGTTATGAAATTATGATGGCAAGTTCGGCGCTGGTAGATTTTTTAATTGATGTTGTAGTCAGTTTTCAACTAGGTCAGACTACCGATTTTCCCAAAGGATTTTACCGTAAACTCTTGCGTAAAGATGATTAATCTTTAAATAAACTAAAAATTCTCCTGACATTGGCAATATTCTTGTTACCTTTGAAAGCTTAAGTTTGACTTAGAATGAACGAAAAGTTGCACTTTAAGCATCGAATCTGGGGAACTCCTGGATATACTGCCAAATATGAACTAAGGAGCGATCGCGTGCCAACATCTGCTAAATATTTACTAATTGGGTCAACCGAAGCTTACAGTGGTAAGTCCGCTACGGTACTAGGTTTATTTCATCAACTGCAAAGAAAAGGGCTAGATATTGCCTATGGCAAGCCTGTAGGTAGTAATTTTGATGAAGACAGACAGGTAGAGGAAGCAGATGTTGAATTTATTAGGCAGATACTCAATTTGCCATCAGGGAGACTGTTCCCAACACTACTAAACTTGAATGCCTCTACGGTAGAAAAACGTCTGAGGGGTGGAGATACAACTAATTATCAACAAGCAGCTAAACAATACCTGCAAAAAACTGGCAGCGATTTAGTATTGCTAGAAGGTGCGGGTAATTTAGCCGAAGGGGTGTTATTTGACCTCAGCTTGCCTCAAGTAGCTCAAGCGATAGATGCTGCCGTGTTATTGGTAGTACGCTACAAATCGGTGTTGTCTATAGAAGCGCTGGTTGCTGCAAAGCAAAAATTGGGTAATTCTTTAATTGGCGTTTTGCTAAACGATATTCCCAGCGACCAATTAGAGTTTGCAAATAACCAATTGCGTCCGTTTTTAGAGCAGCAAAATATCCCTGTTCTAGGAATGCTACCAAAAAATGCCTTGTTACGTAGCGTTAGCGTGGCGGAACTTGTCAAACAGTTGCAAGCGGAGGTGCTGTGTCGGCGCGATCGCACTAATTTAATGGTAGAAAGCTTGGCTATTGGGGCGATGAATGTAAATTCTGCCTTAAAATACTTCCGCAAGCGGCGAAATATGGCAGTAGTTACGGGAGGCGATCGCGTAGAAATTCAATTAGCGGCTTTAGAAAGTTCTACTCAATGCCTTATCCTTACCGGACAATTGCCACCACCAGATTTTATTCTCAATAAAGCCGAAGAATTAGAAATTCCGATTTTATCTGTCGATCTCGATACCCTTTCTACGGTAGAAATCGTCGATCGCGCTTTTGGACAAGTCCGCCTCCACGAACCAATTAAAGTAGAGTGCATTCGCCTATTAATGCAGGAACATTTTGATATTGATCGATTATTGTCTATCTTAAAAATCGATGCGGCGGTAGCTTTATCTTAAAGTGTCATGCTTTACGGCGGTGTCTGCTAAAATAACGAGGTTGTTTTGAAAAACGCGATCGCGCCAATTTGAGTCAGTCCACAAACCTAGACCTACCCAAAATCGATACATTAGCGCAAGAACTAGCTACAATCCAGCAAACAGGCTCTAAACGGATTGCCTTACTAGGTTCGCGCCATGTTCCCCTTACTCATCAACACTTAATTGAGATGATGAGTTACGCTTTGGTTTTATCAGGAAATCGGTTGCTAACTTCTGGTGCAACGGGTACTAATTCGGCAGCAATTCGCGGTGCAATGCGTGCCGATCCCAATTTACTAACGGTAATTTTGCCGCAAAGTTTGGAACGTCAACCCCAAGAATCTCGCCAGCAATTAGAGCAAGTTATGCACTTAGTCGAAAACCCTGGTAACGATCGCCTATCTTTAGCTGAAGCAAGTTCCCTATGCAATCAAGAAATTGTTTCTCGCTGTCAGCAACTTATCTGTTTTGCCTTTCACGACAGCCGCACTTTGTTACAAACTTGCCAAGAGGCAGAAGATCAAAGAAAAGTGGTAACTTTATTTTATTTTGACTAGCAAACAATGATATCGCTACTAACCGCACCGACAGTTTTTTTGGCTAGTATTGTGGCAGCAGCCGTCCTTATCTATATTCCCTATCTAGCGGTCGCTTACGGGCGATTCCAGATAGGTTACGATATCGCTGCCCCTCGTGCAATGTTTGACAAGTTACCGCCCTACGCTCAACGGGCTAATTGGGCGCACCAAAACACCCTTGAAGCTTTCCCAATTTTTGCCGCCGCCGCACTGATGGCTTACGTTACTGGTCTTAACTCCCAAAAAGCAGAAATTGCTGCAATTACTTTTGTAGTGGCACGGCTGCTATATTCGGGATTTTACATTGCTAATATACCTTTAGGGCGGAGTTTGATGTTTGGCATTGGTAGTTTTTGTTCGGGGACGCTGTTTGTTCTGAGCGTCTTGCATGGCTAATAGCGACTAAGCTTATATTTTTACTATTTATTGAGTTTTATGGCTTCTACCTATTCTTTCGATATTGTCAGCGATTTTGACCACCAAGAATTGGTTAATGCGATCGATCAAACGGTTCGAGAAATCAAAAGCCGCTACGACCTCAAAGACACTCAAACTACTGTAGAATTGGGCGATGAAGTAATTAATATTAGTACCGATAGCGAATTTACTTTAGATGCCGTCCATTCTATCCTTCAGCAAAAAGCCGCTAAACGTAACCTTTCGCTCAAAATATTTGACTACGGCAAAATAGAATCTGCAAGCGGTAATCGCATTCGCCAAGAAGTAAAGCTAAAAAAAGGTATTAGTCAAGAAATATCTAAACAAATTAGCAAGCTAATTAGGGACGAATTTAAGAAAGTACAGCCGTCAATTCAAGGAGATTCGGTACGAGTTTCTAGTAAAGATAAAGACGATTTGCAGGTAGTAATTCAACGCTTAAAGCAAGAAGAATTACCTGTAGCATTGCAGTTCACTAACTATCGTTAGTAAGCTGCGTAATTTGGTGAGCAAAAACAACTTTGTACGAGCTAAAAACCGATAAAAATGTAGAGACGTTACAATGCAGCGTCTCTACACTAATTGGTAACAGCAGATTTTTAATACCCTACTGCTGCGCCATCTCCGCGCGGATCGGCTCCTCCTGATTTAACATTGGTTATTGGGTCGATTAAAATTGCGCCAGCGTGTCCCATTGTATCGGTATAATCATCAACCATTTTGACGGGATGACCTCTTTTAACTAATTCTTCAGTTACGGCTTTGCTTACTCGCCCTTCTATCTTTAAATCGTTAGAAGATGCACCCCAAGTTCTACCTTGAAGCCATCTTGGTGCTTCAATTGCTTCTTGGACGCTATAACCAAAATCAACAATGCGAGTTACGAGCGCTGCTTGAGTTTGTGGTTGTCCTTCTCCTCCCATTGTGCCGTAAACAAGATACGGTTTTCCCGTTTTAAACAGCATAGCTGGGTTTAGGGTGTGAAAAGTACGCTTTCTTGGTTCTAAATGATTGACGTGCTTTGGATCTAAGGAAAAGAAACTACCCCGGTTTTGCAGCAAAACCCCGGTGTTTTTAGCCACAATTCCCGAACCGTAATCATGATAAATACTTTGAATTAAAGAAACAGAATTACCATCTTTATCAACCACTCCTAACCATACAGTATCGCCTTTAGGATCGAGAAGTTTTGCTTCTTTAACGGTTTTTGTTAAATTAATACGACTGGCTAATTCTGTACCATACTTTTTAGATAATAGGGAATTTAAAGGAATTTTGACAAAATCTGGGTCGCTAAGATATTTATCGCGATCGGCAAAAGCTAGTTTAGTTGCTTCTACAATTACATGATAATAATCTGCTGTCCCTTCCCCAATTTTTTTTAAGTCGAAGTTATTTAGGATGTTCAAAATTGACAATGAAGCCATCCCTTGAGTATTAGGGGGGAAATTGTAAGCCTGATATTGGCGGTAATTAACAGAAATTGGATTTACCCAGTTAGCCGTATGTTGAGCAAAATCTTTAGTAGTTAAAACTCCGCCATTGGCTTGTACATCTGCTACTATATTTTTGGCAATTTCACCTTGATAAAATTCTTTTGCACCGTTCGTTGCAATGGCTTTTAAAGTTTTGGTAAGCTCTGGTTGCTTAAATATTTCTCCAGCTTTATAGGGTTGATTATTTGCTTTGAGGTAAGTTTTACGGAAACTCTCAAAACGCTGAAGATCGCGCAATTCTTTATTATCTTGACCAATATTTGTAGTTGTCCAAATTTCTTGACTTGGTGTTACTGGAAAACCCGTTGCGGCATAGGCAATTGACGAACTCATTACCCTTTGCCAAGGAAGACTATTCCCCATTGTTTTTTGAGCGTATTTATAAGCTGCATCCCAACCGGAAATAGTGCCTGGTACGCAATTTGCAGCCAGATAACCTCTAGCAGGAATCTTTTTATGGCCTAAGTCTTGGTAGAATTTAATTGTTGCTTTTTCACTAGAACGACCACTAGCATTTAAAGCTTTAAGTTCTTTGGTTTTTGCATTGTAAATTAGCCAAAAGCTATCTCCTCCTATACTATTCATGTGAGGATAAACGACAGCTAAAGTTGAAGCTGCACTAATAGCCGCATCTACCGCATTTCCACCATCTTTAAGTACATCTATTGCTGCTTGAGAAGCAAGATAATGAGGAGTCGTTACCATGCCATTAGTTGACATGGTGGTTGGTCTATTAGCGGCTTTTGCTACAGAAATTGTAGATATTAATGTCCCGGTAAAAATTGTAGAAAAACCAGATGTACCTGTTAAAGCAAAAGCTATTACTTTTCTAGTTACTAAACGCACCCTAAAGTCTCCGTTAGAATTACTTAACTTCTAAGTATTTGTTGCATTAATATACTAATTTTAACTTCAAAAAATAGTAGCAAAATTTACAGCTTTTATTTAAACCTATAAATGGTTCTGGTTTTAGTATTTTTGGCTTGAGTAAAAAATGTTTGTTATGAGAACTCTAATTAGTAATAACTTCCTCCTACTTGTAGATTGACAAAATAATAAAGTTGCTTATTTTAAAGATTAAATACTTAATGGCTAAAGTAAAGAGATTTACAAGCTTCAATTTAAGTTAATTTAGTGTGACTTCTATTTCAAAACTCTACAATTACGGGTGCATGATCGCTAGGCTGGACAAGTTCTCTAGGTGCTGTATCAATAATGCAGCTAGTCGCCTGTTTGTAGAGGTCAGAAGTTAAATAATGATGGTCGATTCGCCAACCCAAGTTACGCCGAAAAGCCGCCGCGCGATAGTCCCACCAACTATAATGTCCGCCTTCAGGGGTAAACTTGCGAAAAGCATCAGCAAAACCTAGATCGATAATTCCTTGCAATGCTTGACGTTCTAGCTCGGATGCCATAGTTTGACCTGTTAGTAAAGCTGGTGCGTGAATGTCTTTATCTTCTAAAGCAATATTGAAGTCACCGCAGATACAAATATTGGATATTTCATACAAAGCAAGACGTAAGTATTCTCGCAATGCTTTTAACCAGTGCAACTTGTAGATATATTTCTCGCTTCCTACCACACCACCATTAGGAACGTACACGCAGACAATCTTCACGTCGTCAATAGTCCCCGTAATTACCCGCTTTTGAGTGTCTAGGTCATTTACTCCAATTAGAGGCGCAAAACCCGTGCTAACATCTTCCATTGGTTGGGTGCTAATAAGTGCTACACCGTTGTAAGATTTTTGCCCCGAAGCATAAATGTGATAACCTAAATCGGTAAAAGGCGATCGCGGAAAATTCTCCTCTACAACTTTAGTTTCTTGCAAGCACAATACATCTACCTGATTCTCCCTCAGCCAATTTACCACTATCTCTAAACGAATCCGAATTGAATTTACATTCCAACTGGCAACTTTCATTGACTATAAGTAATTAATTTGGTAGAGCTAGCTAGAGTAAAAATGATTTTTCTTGCTAGCTCTTTATAATACTAATTATTTCAGTTAACTTGACTAATAATATTTTGTTGTTCTATATAGATTGAAAGTATTTTTACAAACTTTTACTTACTAGCCAAGTTAAACACTTGAAAATAATAATTATCCCATCCGATAGAAGCTTTTTCAATAATAGTAGTTATTGTATTTAGAAAGCTACTCTGGTAATATAAGCTTTTTGTCGCTACTCTATTATGCACTACTACATACATGATTAAACGGTTAATTATAGGCTTCCTGCAAGGCTTTAATACACCTTGGTGGACAGAAATTACAACTATTAAGCCCCATTGCGTGTACTACTTTGGACCGTTCAAAACCTCTGCGGAAGCTAAAGCCGCCTATCCAGGCTATGTCGAGGACTTAAATAATGAGGGAGCAGAAGGAATTGTAGTAGTTGTCAAACGCTGCAACCCAAAAGAGTTGACTATTTATGACGAGTAGCGCTTATGAGCGAGTGAAAATATATAAAAACTTGAGTAAGAAGTAAAAAATGTTAGTTTAATTATCTTCTTACTCAGTCATTTCTATTCATAAATTAAGCTGTTTTGAAAATAGGTTTACAATTTACAGTTTAAGTCACCAGATTTTTGCGTGAATCGAGAGTTTTCTCGATAATCTACTGGGCAATCAATAACTGCCGGAACCCCTTGGGCTAAAGCTGTTTTGAGGATCGGAATAAAATCTGTTGCCGATTCCACACGATAGCCTTTTAATCCCATACTTTCCGCAAACTTGACAAAATCTGGGTTGCCAAAATGAACGTAAGAAGAACTACCAAATTGATTTTGCTGCTTCCACTCAATTAACCCATAACCGCCGTCATTGAAAATTAAAGTTACAAAGGGCGTACCCACTCGTAAAGCTGTTTCTAATTCTTGGCAATTCATCATAAAACCACCATCCCCGGTAGCTGCAACTACTTTCCGGTTGGGATAAACCAGTTTTGCCGCCACTGCGCCAGGAATTGCAATTCCCATTGCTGCAAAGCCATTAGAAATTAAACAAGTATTAGGGCGATCGCAATGATAATGACGAGCAAGCCACATTTTGTGAGCGCCTACATCGGAAATTACAATATCTTCTGGTCCCATGACCTGGCGCAAATCGTAAATTAGTTTTTGAGGCTTAATGGGAAACCCGCTATCGTTGGCGTATTCCTCATAATCTGCTCGAATATCGGCGCGTAATTGTAGGGCGTAAGGTTCGGGTTTATTGTCACGATGAGCTCGCTGCAAAATTTCCTCTAGGGAATCTGATATATCATCGCCGACAACCTCCACAATTGGTACATAGCTGCTATCAATCTCGGCGGACATGGCACTAATATGAATAATTGGAATATTAGCTTGGGGATTCCAATTTTTAGGTGAATATTCAATTAAGTCGTAGCCGATCGCAATTACCAAGTCTGTATTGTCAAACCCACAATTGATATAGTCTCGCTGCTGCAATCCCATCGTCCACAACGCCAAGGGATGAGTATAAGGAATTACACCTTTACCCATGAAAGTATTAACTACAGGAATATTTAAGTTTGTTGCAAACTTAGTTACAGATTCACTAGCATTAGCTCTAATCGCCCCATTTCCGACTAAAATTAGGGGGTTTTTAGCCTCACAAATCGCTGAAGCGGCGGCGGCAATACTTTGAAAAGCCGCGTAGGTTTTTTGCAAGGTGCTGTTAATTAAAGCTGTACCAACGGCAGGCATAGCGGCAATATTTTCGGGCAAATCGATATGCACCGCCCCAGGTTTTTCACTTTGGGCAATTTTAAAAGCCCGCCGGACAATTTCGGGAGTGTTGCTAGGACGAACTATTTGGCTATTCCACTTGGTAACGGGAGCAAACATTGCCACTAAATCGAGATACTGGTGCGCCTCAATGTGCATCCGATCTGTGCCTACTTGTCCGGTAATAGCAACTAAAGGAGCGCCGTCTAAATTAGCGTCAGCAACTCCCGTCATTAAATTAGTCGCTCCAGGTCCTAAAGTAGAAAGACATACCCCAGAACAGCCTGTTAAACGCCCGTAAACATCTGCCATGAATGCCGCGCCCTGCTCGTGACGGGTAGTGATAAACTTAATGGAAGATTTTTTGATTGCTTCCAAAACGTGCAAGTTTTCCTCGCCAGGTAAGCCAAAAATGTAACGCACGCCTTCATTTTCCAGACATTGAACTAATAATTCTGCTGTATTCATCAACTTGCTGTCTCCGCACTCTATATAAATATGGGAATACTTAGCTTTATCTAATAGTCCCCAGTCACCTGCAACTTTACTTCACCCAAACGGTTTTAATATTCACAAACTCATGAATGCCCTCTTTACCCAATTCTCGACCATAACCCGATTTTTTGATGCCACCAAAAGGCATCCGGGGGTCAGATTTGACCATGCTGTTAATAAATACCGCTCCCGCTTCAATTTCGTCAATTAGGCGATCTCTTTCTGCTGCTTTATTTGTCCAAACACTAGCACCCAAGCCGAAGGGCGTATCGTTAGCTAATTCAATTGCTTCATTTATATCAGCTACTTTAAATAACAAGGCTACAGGCCCAAAAAATTCTTCTTTTTGGGCCGGACTTCCGGGGGGAATATCGGTTAATATTGTCGCTGCATAGTAGTTTCCGGGGCGATCTAACTTTTGTCCGCCAATGAGCAACTTTGCGCCGTCTTTTACCGATTGAGTAACTTGATAGTCTAAGTCTTTAAGAATGTTTGGCGTTGCTAAGGGACCCAAGTCTGTATCTAGCTGCATCGGATCGCCAACTTTTAAAGCGGCAAATTTTTCTACTAACTTTTGCTGAAAGCGATCGGCAATTTCTTCAACTACAATAAATCGTTTCGCGGCAATGCAAGACTGACCATTGTTGAGCATTCGCGCGGTTACGGCGGTAGTTACGGCGGCTTCTAAATCGGCACTAGCCAAGACTATAAACGGATCGCTGCCGCCCAATTCTAAAACTACTTTTTTAATTTGCTTCCCGGCGGCGGCGGCTAAACTTGCTCCCGCTACTTCGCTTCCAGTTAAAGTTGCCGCTTGAATGTGACTTCTACTAATTAAATCGCTAACTCTGTCAGATCCTACTAGCAAAGTTTGAAATACTCCATCAGGAAAACCTGCTTGAGTAAAAATGTCTTCAATAGCTAAAGCACACTGCGGTACGTTAGAAGCGTGTTTGAGTAAGCCTACATTCCCCGCCATTAGTGTGGGTGCAGCAAAGCGAAATACTTGCCAAAAGGGAAAATTCCAAGGCATTACGGCTAAAATTGCTCCCATTGGTTGGTAGCGAATAAAGCTAGCACTTGCGTCCGTAGAAACGGGTACATCTGCTAGAAATTTTGCGGCATTTTCGGCGTAGTAACGACATACCAACGCGCATTTTTCTACTTCTGCAATTGCGCCTCTAATTGGTTTACCCATTTCTAGGGTCATAATTTGGGCGTATTGGGCTTTATTCTGCGTTAATATAGCGGCAGCGGCGTGCATCCACTCCGCACGTTGGCTTAGGGATGTTTTGCGCCACTTTTCAAAGGCTTGCTTTGATAATTCAAGTTTAGTTTCAATTTCGCTATCTGTTAGTTCTGTAAAGGTTTTGAGCGTTTCACCCGTTGCGGGATTGGTTGTAGAAATCGCCATTACTTTTCTCCTACAGTCGCTTTGAATAGATTGCGATCGCCAATCTGTTTCTATTCTCGCGCTAAAATTGGTGAATATAATGCTTGTCGAGCGATGCCTACGGCAAAGTTAAAGTTTTATCGGCGATCGACAAGTCTATTACTCAAATTAACAAAACTCATTACTTTGTAGACATAACTACAGCTTTTCCTAGAAAGTTACCTTATTATTAAATGAATATTAAGTTTATTGAGAAAGCTGAGATTTTACCTTTGTTAATTGTGTTACTTTTATTACCCTTATGTGCAATGATAACCTCTGTATAGATTTTTTCAGCAATTCAATAATCGCTTAATTCTAAATTAGAGCCAGTCCATTACGAGCGCCAGATTAGCCGCCAACGGAATGCCTCAATAAGGATATAAACCCGAATGTTTTTGTCTGTTGATGGTTTCCTACTGATGGGGTAAAAAAGTGAAAGTTTTGACTAAAAATGCCGAAACATCTGCCAAACAAGTACGGATTTTGGCAGTAGATGACAATGAAGATAATCTGATGCTGCTTAATGAAGTGTTAAATATATTCGATTGTTCGCTAATTACCGCAACTCACGGACAAAGAGCCTTACTTTTAGCTCAAGCTCACAACCCAGACTTAATTTTGCTAGACGTAATGCTACCAGATATAAACGGTGTAGAGGTTGTTCGCCATCTCAAGCAAAACCCAATCGCAACAAATATTCCTGTAATTGCTGTTACAGCTTTAGCTAGAGTAGAAGATCGCGATCGCTTATTATCGGCAGGTTGCTGCGAATATATTACTAAGCCTTATATGCTAGAAGATTTAGAAGCAATTGTACGTTGTTATTTAAGTTGCAAGTATAGTTAATGAGTGCGATGCTTCAGCAAGAATAAAGTTATACGCATCTATTAGCTAGAGGAAAGCAGTTCTGGTGCATGAGTAAAAATTGCCACAATGCTAGTTCTGCCTGTATCTAAAGAGGATTTACTAATTAAATCGGTTAAAGGAATCGATGTAGCTTCCTCAATTGCCGATTTGAGATAAGGCTCAAAAGCTAACTGTAAGTTAGTCCTCACTTGCTGTGCTAATTCTTCCTTCCCATTATTTACTAATAACTGTTCGGCTTTAGTAATAGAATCTTCAATAATTACTGTCAAATTTTTATCATTCAGTTTACCAGAAACTTGTTGGGGTTGATGTCCGAGAGTTTTTAAATACACCTCTTGAATGCTCTTTAATAGTTTTTGCTCTAACTGCTCTTGAGTTTGGGGAAAACTTTTTGTCATAATTTCTTTGATATAAAATAACTATTTTATTTTTTACAATCTACCTTAGAGAGGTTGAGCTACAAACAACCCATAGGTATATCTATAAATTTTAATTTTTAGTTTGACCTAAAGATCGAATCTTCGATTGCAGCAGCTAAATCAACAAAAAAAGCAGAGCTTCTTTGTCAAGAAACTCTGCTTTCAGTCAAGAAGTGGTGGCGCAAGTATTACTTACGCCTACTTACAATTAATAATCGTAATCTCCACCACCCATACCACCCCCTGCTGGCGCTGCGCCATCTTTTGGTTCTGGCTTGTCAACTACAATGCACTCAGTAGTTAAAACCATACCAGCAATAGAAGCTGCGTTTTGCAATGCGGAACGAGTTACTTTAGCTGGATCGACAATTCCGGCTGCAAACATATCGACAAATTCGTTAGTTGCGGCGTTGAAACCAACATTAAACTCCTTCTCTTTGACGCGCTCGGCAATTACTGCACCATTTTGTCCGGCGTTTTCAGCAATCCGCTTTAGGGGAGCAGCCAAAGCACGAGAGACAATCATCGCGCCAATCAATTCTTCGTCTTTGAGGTTACTTGTCGCCCAAGCTTCCAATTCAGGAGAGAGGTGAGCGAGAGTTGTACCACCACCGGGAACAATACCTTCTTCTACGGCGGCTTTAGTAGCATTAATCGCGTCTTCTAGGCGTAGCTTGCGATCTTTCATTTCGGTTTCTGTAGCTGCACCAACTTTAACTACAGCCACACCACCAGCCAACTTAGCTAGACGCTCTTGGAGTTTCTCTTTATCGTAGGAAGACTCAGTTTCTTCCATTTGACGGCGGATTTGTTCGCAGCGAGTTTTAACTGCTTGCTCGTTACCTTCAGCAACGATAGTTGTAGTGTCTTTGGTGATATTGATGCGACGCGCTTTACCTAGCATTTCTAGCTTGGTAGTTTCTAGTTTCAAGCCAGCATCTTCAGTAATTAGTTGACCGCCAGTCAATACGGCAATATCTTCTAACATAGCTTTACGGCGATCGCCAAAACCTGGAGCTTTAACCGCCGCTACGTTTAGTACGCCACGTAAACGGTTGACGACCAAAGTTGCCAAAGCTTCTTTTTCAATGTCTTCAGCAATAATTACGAGCGGACGACCCGAACGAGCTACTTGCTCTAATACGGGTACTAAGTCTTGAACTAAAGCAATTTTCTTGTCGGTTAACAAAATAAAAGGCTCTTCAAAAACTGTTTCCATCCGCTCAGGATCGGTGGCAAAGTAAGGAGAGATATAGCCTTTATCAAAGCGCATCCCTTCGGTAATTTCTAGCTCAGTATTCATAGATTTCCCTTCTTCTAGGGAAATTACGCCTTCTTTACCAACTTTGTCCATCGCGTCGGCAATCATTTGACCGACTTCTTCATCGTTACCCGCAGAAATTGCGCCAACTTGAGCGATAGATTTGGAATCTTCCACCGGACGAGCGTGTTCGGCAATTTTGCCTACTAAGAAGCTAGTAGCTTTGTCTACGCCACGCTTGAGGGAAATAGCATTGGCTCCCGCCGCTACGTTTCTTAGACCTTCTTTGACCATTGCGTGAGCAAGTACGGTAGCTGTAGTTGTACCGTCTCCTGCTGCGTCGTTGGTTTTAGAAGCTGCTTGACGAATTAGTGCTACACCTGTATTTTCGACGTGGTCTTCTAATTCAATTTCTTTGGCAATAGTTACCCCGTCGTTAACGATTTGAGGTGCGCCAAATTTCTTTTCTAGTACTACGTTCCGACCCTTGGGACCCAAGGTAACCGCAACCGCTTCTGCCAAAATGTCCATGCCCTTCTCTAAAGCACGACGAGCATTCTCGTTATATATAATTCGCTTTGCCATATGGGTAAACCTGTGTTGTGAGGGGTTAAATTGCTTGGAGACTCAAGAAAAAATTATTTTCTGTTCGTGCAGCGAGCTTGCTTACGCAACTACGGCAAGAATGTCTTTTTCCGATAACAGTACATATTCTTCTGTACCGAGTTTGATGTCTGTACCTGCGTACTTAGAGTAAAGAACTTTGTTACCGATCTCTACTTCCATTTGCTGGCGAGAACCGTCATCGTTACGCTTGCCATCACCCAAGGCGACTACTTCCCCAACTTGGGGCTTTTCTTTGGCGTTGTCAGGCAAATATAGACCTCCGGCGGTCTTTTCTTCGGCGGCGCTTACTTTTACAAATACGCGATCGCCTAGGGGTTTTACTTCCGATACACTTAAAGTCACTGCTGCCATATATGTTTCTCCCAAAAAATTAGCACTCTCTGCTCCTGAGTGCTAATTTAGCTAAATATGGAACCAAAAAGCAATAAAATTTTGTGTACGGGTTTCCGAACTTATGCCTGGTGATAGTTGTAATAGTTGTGGTGATTGAATTAAAGGGGCGATCGCGCTGTTTTTAATTTGTCAAAATAGTTTTAAAGTCAAAATTATCTTTTGTAACATGACCCCAGAAAATGCCGCGCCGATTGAGGTAGTCGAAGAAGTTGAAACTCACCCAGCTAAAGATTTGGAATCTCTAGCTAATTCCGTTACAAGTTTAGGACTAGAGCAAATTCAACGGCATATTTTTATCTGTGCTGGTCCAACTTTTCCTCAATGCTGCTCCACTCAAGCAAGTTTGGAATCTTGGGATTACCTCAAAAAACGTCTAAAACAGTTAAACCTCGATAAACCTACAGAGACACGCCCTAGCTGCATATTTCGCACCAAAGCTAATTGCTTGCGTGTTTGTACCTCCGGACCAATTTTGGTAGTGTATCCTGATGGCGTTTGGTATCATAAAGCAACTCCTGAAATAATCGAGCGGATTATTCAAGAACACATAATTAATAACTGTGTTGTTACAGAATATGCTTTTTTAACTCATTCTTTGCCCCAACCTGTAGCTTTTAATACAGCAACTAATGAATAATAAGTATTTTTTATGCTCAGACAATATCGAGGCGACTAGCAGTAATTAGCAGTCAAATGACTGAGAATTTAGAGAGAGAAAACAATATATAATAACGCATTAGATATACTATATAATTCCGTAGCATTACTAAAATTGCATTTTTTCAAGATTGAAGACTTAGCAGCGATCGCTTGATGTTATGTATAAAAAACCAAATGCAAAACATCCAATTATAGAATTTCATCAACGTAAAAGTAACCACAGTAGCAACGTATGAAAGAAACCAGCGTTAAAGAACACAAAAGACTGCTACTAATCGATGATGACCCGAATTTAATCCTATTAGTCAAAGATTACTTAGAATTTCGGGGCTACGAAGTTGTCACGGCAGAAAATGGTAGAGAAGCTCTAGAAGTATTAGAAAGCGATATTCCAGACATGATTGTTTGTGACGTGATGATGCCAGAGATGGATGGCTACGATTTTGTTAGCAATATTCGTGAAGATGAGCGTACTAGCTGGATTCCGGTCTTATTTCTTTCAGCTAAAGGTCAAGCACAAGACCGAGTTAAGGGGCTAAATGTAGGCGCAGATGTTTATATGGTAAAACCCTTTGAGCCAGAAGAATTAGTAGCTCAAGTAGAAGCATCCCTCAAACAAGCTTTTCGGCAGAGGCAGCAGTCTACAGACGGCGGCGACAATGAATCAAAAATTCAAGTTCCTTTCGACGTTCACCTCACCCAAACAGAGATGAAAGTCGTCCAGTTTGTCGCTAGAGGTTTAGCTAATAAAAATATTGCTGACGAACTCAATGTAAGTCAGCGCACTGTAGAAAGTCACGTCTCTAATATGCTAGGCAAAACAGGTTTGCACAATCGTACCGAACTTGCGCGCTGGGCAATTGAGAATCAAATGACTTAAATATTAAGATGATTGGAAATCTTTATCCATTACCAGCCATCTTCTTCTGCTGTTGATTGACCCCAAATTTCCAAATCCAACTCATTGAGATAAGTTAAAGCGCTTTGAATCTGCTCGGCTTTACCACGCAAATCTAACTCAAACCAGCCATCGTCTCGCGTATTTGCGCCAAGTAGGGCGGCGGCAATATTGACCGTAAGCCCGTAATCGGAAACTAAGCGTGAAATTACTGGTTCTTCATGAAAGGCTTTGGGGATATGAATTTTGATTCGAGTTTGAGTTGGTCTAGATGTCTGCAAAGAAAAGTTGCCTTGATTTTGGATAGACATAAAATAATTCTCCTATTCGATATCTTTAATTTGAGTTTTCCGTTCCAAAATTTCTTTTAACACCAAAGTAACTAAAGCCAAACCCGCTAGTAAAACCGCCGCCGCAAAAGCCGACTCAGTTTGATACTGTTTGTAAGCCTCCTCTACAAATAAAGGCAAAGTTTGAGTTTTGCCGCCAATATTTCCCGATACCACCGAAACTGCGCCAAATTCGCCCATTACTCTAGCATTGGTCAAAATTACCCCGTAGAGCAGACCCCATCGAATATTAGGAAGAGTGACGCGCCAAAATATCTGCCAATCGTTCGCTCCTAAAGTCTTCGCCGCTTCTTCTTGGTCAAAGCCCGATTCTTCCAAAACTGGGATAACTTCACGTGCCACAAACGGCATGGTAATAAAAGCACTAGCAATTACCATTGCTGGCAAAGCAAAAATAATTTTGATATTTGCCGCGTTTAATGCAGGTCCAAACCAACCAGTGCGTCCGTAAAGCAGTACGAGCATTAATCCGGCTACTACCGGAGAAACAGCAAAAGGGATGTCTAAAATACTGATAAGCAACGCTCGACCGCGAAATTGGTTGCGGGCAATTACCCACGCCGCACACAGACCAAAAACCGTATTAACAGGAACAACAATTAAGGCAATTATTACCGTTAGCTTAACAGCGTGAAGAAAAACAGGTTGGCTGAGGTTTTCAAAAAACGGCCCAAAGCCTGACTGAAATGCTTGAGCAAAGACATTGGCTGCGGGAATAAATAAAATTAAGGCAAGATAAACAATCGCAATTCCAATTAAAACAAATTTCACCCAAGGGCGATCGCTAGAGGCTAATTTTTTCTTTTGCGAACTTGGATTAAAGAACTTACCAGCAATATTAAAGCTCATAGCGTCGTCCCCAAGCCTGCAATAGGTTAATTGCTAAAAGAACTAATAGAGAAATCAGCAATAAAACTGTTCCAATCACTGTTGCGCCCGAATAGTCGTACTGTTCTAAGCGTTGAATAATTAGCACTGATGCAATTAAGTCTTGAAAAGGAATATTTGAAGCAATAATCACTACCGAACCGTATTCTCCCACCGCGCGAGAAAATGCTAAAGCGATTCCCGTCAACATCGCAGGCATTAAGGGCGGTAAAATTACTCGCCAAAAAGTCTGCCATCTAGAAGCCCCCAACGACCATGCCGCTTCTTCAATTTCTTTTTCCATTTCTTGCAACACAGGCTGCAAAGCCCGCACGACAAAGGGCAAGGAAATGAATAACATTGCCACCCCTACACCCAAGCGCGTAAAAGCAATTTTGATTCCGTAAGGCGCTACTAAAGACCCAAGCCAGCCGTTATTGCTGTAAACCGTTGCTAAAGTTAAGCCTGCAACAGAAGTCGGCAAGGCAAAAGGTAAATCAATAGACGCATCTACCAAACGCTTGAGAGGAAAATCGTACCTAACTAGCACCCAAGCAATCAACAGCCCTAAAACTCCATTAATTAAAGCTGCAACCAAAGCCGTAACGAAGGTAACATCATAAGTTGCTAAAGCAACCGGACTTGTGGCAATTTTCCAAAAGTCAATCGGTTTTTCTGTCGCTGCTTTCAATATCAATGCCGATACAGGCAATAGCAGCACAATGGTCAAGTAGCCTAAAGTAATTCGCCAAGGCACAGATAACCCTAATAATTTATTTAGGGGTTCCCAGCTCGATTTTTTTGGCTTGGAGTAAGAAGATACCATTTATAGTTTTGTTGTACTCAAGAGATTGGTAATTTGTAAGCTATTCTCAATTAGCTTGAATCTTGTCAAAAATCGCCCCATCTTCAAAAAACTTTTTCTGAATCTCATCCCATCCCCCCATATCTTGGGCAGTAAATAGGGTTTTAATTGGTACGTACTGCTTTAATACTTCCTCAGCTACGGTAGAATCTACGGGGCGAAAGCCTACTTTAGCAAATTCTCGTTGCGCTTCCGGGGTATAAAGATATTCAACAAAGGCTTGCGCAATTTCTCTTGTGCCGTGTTTGTCTACGTTGGCATCTACCACTGCTACCGGATTGTCGATAGAGATATTTACATCGGGGATTACATAGGGTAATTTTTCGCCGTTTAATCCTGCTAGAATTACTTCATTTTCGTAGTTAATTAATACATCTCCCTGTCCTTGCTTGAAAAATACATCGCTAGATTCGCGGGCATCTCTGGGCAATACTGGGGCATTTTTAATTACTTTAGTCGTAAAGTCTAGGGCTTGGGCTTCATCGCCTCCGGTTCTTGTTACTGAACCCCACATTCCTAAAAAGTTCCATCTCGCACCACCAGAGGTTTTGGGATTGGCAGTAATTACGCCTACTCCTGGTTTAGCTAAATCTGCCCAAGTTTTAATCCCTTTAGGGTTGCCTTCACGAGTAACTAACGCTGCCACAGATTTGTGGACGATCGCATTATTGGGGGCTTCTTGTTCCCATCCTGGTTCAATTAGTTTTGCTTGCTCAATTTTTTTTGTATCTAATGCCAAAGCTAAAGCGACAACATCGGCTTCTAAGCCATCAATTACTGCACGAGTTTGAGAACCGCTACCGCCATAACTTTGATTGAAAGTAATGTTTTGATTTTTTTCTTGCTTCCACTTGGCAGTAAATTGGGGAATTATTTTCTCGTAAGCGGCGCGGGTGACAGCGTAGGAGACAAGGGTTAATTCTTTATCGCCTCCACCACTAGCCGCCGTGCTGGGATTGCTAGTGCTACTTCCTCCTCCCGAACAAGCTGCGATCGCGCTTGATAATACTACTCCTACCAAAAATAACGCTACAAAGTTTTTTACTTTGCTTTTGGTTATATGCCACCAACTCATACTTCTTGCTCCTTTCAATCTCCGGTTAATCGGTCGGGATACCGGACTATTCTATCAAAGTAAATGATACAGGATAATTAGGCAATGGATGGTAACAGATAAAATTTTTGCTATGGATAGTTTTGAGCCAGATTTGCCGCCACGCATTTATTTCCCTCTGCCTGTACTTACAAATCGTCAGGAAATTGAGGAGTTATTAGTTCACGGCTCCGTAGAGGAGCTTTTAATTTTGTCCTTGGCATTAGGGGAGCATTTTCCCGATTGGAAATACGCGCAAGATGTGTGTCTACGTATAGCTGAACATCCGAGCGAGGGAGTACGCGCTAATGCCTGTTTGGCACTTGCATACATTGCACGCACAAAACAACGTTTGGAGAAACACCTTGTTAAATCTATTCTTCTTCGAGAACTTCGCGCTCAAACAGAGTTTCGCTGGCGGATTGAAGATGCAGTCAGCGATATCAACTACTATCTGGAATGGCATTTAGGGTTCAAACATGAGATGAGTGAAAAATCAAATTAGATTTGCCAGAAGCACGTAAAAATAAAAAATAAGCTTACACTCTTGACAACAGAATGAAGAAGCATTGAATGCCGAGCAAAAAATTTAGAATCATTAATATATAACTTCGGCAAATTTGCGCTAGTTAAAGTAAGCGATCGCTAAGTAAAGCGGAACGAGCAATGAATTACTTATAAATACCCATTTTCTGCCAAAAATGCTGGAGTTAGGTCGTTATCTAAATTTTGCCGAGAACTAGGAATTAACTTTTCCATATATTTCCCTAAAATATCCGCTTCCAAATTCACCGCCTCACCTAAGTGCAAATACCTTAGATTTGTTTGCGCGTAAGTTAGAGGAATAACCGCAACTTTGAACCAATAGCGGGCATCGTCATAATCGGCGATAGTTAAACTTATGCCATTGATTGCAACACTACCTTTGGAAACAATGTAACGCGCGATCGCACCAGTAGTTGTAAAACTCATTTCCCAAGAAGTTGCCGTTTGCTCAATGCTATCCAAGTAACCAACTCCGTCTATATGTCCCATAACAAAATGCCCCCCTAGCTTACTTCCCACGCGCAAAGAAGTTTCTAAGTTGACAAAATTATCGTCTTGCTGTCTTTGGGCTAAAGTAGTACGCCCTAAAGTTTCGGGAGAAACGGCGGCGACAAATCCTTGAGGCAAAACTTCCATTACCGTTAGACAAATTCCATCCACTGCTACGCTGTCACCAAGGGCAAGATCGGTCAAAATTAAATTAGCATTATCATCTTGGCAACTGACACTCAGGCGATCGCTTCCTAAGGCGCGAACTTTTCCCAAAGCTTGAACTAATCCTGTAAACATGACTGTACTCTTACAAAAAATCTGCCTAAATAAAAATCAACTTAAATTCTTCTAATCTGCTTTACATAAATCTCATCAAGACGGGTCATACTTGGGTAAAGAGCGTTCGTTAAATGCTGACCCAAAAAACTAAATATTGCTCCTAGACTAGAATCAAACTGATTCAACTATGACTATAAATATGTATAACTTTCCTAATACTGTATATCTAGCTCTAGTGTACCCCCTTGCCACAATCGCTATCAGCAAAAAGGATCTACGAGGCTACATCAATGATTGAAATGAGAGTTGCTGGCATTGCTATAGATGCTGTAAATCGCAGCCCGATTGTATTGCTAAAAGACGGAACCGAGCGTCGGGCGCTACCAATTTATATAAACCAAGACCAAGCTAAGGCAATTATCAGCGCCTTAGAAAACCAAAAACCGCCCCGTCCTCTAACCCATGACTTAATGGCAAATATGCTAGAAGTTTGGGGTATGGCATTAGAGCGCGTAGTAATTCACTCAATTCAAGATGGCACTTTTTATGCTGTTTTAAGCCTCCGTCAAGGGGAAGTCAAAAAAGAAATTGATGCTCGTCCCAGCGATGCGATCGCGATCGCTTTACGTACCAATAGCCCTATATGGGTAATGGAGGAAGTAATTGCCGATGCTTCTATTCCTGTTGATAGAGATGCGGATGAAGCTGAACAACGAGCTTTTAAGGAATTTTTATCTAACCTCCGCCCAGAAGACTTAATTCAGGGCAAAGGTTTTAGTCCTGGAGAAGCCTAAGCAATTATTTATGCGTTATCGACGCTTTGGTAAAACCAACCTTTATTTGTCCGTTTTCTCTTTGGGAACGATGCGGTACTTGGCATCTTTAGAAAATGCCCAAAAAACTATTGAAAAAGCTCTAGGTTTAGGCGTTAACCACTTTGAAACCGCTAGAGGCTACGGCAAAAGTGAGGAGTATTTAGGCGCGGCTTTAGCTCACTTGTCTGTAGAGAGAAGTCAAATTTACATTACTACCAAAATTTCGCCAACCGCAGCATCCGATGCTATGGGTAAGTGCATTGATGAATCATTGCAGCGTTTGCAGTTAGATTACATTGATTGCTTGGCAATTCACGGCATTAATACTTCGGAACATCTCAAACTGGTACAAGGCGGTGGCTGCATGACTGCGGTACAAGCAGCCTTAAATGATGGACGCATCAAACATGTTGGTTTTTCTAGTCACGGCTCTTTAGAACTAATTACAGCAGCGATCGCTACTGACTTATTTGAGTTTGTCAATTTACACTATTACTACTTTTTTCAACGCCATGCCACCGCCCTAGAATTAGCCAAAACCAAAGATATGGGAATATTTATCATTTCCCCGGCAGATAAAGGCGGCTTGCTTTATACCCCTCCCCAAAAACTGATCGATTTGTGTTATCCCCTTACACCCTTAGAATTTAACTATCGTTTTTTACTTAGCGATCCTAGTATTGCTACCCTGAGCGTGGGGGCGGCAACTGCTGAAGAACTAATTGAACCGCTAAAGTTTAGCGATCGCAGCGAGGCTCTAACACCTGAAGAAATTGCTATTTGCCAGCGCTTGGAAGCGCAATTAGCCGCGATCGCCCCGCAAAAATGCAGTCAATGCTATGCTTGCTTACCTTGCCCAGAAAATGTCAATATTACCGAAATTTTGCGCCTACGTAATCTTGCGGTTGCTTATAATATGGAAGACTATAGTAGCTACCGATATTCAATGCTAGAAAATGCTGGGCATTGGTTTCCTGGTAATAAAGGCAACCGTTGTACCACTTGTGGAGACTGTTTGCCTCGGTGTCCCGAACAATTAGATATTCCGGCGCTATTAGCTGATGCTCACCAAAAGCTTGAAGCTTCCCCCCGTCGTCGCCTATGGGGATAAATATTAAAACTTACCGTACAAATGAATGATGACTAGAAACTGATGAAAAATACTACCCTGGCGACGATTAAACCTTTAGAAAATACTCAGTTTTGGTTATTAGCGATCGCTAGTAGCTTGACTGCCGTTTATGTCAGTTTGTATTTAAAAGTTGAAGGAAATGTAAGTCAAATCGCTATTAGTTTATTAGGTTTGGCAGGAGTGTACTCTTTACTAGAGGAGAAACGTCAAAATTTTAAATTTGAAAGCGATATTTTTTCAAGTTTGCTCGGCATTGTATTAATTGGTTTTGTGTTGTTAAGAAGTAACTATGTTAATGTAGTTGATTCTTTTGTGGAACTATCACCTTTTATCGGTTTTCTTGGTCTAGCACTACTAGCTTCTGGTATCAGAGGGTTGCGTCAGTATTGGTTAGAACTAGCAATTATTTTTGCTTTTCATTTTCCCCTAATATATATTTCTCAGTACCTAGATATTTCAATATTTACAGCCCAATTTTCTAGCGCATTTCTATCTTATTTGGGTTTTCCTGTGCTGCGCGAGGGAGTAAACATTACCCTCCCCACTGGAGCCGTAGAAGTATATCCAGGCTGTTCGGGTATGGAAACTATATCGCAGTTAGTGAAGTTAGCAATCCTATTTTTGGTCATGTTTCCCATCCGGGGCTTAAGCAAAAAAATTATTGTCCCGATTGCTGCCGTCATCATTGCCTTCATAGTTAACGGCATTAGAGTAGCGTTGATGGCTTATTTAGTAGCAAATTCAACTACTGAATCTTTTGATTATTGGCATATAGGTACAGGTTCGCAGATATTTTTTCTAATTTGTACCTTACTATTTGGTGGTTTTTGCTACTTAATTACTAAGCAAGACGAAGCAAGCAACGGTAGCGAACAAATGGAGTTGCCGGAGTAATGAAGTATAAGCAGTTACATATCCCTTTGCTTATAGTTGTTTTTGCTAGTACCACTGTAGTTTTAGGCAGATTGCTTTTAGATCCAAGCATTGGCAAACGTCAGCCTACTCCGGTCGTATTTCCCCAAAATGTACCTTTAGAGGGATGGCAACTCCAAGCCAGCGAACCGTTTATCAGTAAAACTACTGATTACGGTCAAGTTATTGGTAAACCTTATGCCAATGGCAAAAAGTATACCTATAGCCAAAATGACTTAGTATTAAATATTGAAATGGTCTATCAACTAGAAAGCGATAGCTCCTATTCGCAATTTTTGTCAAACTACAGTCCTTTGGCGGTTACAAATAAAAACCAATTTTTCATCACTCGCGAACACGAAGCAGCAGGAAAATACGGTATGTACGTTGTTCAAAACCGTGCCTACCTAACTACCTGTATGAACTCGCGAGGTGGGGGAACCTTAAATAGGGAAGATTTTAGCGACAATCGTAGTCGCTACGACTTGTTTAGCGATCGCACAATTCCTTGGCTACTAGGTCAACGCAATCTGCGAGATACTCGTTGCTTATGGAACCATTTTTCCATACCCTTAAATAAGTCTTCGCCACAGGCTGCTTATGTTCTGCTAGAAAAGGCGTGGATTTCTTGGTATCAGTGGTGGGCTATGAACTATCCCCAAGACTAACAAATTGAGATTAATTGTAGTAATTCAAGGTTCTGATTGCGTGACAAAAGCAAATAATAATGAATGGTGGTTCGCTCCTCTTTTTCGCATCGTCGGTTACGCATTGTTAGCTTTGTCATTATTCGACATCGTTGATGTCTTTGTACCGCCGCTATTTACGAACCCCGCCTGGGAATTTCAAATGGTTAGAAGTTTGGTAGAGCGAGTACCCGTACCTTTATTGGGTGCAGTGCTAGTATTTTCTGGAGAAAAAAGCCTAAAAATCTTCAAAGTTTTATCTTGGGCTTGTCTAATTGCTGGGATGTTATTTTTCTTGTTAATACCTTTAGGAATTAATGCTGGTTGGAGACTTGACAGACAAAGCGAACAAGAACTCACAACTAGAGTTAATCAACAAGCTAATCAACTGCAACAGTTGCAAGCGGTACTCAACAAAGCAACCACACCCGCAGAAATCCAAAGCGTACTTACGCGCCTTAATCCTCAAGCGGGTGCTGTACCTACTCAAAACGTCGATCAACTAAAAACTCAGTTACTAACAAGAATTGCTGATGGGCAAAGCCAATTGAAAAACCAAGCGGCAACTAATCGCGCCAACGCTCAACGCTTGCTGATCAAAAACATCGTCAAATCAGTTTTGGGTGCTTTGGTTTCTGGAACAATATTTATATTGATCTGGAGACAAACTACTAGAGCGCTCAAAGCAAACCGACAAAGAGCCTAGAAGCTATTAACTTAGCAAGTGGCAAAACAAAATCAAAAGGTTCTAAAGTGAAGTTCAGTATCTAGGTTTGTTCATAGTGTCACTGCGATCGCCCAAAAAGCAGATAATTGGTTTTAATTCCCAAAAACCTCTAGCCAGCAATCGACCGCTCCAGCGTCTACTTGCTTACAGTCGTAACTATCGACGGTTGCTTGCCAAAGCAACCGCTTGCTCGGTTTTCAACAAAATATTCGATCTCGCGCCACCAGCTTTAATTGGTCTGGCTGTAGATGTGGTCGTTAAGCAACAAGATTCAATTATTGCCCGCTATGGCGTGCGAGATGTCTTCGAACAATTTTTGCTTCTTTCTGTCTTAACGGTCATTGTCTGGGTACTAGAATCGGTGTTTGAGTATGCTTTTGCTCGTCTGTGGCGCAATTTGGCGCAAAATATTCAGCATGACCTACGTTTAGACGCTTACAAGCATTTGCAAGAATTGGAACTAGCCTATTTTGAAGAACGCAGTACGGGCGGTTTAATGTCTATTTTGAGCGATGACATTAACCAACTAGAGCGGTTTTTGGATGTGGGCGCAAATGACTTAATTCAAGTTACTACAACGGTACTAATTATTGGCGGTGCGTTTTTTATTTTGGCTCCTAGCGTGGCTTGGATGGCAATGCTACCGATGCCATTTATTTTGTGGGGGGCGATCGCTTTTCAACGCCGTCTTGCGCCTCGTTACGCTGCGGTTAGGGAAACCGTCGGTTTGCTTAATGGGCGACTAACTAATAATTTGACGGGTATTACAACTATTAAAAGCTTCACTACCGAAGACTACGAAATTGCCAGGTTAAGGAGTGATAGCGAAGCTTACCGTCAAAGTAACCGTCAGGCGATCGCCCTTTCGGCGGCTTTTGTGCCATTAATTCGCATGATTATTTTGGCGGGTTTTACAGCTTTGCTGTTTTACGGCGGTTTGGCGGCGGTAAAGGGTGATATGTCAGTCGGTACTTACAGCACTTTAGTATTTTTAATCCAGCGCTTATTGTGGCCTTTGACTAGGTTAGGCGAAACCTTTGACCAATATCAAAGAGCAATGGCTTCAACTACTAGGGTAATGAATTTACTCGATACTCCGATCGCAATTCATACCGGGAATATTTCTTTACCATCGGTAGAAGGAGAGTTGGAATTTAATCATATAAGTTTTGCGTACAATGGACGCAACCCCATAATTGAAAACCTATCACTGCACATTCCGGCGGGAAAAACCATTGCTCTTGTGGGTTCTACGGGTTCTGGTAAAAGCACGTTAGTTAAACTTTTGCTGCGGCTTTATGAAGTGCAATCGGGAACTATTAGCTTCGATGGGGTAGATATTCGGGAGTTAGATTTTAAGAATTTGCGATCGCATATTGGTTTAGTTAGTCAAGATGTATTTTTATTTCACGGTACTGTAGCCGAAAATATTGCTTACGGGACAATCTCTGCTACCGAAAAAGAGATAATCGCCGCCGCGAGAATTGCTGAAGCTCACGAATTTATTAAAGAACTTCCCCAAGGTTATGAAACTATTGTGGGGGAAAGAGGACAAAAGCTATCGGGGGGACAAAGACAAAGAGTTGCGATCGCGCGTGCCGTTTTGAAAAATCCACCGATACTAATATTAGATGAGGCAACTTCTGCTGTAGATAACGAGACAGAAGCGTTGATTCAAAGGTCTTTAGACAAAATCACCGTAAATAGAACCACCATTGCGATCGCTCATCGTCTCTCTACAGTACGTAATGCCGATCGCATTTATGTAATGGAATACGGCAAACTGGTAGAACAAGGAACTCACGAACAGTTATTAGCACAGCAAAAAATTTATGCTAGTTTGTGGCGCGTTCAATCTGGCTTAAAAATCCTTGAAAAGTAATCCCCTACATCATATTTAGCGGATCTACGTCAATGGTGAAGCTAACTGATGGTGGACAATGCGATCGCACTTCTTCCCAATTAGGTAATTGTGGTAAAGATTCTTCGGCAAATTTCAGCATAATTTGCCACCTGTAACGGTTAGCAACTCTCAAAACATTTGCAGGTGCGGGTCCCAAGATTTCGTAAGCTGTACTTGCTGCTAAAACTTCGGCAATTTTCAGCGCTGTCTGTTCGACAATCTCGGCTGCGGTGCTACTTAAACGCAATAAAATTAGTCTTCCATAGGGGGGATAATTTAACGCCGCTCTTTGTGCCAACTCTGTAGCAATAAAAGGCTCAAATTCGTGTCTTTGCACAGCTTCAATGACTGCATGAGCGGGGGTATAAGTTTGAACAATTACCCGTCCTGAATCGTCCCCTCTACCTGCTCTCCCAGCTACTTGAGTTAGGGTTTGAAAGGCTCTTTCACTAGCTCTGTAATCTGCTAGATGCAGCAATCCATCCGCCGCCATTACGCCAACTAAGGTTACTTGCGGCAAATCTAACCCTTTAGTCAACATTTGCGTCCCAATTAATAAATCTGCTTCTTTATTGGCAAATTGGGTTAATAAATTGCGGTGAGCGCCTTTTGTTCGGGTGGTATCGCTATCAAATCTAATAAACCGTAATTGGGGGAATTGTTGAGTCAATTCTTGCGCTATCCTCTGCGTGCCGCTTCCAAAAAACTTTAAGTAAGGCGAACTGCATTGCGGACAATTGCGGGGATGCGATCGCACGTAATTACAATAATGACACTGCAATAATTTGGTAGCCTCGGCTTCGGTTTGGTGATAAGCCAAAGAAACATCGCAATTTGGACACTCAATTACATAGCCGCAACTACGACAAGAAACAAAGGTGCTATGTCCCCGTCGATGGATAAATAATATTCCTTGTTGCGATCGCTCTTTCATATCTTTAAGCGCCTCTTGCAGCGAGCGGCTAAATATGGAACGATTGCCTAGTTGCAATTCTTGGCGCATATCTACCACTTCTACCGGCGGTAAAGGACGCGATTGAATGCGTTCTGGTAATGGTAAATAATAGCTATGGTCTTTAGTTCTATTTACCCAACTCTCCAACGATGGAGTTGCCGAACCCAAAATTAACGGACAATTTTCTAGCTCTGCTTTCCACTTTGCAACATTTCGGGCGTGGTAGGTAGGAACGGGACTATCTTGTTTAAAGCTATTGTCGTGTTCCTCATCCAAAATTATTAAGCCAAGATTTGGTAAAGGTGCAAATACCGCCGAACGAGTACCGATAACTACTTGGGGTTCTCCTGTCAGCATTTGTCGCCAAGTATCGTAACGTTCGCCATCAGATAAAGCACTGTGATAAACGCAAACTTTTTCTCCAAAACGAGCGCGAAAACGATCGGTTAATTGCGGTGTTAAGCCAATTTCGGGAACTAAAACTAAAGCTGATTTTCCTGTTGCAAGTAAGGGTGCGATCGCTTGTAAATATACTTCAGTTTTTCCCGATCCTGTAACTCCATGCAATAATATTTCCGCTACCCCCTCTAAGCTATTAATAGTAGCCAAAGCTTCAGATTGAGCAGTAGTTAAGGTTTTTGGACAATCTTTTGCTTGCAAGGGTGCTATTTCTTGGCGTAAAACTTCGCGCGGTTCAATTACCAAAAATCCTTTAACGGCGAGAGTTTTTAGCGTGGGTAAAGTAGTTTTGCATAGCAACAGAAACTCATTTAGCCACAATTCACCACCGCGATCGCTCAATACTTGTAAAATTTCTTGTTGGCGCTTATTTAATTCCCCCGACAATATATTTCCAGTTAGCGTTACCGCCTGTTTTGTTTGGGGTTTTGTATATTTTGGCAATTCTAAGTGACTTTCTACCCAACCGCGTTTTAGAAGTTGCTGTACTCCCCAGGTCGCTCCTTTAATTTGGCTATTAAGATATTTCAAGCTGTACTCGCCCTTACTTTGAACTTGGAGTAGTTGCAATACTTGTCTAGCGGTAGTAGGTAAAAACGCTTCTCCACCTGTAGGTATACTTTCTGCCTTAAGACGGATACGACGTTGCGATTTCCCTAGTAAACCTGGTGGTAGGGCGACTTTAATTACTGCCATCAACGATGTGTAGTAATATTCGGATACTCGTTGCAACAACTGCCAGTAAGTTGCAGCAAAAAAACCTTTACTTACGACCTCTTCTACCTCGCGAATTTTCTCAAGGGGTAGGTCAGTGTTTGGTTGGTCTAACAGTTGAATAGCGATCGCTCCTACTTGTTGCTTACCAAAAGGAACACTTAAAATACTACCTAGTTGTACAGCTAACATACTTTCTGGCAGTTTATACGTATATATACCTATAGCTCCCGGGCAGTCTACTAACACTTCAATCCAGCGTTTAGTATTGTTCGATCCAGGCTGATAGCTGGTTCTAGGCTCTGCAACTGTAAAACTTGACCTCTTTAATCCAGAAATATACATAATAGATCGGTATTTATCATTAAAGCGTTGTTTTAATATATCAACTTTTTTATACTGTTTTTGGCTGTTAAATGTGCCATCAAATCAGATTTAGCTCAAGCAATTTGAATATATTGCTGTAAAAGGTGTAACTAATTTTACGCGATCGCTTATCCTAAAAGCTAACATTTTCTCCCTATCGGTAGAGAGTAAAGCTTTTAGATGTATGAGATTCTGTTTTTAAGCTCAAAAAATCAGTAATGTTTAGGTATAAATGTTCAATTTTGAACTATAAATTGCTTAAATAAAGCTGCTCTAGCACAGCAGTTAGTATATTGCCATCTATCATTTTAATTAATTATTTATCAAAGTAGTTGTCATGGCGAAAATTTCTAAAAGTAAGTAACATTTTGGCTATGATGCCACTAAATTTTACTAAAAACTTATCTAGAATTAACAATAAGCAAATCTTGACAACCGAACAAATATAAGCTGGGTTTCTTTTAGAAAGTATTTTTATTTGCCCTGCAAATCAAACCTCTAGGCTTGGATTGGCGTTAGGATAAAAAGAGAACGTAATATAATTGAAAGGAGAAAATTAAAGCAACAAGATAAATGTAGAAATAAGTAACTTTTACTTACTAAACCTGCTATTACATTGAGAAACTAACAGATACTTTTACAGTGCTTTTAAGCATTTATGTAACCTAATATCCTCTACCCATTAAATTAGTACAATCCAACCTAAACGTAAATATGAATATTACTGAATTAGACTCAATTGATATTTTGCTACCAATAGAAGAAACAAGTAATTCTCATGCGGACGATTTAGAAGACCCGTCTCTAGAAAATATGGTGGTAGTAGACGAAATAGGCGATATAGAAATTGCAGGTTCCGAAGATAGAGATGGAGATAGTTTAGCCGCAGCTAGACCTTCAGGATACCGTAAAACTGATTCGGACGATGCGGTGGGAGCATTTTTTAAAGAAATGGCTCGTTATCCATTGCTAAAAGCAGAAGAAGAAGTAGAGTTAGCCAAACGGGTGCAGTTTTTAGTAGAAGTAGGAGACTTGGAAAAACGTTTAAGCAGCCAATTAAATCGCAGTGTAAGCCAAGCAGAAACAGCGTCAGCGCTTAGTTTGACCGAACGTCAGTTAGAACAAAAGTTGTATCAAGGTAGAGTAGCAAAGCGGAAAATGATCCGCTCTAATTTACGTTTGGTAGTATCGATTGCCAAAAGATACTTGAATCGAGGGGTACAATTTTTAGACTTGATTCAAGAGGGTGCGATGGGATTGAATCGAGCAACAGAAAAGTTCGATCCAGACAAAGGTTATAAGTTTTCTACCTACGCCTATTGGTGGATTAGACAGGCAATTACAAGAGCGATCGCTAATGATGCTAGAACTATTAGATTGCCAATTCATATCGTTGAAAAACTAAATAAACTTAAAAAAGCCCAGCGAGAACTTAAGCAAAAACTCCATCGCAACGCTACAGAAAACGAACTAGCAGAAGCTTTAGACACAACTCCCGAACAACTGCGCCAACTGCAACAATTAAGGCGCAAATCTTTATCACTAAATCATCGCGTTGGCAAAGAAGAAGACACCGAACTTGTAGATTTGCTTGAAGACGAAGACGGACAATCTCCCGAACAGCAAATGAATGAAACCATGATGCGTCAAGAAATTTGGGATGTATTAGCTGATGTACTAACTCCTAGAGAAAAAGACGTAATTTCCTTACGTTATGGTTTGACAACTAGCGAACCTTGTACCTTAGAAGAAGTAGGCTGTTTGTTCAATCTTTCCCGCGAACGAGTTAGGCAAATTCAAAGTAAAGCCATGCGAAAACTACGACGACCCCAAATAGCTAAACGCTTGAAAGGCTGGCTAGTCTAAAAGTCTTTTTATTTTACGGCCGAAGTATGGCTAAAATCTAAAAGCAGCCGTAGATAAATGTAGAATTATGAACTTGAAATTGCGTCAAGCAGAACCGGAGGACGTACCAGTTTTGTTTGGCTTAATCCAATCACTAGCAAAGTACGAAAAATTGACTCATGCTGTTACTGGCAATGTAGAGGCTTTGCAGGAACATTTATTTGGTTCTCGTCCTTACATTGAGGCAATAATTGCCGAGTGTGCGGGGGAAACCGCCGGATTCGCGCTATTTTTTCCTAATTACTCAACATTTTTGACCAAGCCAGGAATATATTTAGAAGACTTATTCGTTTTACCTCAGTATCGCCGTCAGGGAATTGGCAAAGAGATTTTAGGTTACTTAGCCAAACTTGTCGTAGATCGCGGTTATGGACGATTAGAGTGGAGTGTTTTAGATTGGAATAGTGATGCGATCGCCTTTTACGAGCAGATGGGCGCATTAGTTCTACCAGACTGGAGAATTTGCCGAGTTACAGGCGATGCCCTAGAACAATTGTCAATCAGTAGGAGAAACAATCCTTGACTATTTGGGTAAACGAACAAATCGATCCATCGGGGATGATTCATGCTTGTATAGCTTGCTGTGACGAAGCACAAGCAAAAGATTGTCACAATTCTTTTGCTAATAATCTAACCGATATGCAAAAATCTGCCGGATGGGTAGCAAATATGCGAACCGTAGCAACTTGGGACGAAGTACCAGTTAATGCTTTGAAATTAGATTAATAGTTTGTTCCCTGCCTAGGTGGGCGCAAAACTTGACGATCGATAGGACCTAATATTTGATTAATTTGTCGCAATTGTTCGGCTGTACCCATACAAATGAGTAAGTCTCCAGCCATCAAAATAGTCTCCGCCGTAGGGCCGCCGATCAAACTTCCATCAACGCGCCGAATCGCCAGCACCAAAGCCCCCGATTGACTCCGCAACCTAGCTTCTTTTAAAGTTTGACCAATATAAGGACAAACCGCCGAATCGAGCCGATATTCTTCCATATACAATTCGCGATCGCCTCCGGTTAGGATGCCATCAACAAAATCCATCACCTGGGGTCTGAGCGCCGCCGCCGCCATCCTTTTTCCACCCGTAATATAGGGAGAGACTACGGCATCGGCTCCCGCCCTTTGGAGCTTCTGCAACGCTTCTCGGTTGCTTGCCCGCGCGATCGCCCGAATGTTGGGATTTAAAGTTTTTGCCGACAACACGGTATACAAGTTTTCCGCATCCGAAGGCAAAGCCGCCACTAACCCCACCGCTCTTTCGATACCTACTTTGATTAGCGTTTCATCTAGCGTGGCATCCCCTTGAACGGCAATCTGACCTAGTTGCTGCGCCGCTTGAATTGAAGCCATATTTAAGTCAACAGCCACAAATAAAACCCCTTCGGCGGCAAATTCTAAAGCCACCTGTTGCCCAGTACGCCCGCAGCCACAAATAATATAGTGTTTTGTTAGTGATTCCATCGCCCGCTTTTGTTGCCTAACTTGGATTGCTTCTTGAAAGTAACCTCCAATTAAAGCTTCTGTAAAACGGTTGACAATATAACCAATAGTAACTACCCCCATTAAGATCAAAGAAATGGTAAATAATCGCCCCCGGTTGCCTAAAGGGTTAATCTCTCCAAAACCAACGGTAGCTAGAGTAATCACGGTCATGTAAGCCGCATCTTCCCACGTCCAGCCTTCTACAAGCCAGTACCACAAAGTTCCAATTAGAAAAACACCCCCAAGAGCGATCGCACCAGCGAGCAACTCTTTTTGAATGCGGCGATATTTTTGCTCGAAGGTTGAATACACAAGTATTGGTGGGTAGCGGTTAGCTTTGGATTATATAAGATGTTCTATTTAATCGGCGATCGCGATATGGTTCGAGCAATCAATCGAAAACTCTCAAGTCAAACACTGGCTTTAGTCGGCAGCAGCTACAAGCAAGGGCATTTAACTTTAAAGGTAAGGCGAATTTCTTGCTAAATGTCGTTAGTTGAATCAAATCGGACAAAAACTTTAGCTAGTAGCTATTAAACTTGATAAAAATAAATAACTTTTATAAGGAGTGGTTAATGAGTATAGATTTAGTTGAGAATCTTTCTATCCCCGCCGAAGAAGCCCCCGTTTTAGGTAGTCCCTACGATCCAAGCAGCTTTAATGAATCGGTAATGACAACCTACGGGCGCTTCCCTTTAGCCTTAGAACGAGGAGCTGGTTGCAAAGTTTGGGATACTCAAGGACGGGAATATTTAGACTTTGTAGCTGGAATTGCTACTTGCACGCTAGGACACGCTCACAGCGCTTTAGTTGAAACCGTAACGCAGCAAATTCAAACTCTACATCATGTCTCAAATTTATATTACATTCCCGTCCAAGGTCAGTTAGCCAAAAAGCTGATCGATACTTCCTGCGCCGATCGGGTATTTTTCTGTAATTCTGGCGCTGAAGCAAACGAAGGGGCAATTAAACTTGCTCGTAAATACGCTCATACAGTAAAACAAATTGATGAGCCTATTATTTTAACTGCCAATGCCAGCTTTCACGGACGGACTTTAGCAACCATTACTGCTACTGGGCAGCCAAAGTATCAAAAAGATTTTAGTCCTTTAGTTCCTGGTTTTCATTACGTACCTTACAACGATGTCAAAGCCATTGAAACGGCAATTACCGAGCTAGATTCTGGCGATCGCGGTGTGGCGGCAATTTTGCTAGAACCATTACAGGGAGAAGGCGGCGTTCGTCCTGGAAATCGCGCTTATTTCCAGCGTCTGCGCGATATTTGCGATGAAACAGGTATTTTGTTAATGCTAGATGAAGTCCAAGTCGGTGTGGGTAGAACCGGAACCCTTTGGGGTTACGAAAACTTAGGCATTGAACCTGATATTTTTACCAGTGCTAAAGGTTTAGGCGGTGGTATCCCAATTGGGGCGGTAATGTGTAAGTCTTTTTGCGATGTCTTTGGTCCAGGAGATCATGCTAGTACCTTCGGGGGCAACCCTTTGGCTTGTGCGGCGGCGCTGTGCGTTCTAGAAACCTTAGAACGCGACTTTTTGTTGCAAAACGTTATTGAGCGCGGCGAACAACTGAGAACAGGTTTAAAAGCTTTGGCAGCAAAGTATCCAAGCATAATTTCAGATATACGCGGCTGGGGTTTAATTGATGGCATGGAACTGGTGCAAGATATATCTCTGACTTCTAGCGATGTTGTCAAGGCGGTAATGAATGAAGGCTTATTGCTTGTGCCAGCAGGTCCTAAAGTTATCCGCTTTGTGCCACCGCTAATTGTGTCATCTTCTGAGGTAGATACGGCTTTACAGGCTCTAGAGCAGGCGATGAAAGCCGTAGCTTAGTTAAGAAATGCAACCAATGCTTTTTTAGCCAAGCAAGCATAATTATTTTTATAAATGATTACAAAAATAATTAAGAGGGGTCAAAGCCTTCTTAATTATTTTTTTGACTTGTCAAAAGTTTATAAATAACTCTTATGTGCGAATAATTAACGTCAGTTCGGGATAAGAAAAGGAGGAGGCAAGTAAGCTGAAATGAAGTTAACGTATTCAGCGCCTCCATCTATTTGTCTAGTTTAGAAGCTTTATTCTGTGAGATTGATGATTTTTGCACTTATTTTGAACCGCAATGGCACTCGCAGCTACTAGGTCATGGCTTACAAACTCGTAAACGAGCAAGATGTTTATGTTTAAGCGAGATCATGACAATTCTAGGGG
>JAHHGY010000014.1 GCA_019359635.1 Chroococcus sp. CMT-3BRIN-NPC107
GCATGGACGTAAAGCTAAGAGCATTTTTCGCTATGGCTTTGACCATCTGCGAAATATTGTTCTCAATTTGGAGCAGAAAATGGATGATTTCTTAAATGCTCTACATTTTTTGTCCTGTACTTAGGGCGACAGTATTTACCTTTGGGTAGCACTTTATATCGCTTGGGTTTGCTGCAACCTGTGTTAGCTGCCATTACTGGAGTAATTAATAAAATTTCAGGCGATCGCCGTCTTAGCGAGACATACAACATTTTGGGCGATCTTTACTGGATTGTAGGCAAAATTCATCAAGCTATCGATTGCCAAGAAAAAGCGATCGCTTTAGCAACCCAAAATTTAACATCTCTAGCTTTGCCTCTTAGTCAACATACTATTTATTGCTTAAAAATGATTGAGATTGATTCTCTATTAAGCATTGGTTTGTACAAAATAGATTTATGGGAATTAACCGCCGCCGCAGACTTATTTCAAAGTGCGATCGCCCTTGCTAAAGATACTTCCCATCATCGTTGGGCAGAAAAAGCAACTGTTTGTTTGGCATTGATAAATTCTTATTTAGGTTTTAGCAAAGAATCTCGTTTATTAATAGAGCCTATTTACCAGGCTATTTTGACTAAAAAAGTACCAGAATATACAGGTAGGTTTGCTTATTTCCTTCAATTAATCAGTCAAACCTACGTTAATTTGAAAGAATTTGAAAAAGCAGATGAGATGTATCATCAAGCCTTATTTTTTGCTCAAGAAAGTCACTATACTCAAGTACAAGCAAAAACCCTCAACGCTTTAGCAGAAATAAATAAACAAAAAGATTCATGTTTACTAGCCATTCAGCACCATTTACTAGCAATAACTTTGCTAGAAAGTATTGGGGCAAAATGCGACTTAGCAGAAGCTTACTGTCAATTAGGATTGACTTATAAAAAAATGAATAAGCAAGATGAAAGTATTACAAACTTTAACCTGGCAATTCAACTATTTACGAATATGCAAGCCCCAAACCAAGTAGAAAAAGTGTTAAAAGAAAAAATCAAACTTATCTAGTAAACCTCGATCGCATTGAGTCACGCAAACGATTAAAATTGCTATTTTTCGTAGATTTCGTAAGCAGCAACAATTCTTTGTACCAAAGGGTGACGGACGACATCTTTTTGAGAAAATTCGCAAAAAGCAATACCTTCCACATTTTGCAGAATTTTTAAAGATACGGCTAATCCTGACTGTTGATTTAAAGGTAAATCCGTTTGCGTCATATCCCCCGTTACTACCATCCGCGAACGATAACCCAAACGAGTCAACACCATTTTCATCTGAGAAGGTGTAGTATTTTGGGCTTCGTCTACAATTACAAAAGCATTATTGAGAGTGCGACCGCGCATATAGGCTAAAGGCGCTACTTCAATAACTCCACGCTCCATCAAACTTGGGACTTTTTCAGGATCGATAAATTCATTAATCGCATCGTAAAGCGGACGCAGATAAGGATTAACTTTTTGTTGCAAATCTCCTGGCAAAAAGCCGAGTTTTTCTCCTGCTTCTACGGCCGGACGAGTTAAAATTATCCGATCGTACTGATTGGCTAAAAGTGCTTTAACGGCAACAACTACCGCTAAAAAAGTTTTACCCGTACCTGCTGGCCCAGAGCAAAAAATTAGATCGTTGTGGTTAAGGGCGCGGATATATTGCCTTTGGCGAAAAGTTTTGGCACGGATTTCTTCACCTTTGCGGGTTTTAGCGACAATATCTCGCTGCAAATCTTGCAATTCGTCTTGGCGTTCGGTATCCAAAGCTTGCCTAGCTGTAGAGATATCTGCTAGAGAAATAATTGTACCTTTAACCCATAAGTATTTAAGACTTTGCACCAACTTTCGGCTCAGTTCAACTTGCTGCTCTGTTCCCGAAATGTACAGTTCTTGCCCGCGCAGTACAAGCAGCGCCCCAGTTTGTCGGGCGATCGCTTTTAAATTTTCTTCGCCATCTCCTGATAAGGCGATCGCACTTTCTTTGCTCGGCAGTTGAATCGTCGATGCTTCTGCCATAAATATTTTTATGATAAAAATTGTACTTGCTACTAAGCTGAGAAGCTATTAACGGTTAACTTGTAAATTTTGAGCTTTCAAGCTAACCGCAAAAAATTAGGGATTTTTTAGCTATTACCATCCACATTTAAGCGAGGACGAAGCTTAATTGCAGGTTTAGGCAGGGCGCTTTCCCTTGGAGTTGGCGAGAAGGAATCTTCTCCCCGGCGAACTTCGCGTTGTGATTCTCTTGATTGTGAGGGATTTTCCCGCTCTATTTGCTCTCCCTCGAAGGAGTTAGAGGGTTGGCTACCGTAAATATCTAAGTACACTGAATGCCCAGCAAAGTTGGCTGCTGCCGCTACTACTGTTTTAATTACTTGTATATTGCGTCCGCCACGACCAAAAACTCGCCCTTTGTCTTCTCCTTCAAAGGCGACGCGAATCCAGACGCGATCGGCACTTTCGGAAGTTTCGCAATCAATACTTAAAGAGTTGGCTGATTCTAAAAATGGCTCGATGAGAAAGCGCACCAAGCCAGTGTAGTCGGGCATTTTTGTTGAATTATGGTTGAGCGGTTGTGGCACTGATTTGTTCAAAAACATTTGCTTTGCGTAGGATGCTCCGCACGGTTTCCGATGGTTGAGCGCCTTGCTGGAGTCTGCGAATAATTCCCGGAACGTCTAATTTTACTTCATCGGTGCGGGGATTATAAAAACCTAATTCTTCTAGTGGACGACCATCTCGGCGATCGCGGCTATTGATTGCTACTATCCGGTAACTTGCTTCGCGCTTTTTGCCGAAACGCTTTAATCGCAGTTTGACCATGTTCTGGGTTAATTTTGCTGGGTTTATTTAATCAACTTCTTATTTTACCACTTCTGGAAAGAATTTCTATAGAAGATAATATTTATACATTAAAGGCGATCGCTATAGACAGTAATAAAAAGCTCCAAAGCCGCGATGCTTTTTTAAGGTTCTTACCACTGGAAGACATACAAATCGTCTCAGCTTTTCTAATATAAGAAAATTTAAAACAGCCTAAGTAGGTTGGCGCAATTAAACTTACAATAGTTTTCAATCATTGCAAGAGTTTCAGGCAAAGCTATCTTATATTTGATTCAGCCCACCTACTTAGTCGCCTAGCATGAGAATCTTACTTGTAGAAGATGACCCCGCGCAATTAGAACCGTTACATACAGTTTTGTTGCAAGCAGGACATATTGTGGATGGGTTAGAAGATGGAGAAACAGCGCAATGGCTGCTATCTCAAAAAGAATACGATTTGCTGATTTTAGACTGGATGCTACCTAAAGTTAGTGGTTTAAGCTTGTGTCGTCAGTATCGAAGTTTGGGAAAAACTGCACCCGTACTTATGCTTACGGCTAAAGATACGATCGCCGATAAAGTTGCAGGTTTAGATGCGGGTGCGGATGATTATTTAGTTAAACCCACGGATTTAATCGAACTTTTAGCGCGAGTAAGGGCGTTAGGAAGGCGCTCGCCTGTCCTACAAGTAGATACGCTCACAGTAGGCGACTTGCACCTAAACTTGAATACTCTGACTGTAGAAGGTGAAACAAATAAGGTACAACTAACAGCGCGAGAATTTCAGTTACTAGAATACTTTTTTCGTCATCCCGGACAAGTTTTAAGCCGCGATCGCATTGAGGACGCTTTATGGGAATGGGGTACAGAACCGGAAAGCAATGCAGTCACTACTTTAGTTAAACGATTGCGCCAACGTTTGCAAGCGTTGAATGCTACCGATTGGATTGAAACTATTTACGGTATGGGTTATCGCTTTAAGGCTCCTCATGTTCAATCGTAGCCGTCAAAATTTGGCTTGTTGGTTTACGCTGTCTATGGGCAGTATTGTGATTATTTTCGCATCCTTGATTTATTACATTGAAGCCGTAGAGCAATTAGAAAGAACCGATCGCTTGCTCTACAAAAAAGCTGGAATAATGGCAGCTAGTGTCAAACAGCAGTTTTATAAAAGTCAAAAACAGATAAATTTAGAAAACGTCCCCTTGTTGGGTAATAATCCCGAACCCTTGGATAGTGCGGTAACTTACGCGCGATGGTACAACGAGCAAGGGTTTATAGTTCAGTTTTTTGGTACGCCTCCCCCAGAAAGGTTAGAAAAAATCCTCCAATTTAAAACAATTAAGGCTGATAGCGATCGCACTGATTGGGTTCGTCAAGTAACGCTACCCGTTCGTCAAGATAAGTTATTAATCGGCTACGTTCAAGTTGGTATCGCTCTTACAACGGTTCGAGACGCTTTAAATCAGTTGCGAATAGTTTTAACAGTGGTAGTGCTGGGAACTTTAGGCGCGATCGCACTTGTAGGTTGGTTTTTGGGTGGTTTGGCAATGCAGCCAATTCGTCAGTCTTACGAGCAGTTGCAGCGCTTCGCGGCGGATGCTTCTCACGAACTACGCAATCCTTTAGCTGCAGTTATTAGTAACGCTCAAGTTGGGTTACTTGCGCCTCCCGGAGATGATTCCCAGCAAAAGCGGTTTGAAAAAATTGTGGAAGCGGCTAAGTTGATGAGTATGCTTGTCACTCAACTGTTATTTTTGGCTCGTCATGAAGGAAAATTGCCCTCAGAGGCTTTGTCAAATATAGATTTAAGGGTTTTATTAACCGATGTGGCGAGAGATTATAAACTTCAAGCTAAAAAGATAAACTTTATTACCTACTTTCCACCGCAACCTGTAGAAATAAAAGCCGATGCAAATTTGATTCGTCAAGCGGTAATGAATTTGCTCAACAATGCTTGTAAGTATACCGATGATGGCGGTACGGTGCAGTTAAAACTATCAGTTCAAGCGCATCAAGGATTGATTCAAGTTATCGATAGCGGTGTGGGCATTTCGCTGGAACATTTACCCCATATTTTTCAACGATTTTATCGCGTGGATGGGGAACGTAACAAGGCTAGTGGCGGTTTTGGGTTAGGACTTGCGATCGCCGAGCAAATTGTTAAAGCGCACAATGGGCAAATTAGCGTTACTAGCAAGGTTAGGCTTGGTTCCACTTTTCAAATTAAATTGCCCCTTAGTTCCACATCCTAATTCTTGTCACTTTGTCGTCACATTTATTGCTCATCATAAAAGCAACAGATTAAATAATTTTTCTTTTTAATCTGCTAGGTCAATCAGCTATTAAAGCTCGACCTTTTTATTGATGTCTTGTTTTTTAGTAGATAGTACTGCTTATCAGATTTTACATCTATCGTGAGTATTAATTTACTGAGAAACAAGGTCAAATATCAATTAAGACCAAAGAAATTATTGTTAGTTTATCAGCAAGGAAACGCGATCGCTATGAGTCTAAAAAAGATTTATTTGTTAATCGGTATAACTACCGCCTCTGTATTTTTAAGTAGTATTGCAGCCCAAGCTCAAACTACAAAATCACCAGAGCAAAATACATTAATAATTGCCGAAAGTACAGAAAAAATCAAACCAAGTTTTGAGCGTACAGATGCCGATTATGAGTCTATGGCTCAACTTTCTGCACCCCAAAACGAGCCTACACAAACCGCACCTTTAGATAACAGCGTACCCAGCGACAGTACACAAACTGCGCCCTTAGATAACACCGTACCTAGCGATAGTACACCGACAACGCCCTCAGCGCCCTTAGACAACACCGTACCCAGCGATAGTACGCCAACAACGCCATCCTTTCAAACACCACCGAGCGATTATACGCCAACAACACCATCATCAAACCCCACACCACCGCCTTCTGATGGTAGCAATCCACCCTTAGACGGTGTTAATCCTGGTAGAGCAACTCGCTCTGGCTCTAGTTATATTGGGGTTGGTGGAAACATTGGACTTGGCGGGGAAACAGGTATAGGTGAAGGTTCTTTTAGTGTTATTAGTAAAGTGGGATTCACGCGAAACTTGTCAGTAAGACCCTCCGTTTTATTTGGAGATGATGTAACGGTTTTGTTGCCTGTAACCGTTGATTTTCCGGTGGAAGATTTGGAAATAACTAGACTTAATGTTGCTCCTTATATTGGTGGCGGCGCAATAATTTCTACAGGCGATGATAGCGATGTAGGAATATTACTAACAGGTGGTTTAGATATACCTATAAATGCTCAATTTACAGCTACCGCCGGAGTAAATGTTGGGTTTGTTGATGATGATACTGATGTAGGGATAATGGTTGGCGTTGGCTATAACTTTTCAGGACTTTAGAGACAAAAGTGCGATCGCATCTTAAAGCTACTGTCACTTTCTCGTCACATTTATTTGCAAAACTAATTTCAAGTCAAAGTTTTGACGAAAGCAAATAATCAATCGCGTGATCGCAATTTTATAGAATCTCTATTAATTGCGCCATCCAATACCAGTTTTAAACAATGGGAGGTGGAATGACACAAAAATCCGATCGCCAGGTAAACGGGCAAGTTGCAGCTTTAAACGAAGCCGCCCCAAAAAGTGCGATCGCTCTTGGCGATGCGTTAGCGCTAATTGTCGGTTTGGTTATCGGTGTGGGGATTTTTCAAACCCCCTCTATAGTTGCCAGCAATTTAGGTAGCAATTTTGCGGTGCTACTAGCTTGGGTTTTAGGCGGTGTAATGTCTCTAATTGGCGCTCTTTGTTATGGAGAATTAGCGACAGCTTATCCTCATGCTGGCGGTAATTATCATTACTTGATGCGTGCCTTTGGCTCTAAGGTAGCTTTTCTATTTGCTTGGGCGCGAATGGCAGTAATTCAAACTGGCTCTATTGCTACTGTAGCCTTTGTTTTTGGCGATTATGCCTCCGAATTATTACGCCTTGGTAACTACTCACCGTCTATTTATGCAGCCCTCGCTGTCATTGTCCTAACAAGCTTAAATATTGTCGGTGTCGAGCAAGGAAAATGGACGCAAAACTGGCTGAGTATCGCTAAAGTCTTGGGTTTGCTGTTGGTAATTATTGTCGGGGCAACTTTTATTACGCCCTCTTTACCACCTGTAACCGCCCGTGCGATCGCTCAAACCAATTGGGGTTCGGCGATGGTTTTTGTGCTGTTTTCCTTTGGCGGCTGGAATGAAGCCGCTTACATATCTGCGGAGTTGCACAATGTCAAAAAGAACATGGTGCGGTTACTAATGTGGAGTATTGGCATTATTACCGCCATTTATTTGTTAATCAACTTTGCCTACTTGCATGGCTTAGGATTAACTGCAATGACCCAATCGGAAGCTGTAGCCGCCGACTTGATGCGTAACACTTTTGGACAACCAGGAGCGTTATTTATTAGTTTGTTAATTGCGATCGCAACTTTGGGCGCAACTAATGCCAATATCTTTACTGGCGCTCGAACTAACTACGCTTTGGGTCAAGATTTTCGCATATTTTCCTTTTTGGGACACTGGAATCGCGCTAATACTCCCAAAAATGCCCTAATCGTCCAAGGTGCAATTGCTTTAGCTTTAGTATTGCTGGGTAGTTTTACCCGCAAAGGCTTTACCACAATGGTAGATTATACTGCCCCAGTTTTCTGGTTCTTTTTTCTCTTAAGCGGAGTATCGCTATTTGTTTTACGAGCTAAAGAACCTCAAACTCCTCGCCCTTTCCGCGTTCCTTTTTATCCAGTTACGCCAATTTTGTTTTGTCTCACTTGCGGCTATTTGCTGTATTCCAGCCTAGTTTATACAGACATTGGGGCGGCTTTTGGTGTTGCTGTAGTTGTTGCGGGTCTGCCGCTATTGTGGCGATCTTCTTATCAAAATTAACCAAATTACCAGGAGAAATTATGCAGCTAAAAAAATTCTTCGTAGTAGCGGTAGGTGTTAGTAGCTTAATGTTTGCTGGTTGCACCCAACAGCGAGATTTTGACGCTCAAGCTCAACAAAGCCCGACTACGATTGAAACTCCAGCTTCAACAGAAGAAGAAGTTGAATCTCCCGAACCAGAATTAGATGTTCCTTACGTACCAACACCGAATGAAGTTGTAACTCAAATGTTGCAAATAGCTAATGTCAAAAAAGGTGATGTTGTCTACGATCTTGGTAGTGGTGACGGTCGAATTGTGATTACAGCAGCGCAAAAGTACGGTACGCGGGGAGTAGGGATAGATATTAACCCCGAACGGATTAGCGAAGCTAATGCTAATGCTCGCGCTGCAAAAGTAACCGATCGCGTCCAATTTCGTCAACAAGACCTATTTAAGACCAATTTGAGCGAGGCTACGGTAGTTACACTCTATTTACTGCCAGATATTAATGTTAAGCTGCGTCCTCAATTATTTAAGCAACTTAAGCCCGGTACGCGCATTGTCTCCCACGATTTTGATATGGGCGAATGGAAGCCAGAGCGGGTTGTGCAAGTTAAAGGACCCACTCGCGAACATACTATTTATTACTGGACTGTCCCGAAGACTATACCTGCTAATTTGCAGTAGATGACGTTGCTGAAAGTGTGATGATTTTCAAGGGTTGGTTGACGAAAAAGACAGAGTTTTTGGTTTTACCTTCTTTATCCCATTACCAATTGGTAATTGGTAATTTCATTTATTTGTAGAGACGTTTTACGGCAACGTCTCTACTACTTGTTTCTACATAACTTCGTCAGCAAAACTAGCTTTACGCACAAACTGAAACGCTCCCGCCACCGAACCCCAAATATGTTCGTCGGTTTCTACATCTCGTCCCCGATCTAAACTAATAAATTTATCTTGGTCAATTTCAAATTCGCTATCTAGATAAGTTTTTTTGTCATTGCGGAAAACAATACAACCTTTCCCCGGTTCGACAACGCCTTTAAAAGTGCTACCCGTCCACTCTACAAACATATTGCAGCCAGGAAGTTTCTCTAAATGCGCGGCGGTTAAAGCATTAAGACGTTCTTTTTGCCGCGATGCGCCGTAAAATTGCTGTTCTTCCTTCACGGTGTAGTTTTCAATCTCAATGCGATCGCCTGCTACAAGCAATTTCAGCACCCGGACTCGGTAGGGAGTATTGAGTATATAATCATAGGCTTGCTCGATATAGAAACTTACTCCTGATAGCAATTCTAGGGGCAAGGGACGCATACAAACGCGAATATGAGCAAAAAAGGGTGGATTGTCAAAAGCTTGTTGCTGATTGCTAAAATCGGCTGCCATCCATCGAGCTAAAGTTGTAATATCTGTAGAATGAGTCATTTGATTGACACGCACTTAAAAATATCTAATTTCTGTATTTTAAAGCTTGAAGTTAGCCATTTTTCAGGATATTTTTTTGCTGTTGTGCGTCAATATATTTGTATGATTCACGCCTTCAACTTTTTACCTATGCCGTCAAGCCATCGCCTACCCAACAAATATTTTGGTCATAGCTTGGTGCTAAAACTCTTTGTTAGCGCTGCTTTCTGGCTGTGTATTGGTCCAAATGCGAGCGCCCAAAGCAAAACTCCCCCCGCAGAATTTCCCGTTAATCCCCTCGAAATTACCACACCCGATCCGCTTTTACCCTCCCCATCTCCTACCCCGGAGGAGCAAAAAAACTTAGCGGTGGCGTTAGAGCAATTAAATACTCAAGCTCAAGCTAAGTTAATTGCAGGCGATAAATTAGGGGCTTTTGAAACTTGGAATCGAGAGCTAAGATTGCGGCGGGTATTAGGTTATTTGGCAGAAACTCAGGCTTTGGGAAGGGTTGGCGCGATCGCCTGGACGGAAAACGAACGCTATCAAGTACAAGTAATTACTCAAAGGTTAGATGCAATTTCCCAGCAATTAAAGTCTAGTAACGATTTGCAGTTATTAACGGCTTTAGCTTCAGCTTTTGAGCAAGTGCGAGTACCAAAATCAGCTTTAGCTGTTTACAACCAAATTTTAGCCCTTCAACCCCAAGGTAGCGCCGCCGCCGAAGAAACGCTACAAACTATTGCTGAATTAAATTTAAGTTGGTTTGACTATCCCCAAGCCATAGCTAGTTATAACCAATTGCTGAGTATTGCCAAAGCTAAAAGCGATCGACCTGGGGAATTAGCTTATTTACAACAGTTAGTTTATATTTATGATCAATCAAAGCAACGCCAGCAAGCGGTAGAAACTAAGCAACAGTTATTGACAATTTACCAACAAGAAAAGTTGCTTACAGAGGTTCCGAAATTGTATTTGGCGATCGCTACCGATTACGAAGTATTAGGACAACTAGAACAAGCTTTTGCTTCTTATCAACAAGCTTATACTTCTGCATGGGCATTACAGCAATTTTTTCAAGCAGGGGAGGCTCTAAGAAAATTAGTTGCTTTGTATCGTTCCCAAGATCAAGTTGATGAAGCTTTACAAACAAGTCAAATTCTTTTGCAAGCTGACGAACAAGCTGTAAATGTTTACGGAATGATGAACACGTACGATCAAATTGGACAAATTAATGTCAAAAGAGGTAATTATTCTGAAGCTCTAGCAGCGTTTCAAAATGGTTTAGATTTAGCTAAACAGTTGCAATATCAACAAGATTATTTTACTCAGCAGGTTGAGGCAGCTAATAAGCAGATTTCTAAATAAACAGCGAACTTTTTAATATTTTGATAAGTCCGCACCGTATACTTTAGCGCCACTAAAGTTTGCTCCTGCTACGATTGCACCATCCATATCTGCATTGTAGAGTTTGGCGCTACTAAAGTTAACGTCTGTAAGATTTGCTTCATTAAAACTAGCATCAGAGGCAAAAGAGTTTAACAATGTTGCTTGTTTGAGATTTGCCCCAGTTAAATCTGCGCCTTCTAAGTTAGTATTTGCTAGGTTAGCTTCTTCTAAATTTGCATCTCGCAAATCTGCCCCAATTAAATGCGCTCCGCTTAAATCTGCCCCTCTTAAGTCACAACTTTGACATTGCTTAGTTTCTAGCAATTGTCTAACGTGAGCAGGGTTTTCTGCTTTGACTGGATTTGCTAAACTAATTGCACTGATAATTGCAGTAGTAGCTATAAGTAACAATTTCATACTTGCCCTCAAAATTTGTAGATTTTTTTTATAATCCTTACTTAATACAATGACTTTATTGATAAGTTTTTACATCCTACAATTGGCAGAATTAAAAATGGGGTTATAGCAAAAATCAATCTTAAGTAGGAGTATTTTGCCCGTCTTTGGGGAGTTGCCTATTTTTGAAAAAAAAGCTCAAATGAAAAAGATTAAAGCGATTGCACCGTTGCAACCATAGACTGTCTGGATAAAAACAAAATTTGGCTTTATTTTAAGACAGCATTACCATTGATTGAAATTTTTTAACTTAATCATAAATTTTTTCACAAAACTTTACTTAGCAGTCGTGAGAGAATGAATATAGTTGCTAAGGAGATGACCGATGGTAGCGCTCACCGACAAAAATCAGAAGCGGTTAACGACGCAAACCGCCGAAATTGCGCCTAATACGACAGCGATCCGCTCTTTAGATTGGGAGCGCGATCGCTTTGACATCGAATTTGGACTGCAAAATGGTACTACATACAACTCTTTTATAATTCGCGGTGAAAAAATAGCTTTAGTAGATACAAGTCACGAAAAATTCCGCAAGTTATATTTAGATACGCTCAATAAACTAATTAATCCTGTAGAAATTGATTACGTAATCATCAGTCACACCGAGCCAGACCATAGCGGATTAGTTAAAGATATTCTGCAATTAAACCCCGAAATAACGGTAGTCGGGTCAAAAGTAGCTTTGCAGTTTCTCGAAGATATGGTACACCAGCCATTTAAAAAGCAAATCGTCAAAAATGGCGAATTTTTAGACTTGGGTAACGGACACGAATTAGAATTTGTCAGTGCGCCGAACTTACATTGGCCCGATACAATGTTTACTTACGATCGTCAAACCCAGGTTCTCTACACTTGCGATGCCTTTGGCTTGCACTACTGCGACGAATATACCTTTGATGAAGACTTGGGCGCAATAGAAGCAGATTTTCGCTTTTATTATGACTGTCTAATGGCTCCTAACGCTCGTTCGGTATTATCGGCGATGAAGCGGATGGACGAATTAGGAACTGTTTTAACTATAGCTACAGGTCATGGCCCATTATTGCAGCACAACGTCGCAGAACTAACCAAACGTTACCGGACTTGGAGTCAAACGAAAGCCAAAGCAGAAACCACTGTAGCTGTTTTTTATGTATCCGATTATGGATATAGCGATCGCCTTTCTCAATCAATTGCGAGTGGGATTACCAAAACCGGAGTTGCTGTCGAAATGGTAGATATGCGATCGAGCGATTTACAGGAAATTCAAGAACTTGTCAGTCGCAGCGCTGGTATTGTAATTTCTATGCCACCAACTTCAGCTAAATCCAGCGTCAAAACCGCTTTGAGTACCGTTTTAGCCGCAGCTAAAGGTAAGCAAGCTATTGGTTTGTACGAGTCGGGTGGCGGAGATGACGAACCCATCGATCCGTTGCTTGGTAAGTTTAGGGATTTAGGTTTATCTGAAGCCTTCCCAGCCATTCGGATTAAAGACTTTCCCAGCGAAAATACTTACAAACTCTGTGAAGAAGCAGGTACAGACTTAGGACAATGGCTGACACGCGATCGCAGTATTAAAGAACTTAAAGCCATAGACAGCAACCTCGAAAAAGCCCTAGGACGCATTAGTAGCGGGCTTTACATTATTACAGCCAAAAAAGGCGATTTAACTAGCGCCATGCTTGCATCGTGGGTATCTCAAGCAAGTTTTACACCCCTAGGGTTAACAATTGCCGTAGCTAAAGATAGAGCCATTGAATCGTTAATGCAAGTCGGCGATCGCTTTGTTCTCAACGTTTTAGAAGAAGGAAACCATTTGCATTTAATGAAACACTTTCTCAAGCGTTTCTCTCCTGGTGCGGATCGTTTTGCGGGAATCAAAACCCAAACGGCGGAAAATGGTTCGCCAATATTGACCGATGCGTTAGCTTACCTAGAATGCGTCGTTACTACCCGCATGGAAACTAGCGATCATTGGATAGTTTACAGTACCGTTGATGCGGGTAGAGTCTCAAAACCCGAAGCTCTCACCGCCGTCCACCATCGTAAAGTAGCAAACTACTACTAATTGCGATCGTTTGCCTGTTTTTCATATCAGTAGGGGTAAATCTATAGGTTTACCCCTATTTTGATTAGTAGTTATTGCAGAAAATTTACAAACCTAACCATTAGTATTTCAAATAGATAAGTGCTTGAGCTATAAGGATAATTAAAGTAGACTAAAAGCCATCAAGTTAAGGTGGAGTAACTGAATATATGCAAGACTCATACAACAACCCTTCCAGTAACTGGCACATTTGGTTTAATAAAAGTCGAATTGTCCGCGCTCTTGAAACTATCCAAGACTTAATCGTAGTCTCCCTCTGCATCGGTCTATTCAGTGTTATGGTTATCCAATTGCGAGCAATGTTTATCTCGTTATTGCCGCCTTTAAACTTTAAAGCCGTAACCTCAGATATATTGTTTCTATTAATTTTGGTAGAGTTATTCCGCCTATTGATTATATATTTGCAAGAACAAAGAGTATCTATTGGAGTAGCGGTAGAAGTATCGATTGTTTCTGCCTTGCGAGAGGTAATTGTGAGGGGTGTATTAGAAACTCCTTGGAGCCAGATTTTATCAACCTGTGCTTTTTTATTAGTTATGGGCGCGCTGCTGATAATCCGAGTGTGGATACCGCCGACCTTTAGTGGGATTGACCCCGAACGTCGCCTGCATAAAAGTAAGCCGCAAAGCTTTGAGATTGCTAATTCTCAACACGTAGAGTCTTAGCTCGTTGCTAAAAACATTAATAAATTAGTCCTACCTAAACTCTATGCCACACACTAAAAAACGGGATGTCCAAGTATTGCCCATCGCCACCGATACCACCGTAATGCGATCGCGTAGTTGGACTGGGTTAAGATTTGAAATTGAATATGCTTTAGCCAGAGGTACAACCGCTAATTCTTACTTAATTCGCGGCGACAAACTAGCGCTAATCGATCCCCCCGGCGAAACCTTTACAGAGATATATTTAGCAGCTTTACACCAGCGTTTTGACGTAGAACTACTAGATTACGTGATTTTAGGTCACGTCAACCCTAACCGCGCCGTCACCCTCAAAGCCTTACTCAAAGTAGCACCCCAGATAACTTTTGTAACTTCAAACCCCGGTGCGATCGCCCTGCGGGCAGCATTACCTAATATTGAATTAAAAATTCTCGTTATTAAGGGAGAGGAAACAATAGATTTAGGTAAAGGTCATAATCTACAATTCATCCCCACCCCAAGCCCCCGCTTTCCTGACGAGCTTTGTACCTACGACGGGCAAACAGAGATACTTTACACCGACAAATTATTTGGCGCTCATATCTGCGGCGATCAAGTTTTTGATGAAGGGTGGGAAATATTTAACGAAGACAGGCGTTATTACTACGAATGTCTCATGGCTCCTAATGCGCGTCAAGTGGAGACAGCAATAGATAAATTAGCACCTTTCCCCGTTCGGCTTTACGCCACAGGACACGGGCCATTAGTCCGCTATGCTTTACCAGAACTAACTCAATCTTATCGGAACTGGAACCAACAGCAAAATACTCAAAATATTAAAGTAGCTTTACTATATGCTTCTGCTTATGGCAACACGGCAACTTTAGCACAAGCGATCGCGCGGGGGATCACTAAAGCTGGAGTTGGTGTCGAATCAATCAATTGCGAAGTCGCCGAACCCGCCGAAATTCAAGCTGCTATCGAAAAATCTGCGGGGTTCATCATCGGTTCTCCTACCCTTGGCGGTCATGCACCAACACCCATTCAAACCGCTTTAGGAATTGTTCTTTCTACCGCTACTAATAGTCAACTTGCGGGGGTATTTGGTTCTTTTGGCTGGAGTGGCGAAGCGATTGATTTACTAGAAGGAAAACTCCGCGATGCTGGCTATCGTTTTGGTTTTGAAACTCTGCGCGTCAAATTTAAACCAAATGATGTCACTCTCAAACTCTGCGAAGAAGCAGGTACAGATTTTGCTCAAGCCTTGAAAAAAGCTAAAAAAGCTCGTTCCCCAAGGGTTCCAGCTACTACTGTAGAACAAGCTGTGGGTCATTTGGTGGGGTCTTTGTGTGTCGTAACTTCCCAAGAAGACAATGTAGCTAGTGGGATGTTAGCTTCTTGGGTTTCCCAAGCGACTTTTAATCCTCCCGGCTTAACGGTAGCGGTAGCCAAAGACCGAGCGGTAGAATCTTTGATGTATCCAGGACGAAATTTTGTTCTCAATATCCTCGCCGAAGGTAAGCATTTAGGTTTAATGAAGCATTTTCTTAAACCTTTCACCCCCGGAGAAGATAGATTTACAGGCGTTGCAACAGAAACCGCCGCTAATGGCTCTCCGGTACTCAGCGATGCTTTAGCCTATGTTGAATGCTCTGTTAGCAGCCGTATGGAAGCTGGAGATCACTGGATAGTTTACGCGATCGCAACTTCTGGTAAATTATTACAACCCGATACCCTTACTGCTGTCCATCATCGCAAATCTGGCAGTCATTATTAAATTAGTAGAGACGTTCACCGCAACGTCTCTACTGTTTTACGCGATACGGGTTTCTAAATACTGACCAATCATTTGTTGTTCGCCAGCGCGAGAAATAATTGTTTGTCTGGTTCGATAATTACTACCTACAAGTTTTAATTCTTCCTCAAATACCGAACCGTTGTACTCGGTTCGTAAACACATAGTTTGGTCGTTAATAAAATAATAGTCAGCTTTTACAGGCTTGGGTGTCGCAAAACCGCGATCGCGGTACAATGTATTTCCCAATGCTCCAAATATTGTAGAGCCAATAGATTGCTTTTTTCCCGATACCGAATCGGTACTATTCCAGCTAACATACGCTCCACAAGTCAAGCTTTCTAAGTCGCTCAATTGGTGTAACTGCGCTAATTTCTGTAATTCTTCGCATCCCTGAGCTAAAAAACGAATCGTAATTAGACTAATCATTTCTTTTGTCTCGCCATCCGGCAAAGTATAGTAACGTCTCTCCGAGCGCCAATTGCCTTCTGATGCTTGAAAAAACTCTGCAACTAATACTGATGCCTCTTTGCTTTGAGCAAGTTGTCGTGCTGTCACAATTACCAATCCCTTCACAACCTAAAGACTGCGACTTTACGCAAGCCTTTGTTAATATTCTTAATATACAGAAAATTCTCAAAAAGTCATCTAGTCATCGAGATAAGCTTCTAGATAGACAGAGCGCAAAATTCAATTAGGCAATCTACTAGACTCAATTACATTTATAGACTTACAATTGATATTTGTGAGTTTTTTAAATTGACCATGAATGCTCAAGAGATCATCCGCTCCATTGAAGCGGAGCAATTAAAGTCGAACCTACCCGATATCTATGTAGGCGATACCGTGCGGGTAGGTGTCGTAATTCAAGAAGGCGGCAAAGAACGCACTCAGCCTTACGAAGGCGTAGTAATTGCCATGCGTAATGGTGGCATCAATGAAACCATTACTGTAAGAAAAATATTTCAGGGTATCGGTGTAGAAAGAGTATTTTTGTTACACTCACCCCGCGTAGAAAGTGTCAAAGTGTTGCGTCGGGGTAAAGTCCGCCGTGCTAAACTTTATTATTTGCGCGATCGCGTTGGTAACAAGGCGAACCGCATCAAACAAAGATTCGATCGCCCTTTGTAAACCTGCTATTAGTTAAAGACGTTGCTACCAATGTCTGCTTACAGCAATAATGTGATATAGTAATAAATCTGGATGATTGCAGTTGTACAACTGTAAACATTTAACCCATCGGGCGCTCTTAGTTCAGTTGGTAGAACGCAGGTCTCCAAAACCTGATGTCGGGGGTTCAAGTCCTCCAGGGCGCGCTGAAACAAATTCTGCTCGAAAGCATTGTTACAAAACAATAGCAGTCGGGCGGGATTATTGTGTGGGAGAAAGTTGCCGCCCAGTCATTTTTGCAGACCAGAGGCAGTAAATCATATAATTAGCTGCTATAGGGTCAAAGTTTCTAGGAGCAAAAAGCCACCCGTGAGTAAAAAAAACGAAGCCGAAATTCAACCAAATAGTGGATTTAGCCTGACAAAGTTTTTTCAAGGCACAAAAGAAGAACTAGATAAAGTCGTGTGGCCCAGTCGCCAACAATTAGTTAGCGAATCGGTCGCCGTTTTATTAATGGTAATTTTATCAGCAGGGTTAATTTATCTTGTAGATGGCTTATTTTCTTGGGCAGCAACGCAGGTATTTTAATGAACTACGCAACAGATGAGTCTAATTACGAGCGCCAAGAAGAAAAAAACGACCAAAACGATGCAGTTTCAACACCGTCATCGGCACGTTGGTACGCCGTGCAAGTTGCTTCTGGCTGTGAAAAGAAGGTAAAAGCCGACTTAGAACAACGCGCCCAAACTTTAGATGTCGCTGATAAAATCGTTCAAATCGAAATTCCTCAAACCCAGGCGATAAAAATTCGTAAAGATGGCAGCAGGCTAGATAGCAAAGAAAAAGTATTTCCTGGCTACGTGCTAATTAAGCTGCAACGCTGGCACGACTCGGAAACTGGAGAATGGAAAATCTACGACCAAGCATGGCAGGTAATAAAAAATACATCCCATGTAATTAACTTTGTGGGAGCCGAGCAAAGAAGGGGTACAGGTAGGGGTCGCGGTCACGTCAAACCTTTGCCTTTAAGTAGTGTCGAAGTAGAGCGGATCTTCAAGCAAACCAGCGAACAAGAGCCAGTAGTTAAAATTAACATTGGTGAAGGCGATAAAATCATTGTTTTATCAGGGCCCTTTAAAGACTTTGAAGGCGAAGTAATAGAAGTAAGTCCCGAAAGAAGCAAGTTAAAGGCGCTATTATCGATATTTGGACGCGATACGCCCGTAGAATTGGAATTTAATCAAGTCGAAAAACAAGGCTAAGACAACAAAATGGCGAAAAAAATAGTAGCAATTATCAAACTGGCGTTAAACGCTGGGAAAGCCAACCCAGCACCACCAGTAGGGCCAGCTTTGGGTCAACACGGCGTAAATATCATGATGTTCTGCAAAGAATATAATGCTAAAACCGCCGACCAAGCAGGGACTGTAATACCTGTAGAAATATCGGTATTTGAAGACCGGAGTTTTACATTTATTCTCAAAACTCCTCCCGCATCAGTGTTAATTCGCAAAGCGGCGGGAATTGAAAGAGGCTCGAACGAACCAAATAAAAAGCGGGTTGGCTCGATTACCAAAGCGCAATTGCAAGAAATCGCGCAAACAAAGTTGCCTGACCTCAATGCTAATGACATTGATGCAGCAATGAAAATTGTTGCCGGAACAGCGAAAAATATGGGAGTTGCGATCGCTGAGTAAAATAAACTAAGCCTAAAATAATTTTATTAGGGGGAGAGGCACAGCTTCGCAATTAACCCCAGGAGAAAAATGACCAAAAAAATATCTCGCCGACTGACAGAACTGAACAAAAAAGTTGAACCCAAAGCTTACGAACCATTAGAAGCTTTGCAGTTACTAAAAGACACAGCAACGGCTAAGTTTTCTGAAGCCGCCGAAGCTCATATTCGTTTAGGAATTGACCCCAAATACACCGACCAACAGTTGCGAACTACGGTAGCATTGCCCAAAGGTACGGGACAAACAATTAGAGTGGCGGTAATTACTAGAGGCGAAAAAGTAGCTGAAGCAAAAACCGCCGGAGCGGATTTAGTAGGTTCAGAGGAATTAATCGAAGAAATCCAAAAAGGGATGATGGATTTTGACCTCTTAATCGCTACTCCCGACGTAATGCCTCAAGTGGCAAAACTAGGACGGATACTAGGACCGCGCGGTTTGATGCCCTCGCCAAAAGGTGGTACGGTAACAACAGATATAGCAAGTGCGATCGCCGAATTTAAAGCTGGAAAACTAGAATTTCGTGCCGACAAAACCGGGATAGTTCATGTTATGTTTGGCAAGGCAGCTTTTTCACCAGAAGATTTGCTCGTAAACTTGAAAGCATTGCAAGAAACCATCGAGCGCAACCGCCCATCGGGAGCCAAAGGGCGCTACTGGCGGACAATGTATGTATCATCAACAATGGGCCCATCGATTCAAGTTGATATTAATGCCCTGCGTGACATGAAAACTGACGGAGTTTAAACCAAAGAAAACAAAACTAAAAACTTCATAGCTAAAAGCCGAAGACCGCAGGAGCGTATGCGCTTAATATCCTGCCGAGGTTTGTATTTGGAAATGCGATCGCAATTTTTTAGCATCGCACTATAGATATGACTTCGTTACCCGGCAGAATCTGTCGGGTTTTTGATTTTCTATGGGGTACAGCAATGTTTTATTTAAGGAGGTGACATAAACATGGGAAGAACGCTAAAAGATAAACAAGCAATGGTTGCGGAAATCAAAGAAACTTTGAGCCAAGCGCAACTAATTCTTGCCATCGACTATCAAGGGCTAACTGTTTCCGAAATTACTGACTTGCGGCGGCGCTTGCGTCCTTCGGGGACAGTATGCAAGATATCTAAAAATACCTTGATGGGCATCGCTATTGACGGTCAGCCTAACTGGCAGCCAATGAACGAATTGCTCAAAGGTCCGTCAGCTTTTTTGCTAGTAAAAGAAGATATCTCTGGCGCAATTAAAGCTTACCAAGACTTTCAAAAAGCCAGCAAAAAAACCGAACTGCGCGGCGGTGTCATGGAAGGGCGTTTGCTTAAAGAAGCGGACGTAAAAGCCTTGGGCGATTTACCATCGAAAGAACAGCTTATTGCTCAAATTGCTGGCGCTATCAATGGTGTAGCTACAGGGCTAGCTGTCAGCATTAATGAAGTTCCAGCTTCTTTAGGTCGCGCTCTCAAAGCTTTGGCAGATAAAGATGGTGACGGCGGCAGCGCCGAAACTGACGTTGCAGCTTAATCGTTTACAACAATTACAATTTACAGGAGTTAATCAATGTCTGCTACTACCGATCAAATTCTCGAACAACTAAAAACTTTAACTTTGTTAGAAGCTTCTGAGCTAGTTAAGCAAATTGAAGAAGCTTTTGGCGTAAGTGCTGCGGCTCCTGCGGGCGGCATGATGATGATGGCAGGTCCTGGTGCTGCGGCTCCCGCCGAAGCTGTGGAAGAGCAAACAGAGTTTGATGCAATTTTAGAAGATGTCCCCGCCGATAAGAAGATTGCTATTTTAAAAGTAGTTCGTTCTTTGACAGGTTTGGGTTTGAAAGAAGCCAAAGACTTAGTAGAATCTACACCAAAGCCAGTTAAAGAAGCTGTAGCTAAAGATGTAGCTGAAGATGCTAAAAAGCAGCTTGAAGAAGCTGGTGCGAAAGTAAGCATTAAGTAGACCTGATACCGCTACTTTTTAGCTTGGGAGCCTAGTTTAGGCTCCTTTTTTAATGTAAGTCGGCTTCCCAAACACCAATATAAATGCGATCGCGATTGTTTCTTTCAATCGTGCCTTTTAAGCTCCCTGTATTAAACGAATAACTATTAGTTTTGCGCTGGCGCACTTGCTCTAATCCACTATTAATATTTTCCGAAAAGCGATCGCCTAGCATTCCTTGTAAGGTTGCTGCCATAACTTCCGATTCTACTGATTGAGCAAAAGCTACTTCTGTTTGCCGAATTTGCCCAGAATTGCGATCGTACAAATAGCCTAAAGTAATCCGTTCTGGTTCTAATTCATAAATGACGGCGCGAGTATTACCCCAAATACCTCTAGTATTGACCTTTGGGTTGCCTAGAGCCGCTTTTACTCGGCTTTCAGGAGTACCTGGCGGGAAACCAACTACTTTGTTATTAGCTGGGGTTGGTGAGGGAGAAGAAATTGGAGTTGGAGATGGGGAAGGACTAGGAATTAGAACTTCTGGAGTTGGTGAAGGACTAAGAGTTGGAGCTTCTGGAGTTACTGAAGGGGAAAAAATCGGGGTTGGAGTTGGTGAAGAACTAGGAAAGACCTTTTGAGGAGTAGAGACAGGCGATCGCGTTTCTGTGGCGCTAGAATTAGGTGCTGGTGTATCTAGAGGATTGGGTACTTGATTTTGCCCAAAACCAAGCATCGCCGCCATACCCAATAACCCTGTTACTAGCACACCAACTATTAAATTTTTTTGATCCGTTAACTTGCTAAGGTTTGCGCCTTCTTTGACGTTTGTAGAGGGCGAAAGCACTGTAGGAGCATCGCTATTAATGGGAGCCACGGCAATAGGTGCCAGGGTTGGCAGTACTATGGGTACGTTAATTGCTTTAATGGCTTCTAGCATTTTTTTTGCTGTAGTGTAGCGATCGCGCGGATGGTAGTTAATAGCGCGATCGAGTACGCTAGTTAGCGCCGGACTTACATTTGTGGCGTATTTGTGCCACAAAATCTCTCCCGTTTCCGAGTCTAAATCTAACTGTTGGGGGTGCTTGCCCGTGAGCATATAAATTGCCGTCAAGCCTAAGCTATAAAGATCGCTGGCATAAATTGGTCTTCCGGCGGCCTGCTCTGGAGCCATAAAACCCGGCGTACCTACTACAATTGAGCGATCGCTTTTCCCTTGAGCATTAATTACCGTCGCTACAGTTTCTTTAACTGCACCAAAATCAATTAAAACTGGTTGATTGTTTAAGTTACGTAAAATAATATTATCTGGCTTGATGTCGCGGTGAATTATGCCGCCACTATGAACGTAATCGAGTACTGATAAGAGACTGACTAAAATGTTTTTAACATCAGGTTCGCTAATGCTTTCGGCGGCGGTGACAACATCCGTCAAAGTTGGCCCTTGAATCCACTCTTGGATCAAGTAAAATTCCTCGTTCTCAGCAAAGTAAGCGAAAAGTTTGGGAATTTGGTCGTTGCCTTCCCCTAGCTTCTCCAACGTTGCAGCTTCGCGCCCAAATCGCTCTTGTTGAAACTTCTTTTGTCCGGCTTGGTTGATTTGCGGGTTGCTTATTACCTTTAGCTGTTTAATTACACAGCGACGGCGGGAAGGCAGATAAGTATCTTCGGCTAGAAAGGTTTCGCCAAACCCACCATGTCCTAAAACCTGAATAATTTGATACCGCCCGTTTAGCGTTGTCATCGTTAAAAGTGTTACATTAGCGCTGCTGAGGATTCAGATTTAGGTCTACATACCTTTACAAAATCTATATCACTTGCTTTGTAGTGTAACCAACTACCTAACGATTGAATTGCCAAGTTAGAATTCAAAAAAATTAAATCGGTTTTCTAGCTGGTAACGAATATTAATTGCATCGCTCCCTCAGACCTTTCAACTTAAAAGGTTGCCTTGAGCGAGATTAATGTCTCTCTTCCTAGCAAAAAAAGGCAGAAGGAACGAGAAATAGATGTTGTTGTGCAAGAAATCTACTGTAGTTCGCCATCGTTAGAACCAGTAAAACGCGATGCCTAACCTAGCAAAGCGATCTCGCATTTCTCCAACCCTTCATCGCCTTAAACTACGCAGGCAAGAATGCTCGGCTTTTTGTTGAACTAAAGGACAAAAAAGTTCTAAAGTGAAACAATAGCAGGATTAAGACACAAAAGGATCTTTGATAAAATCTAAACTTTAATATACCTTCCTAATTTCCCTGGAACTACTTTGATGAAGTTCTAAATCTTCTAGCAATTGTTACATAAATCTTAATGGTAATTTCGATGGCTCAGTTCCTCCTACAAATGGGTTGGTGGATTCCTTGTTATGGCTTGCTTGGTGCTGTTGTGACCCTTCCTTGGTCTACAGGCATCATACGCCGTACAGGCCCGCGACCGGCGGCTTATATTAATTTGTTAATGACAGTTTTAGCGTTCGTGCATAGTACGCTAATTTTTCCCTTAACTTGGCATCATCAGCCACTAATATTAGTCTTCCACTGGCTGCAAATTGCAGATTTAGATTTGACGCTGAGTGTAGATATTTCGTCGATAAATGTGGGCGCTCTAGAAGTGGTGACGGGATTAAGCCTTTTGGCTCAACTTTTTGCCCTGGGATACATGGAAAGAGATTGGGCTTTGGGGCGTTTCTTTGCGCTGATGGGATTTTTTGCCGGAGCAATGAGCGGTCTGGCAATTAGTAATTCATTGCTACTCACTTATATATTGCTAGAATTGCTGACTTTATCAACTTATTTGTTAGTAGGTTTTTGGTACGCTCAACCGTTAGTTGTCACCGCCGCGCGAGACGCATTTTTGACGAAGCGGGTGGGAGATATATTGCTGCTGATGGGGGTTGTAGCCTTGGCAACGATGGCAGGAAGTTTAGATTATCCCGATCTGTACGAATGGGCAAAAACTGCTAACTTATCGCCTCTAACAGCCAATTTACTAGGATTATCTTTAATTGCTGGCTCTATAGGCAAATGCGCTCAATTTCCTCTGCATTTGTGGCTAGATGAAGCGATGGAAGGCCCAAACCCCGCCTCAATTTTGCGAAACTCTGTAGTCGTAGCTTGTGGCGCGTATGTACTGATCGATCTTCAACCAATGGTCAGTTTATCACCCGTAGCTTTAGCCGCCTTAGTAGTTATTGGTACGGTAACGTCGGTGGGCGCATCTTTAGTGGCGATCGCCCAAATTGATATTAAACGCGCCTTATCTCACTCTACCAGCGCTTATTTGGGGCTAGTATTTATTGCTGTAGGTCAACAGTGGACTGCTTTTGCGTTGATGTTGCTGTTTACTCATGCGATCGCCAAAGCTCTATTATTTATGAGTGTTGGCTCGATAATTCAAACTACTACTAACCAAGACTTGACCGAAATGGGCGGGTTATGGTCGCGAATGCCTGCAACAACGGTGGCTTTTGTCGTAGGTTCGGCGGCGATGATTGGATTACTACCTTTGGGGAGTTTTTGGGCGTTGCAATTAGGCGTAGCTAACTATTTGTGGGAAGAACAACCTTGGCTTGTGGGGGTTCTGCTCGTAGTTAACGCTTTAACGGCTTTAAACTTAACTCGCTTATTTCGACTGGTGTTTTTAGGTGCGCCGCAACAGAAGACGCGGCGGACTCCCGAAGTTGGTTGGACAATGGCTGTGCCGATGGTGTCGCTAATAATTGTCAACTTATTAGTTCCCTTAATGTTGCAGCGTTTGTCTTTATTGCCGACTTGGGAATATGTTAATAAGCCTTCAGTTTTCGGGCTGTTTTTATCCAGTGCGATTGGCTGCACGATTGGCGCTACCGTATATCTACATAAAGCCTGGTCGCGATCGCTACAATTGCCTTGGCGGGTGGTGCAAGACTTGCTAGGTTACGACTTTTACATCGATAAATTGTACCGTTTGAGTATAGTTCTTGCGGTCAATCAAATCTCGCGCTTTAGCAATTGGTTTGACCGTTACGTTGTCGATGGCGCAGTCAATTTTGTAGGTTTGGCTTCTATTTTTAGCGGCGAAAGCTTGAAATATAGCGTATCGGGTCAGTCTCAAGGTTATATGTTGACGATTGTAATTGGTGTTGGTTTATTGGGTTTATTTTTGACGCGATTTATATGGGGATTCTAGAAAAACGATGCTCAGTGCTTTAATTTTGATACCGATACTAGGAGCAATTATTATTGGTTTATTGCCACAACAAGGCGCGAACCCCAATCGCTTTCGGGTCGGCGCAATAACTGCGATCGCTATTTCTTTTGGCTGGACAGTATTTATTGTTACTCAGTTCGATATTACAAACCCAACACTGCAACTTACTGAATCTATCCCTTGGGTAGACTCAATTGGACTGCGCTATCAACTAGGGGTAGATGGTTTATCTTTACCATTGCTGGCTTTAAATAGCTTGCTCACTTGGATTGCAATTTATAGCAGCGATAAGTCTGTGAGTCGTCCCAGGCTGTATTACATTTTGCTGTTAATGCTCAATACGGGTGTAGTTGGTGCTTTTTTAGCAGACAATTTACTGCTATTTTTCTTATTCTACGAGTTAGAACTTATCCCCTTATACTTATTAATTGCGATTTGGGGCGGCGAAAAGCGCGGTTATGCAGCCACAAAGTTTCTCATCTATACAGCTGTTTCTGGAATTTTAATTCTGGCAGCATTTTTAGGATTAACTTGGCTGAGTGGTTCGACAAACTTCGACTATCAGCCGTTGCTAGCACAAGCTTTACCGATTGGACAACAATTGATACTTTTGGGAGCGATAGTAATTGGTTTTGGGATCAAAATTCCCTTAGTTCCCTTGCATACTTGGCTACCCGACGCTCACGTTGAAGCTTCTACCCCCGTATCGGTGCTACTAGCCGGAGTTTTGCTGAAACTTGGAACTTATGGAATATTGCGGTTTGGTTTGGGTTTATTTCCTGAAGCTTGGATAGTAGTAGCGCCGATAATGGCAAACTGGGCGGTAGTTAGCGTACTCTATGGCGCATTTACAGCGATCGCCCAAACTGATATAAAAAAAATGGTAGCATATAGCTCGATTGCTCACATGGGCTACGTGCTTTTAGCCGCTTCCACTGCTACGCCTTTGAGCCTGTTAGCCGCCGTTTTTCAAATGGTTAGTCACGGTTTAATTTCTGCTTTGCTGTTTTTATTAGTCGGCGTAGTTTATCAAAAAACTGGCACTCGTAACTTAGACACTCTGCGCGGATTATTAAACCCCGAACGCGGTTTACCGTTAATTGGTAGCTTGATGGTATTAGGAGTAATGGCAAGTTCGGGTATACCTGGAATGGTGGGTTTTATTTCCGAATTTTTGGTATTTCGCAGCAGCTTTGCAGTTTTTCCTACCCAAACATTACTCTGCATGATTGGTACGGGGTTAACCGCCGTTTACTTCTTGCTCTTAGTTAACCGCGTCTTTTTTGGTCGTCTTTCTACCCAGGTGCTAAATTTGCCCCCGGTAGGCTGGTTTGACCGCACTCCAGCAATGATTTTGGCTGTAGCGATCGTCATATTTGGGTTGCAACCTGCTTGGATGCTACGCTGGAGCGAAACTACTACAGCAACCTTTATACCTGTACCCGCAGCTATTGTTAGCCACTATACTGTTTTAGATGAGGATCGGCAATGATTGACACTACCACCTCAAAATCTAGTCATCCTTTAGCAGCTTATATTGAGCGGTTGAAGACTGGACAAGCTTTACTTAAAGATAGTAAAGAAAATGTTTTAGATGTAGTCGGCATCTTGAAAAGCTACGGCATTGTGCTAGAAGCGTACTACAAAAATTTGCTCTACATTTCCGAGCATCAATTTTTGGTAATTTTTCCATTTTTTAAATACTTTAATGGCGATATTTCCTTAAAAAAACTGCTGAAACATTGGTGGGGCGATCGCATTAATTATGAATATGCCGAATACTGTATGAAAGGTATGCTTTGGCATGGCGGCGGCGGTTTAGATGAGTATTTAGACTCACCTGAATTCATGGCAAATAGTCAAAAAGCAATTGCAGCGAGATTTAAACGCAATCCCTTGATGCTCGGATTGCATCAGCTTTTTCCCGACTATTTGCCCGAACAAGTACGCCAACAAGTTTATTACAGCGCTTTGGGGCAGTTTTGGCGGGTAATGAGCAAGATGTTTTTAGATTTGAGCGACTTGTTTGACAAAGGCGAAATTCAGTCAATTCCCCAAGTTGTCGAACACATCAAAAATGGCTTAGTTGCGGCGGCTAATTTGGCGATTACTTACGCTGTCAAGCTCGATGGTTGTAGCTACGACATTATTCCAGCCGAGGCGGGATTAACATTTTTAGCCGATACCGCCGTTCCTTATGTAGAGGCTATTTTCTTTCGGGGAACGCCTTTTTCAGGAACGGTTTCTTACAACGCCCAAGCACACCAAATTTCGCCGGATTTAACTCGCTTTGATTACGGCGCTCTTTACGCTGACCCTTTGCCTATAGGCGGTTCGGGGATTCCTCCAACGCTATTAATGCAAGATATGCGGCATTATCTCCCAGATTATATCCATGCCCTTTACCGCGATCGCAGCCGTCGGGGAGAAGACGATTTGCGGGTACAAATTTGCATCAGTTTCCAAAAATCAATGTTTTGCGTTACCACCGCCGCTATTTTAGGATTGATGCCTTACCCATTAGATAGCCAAGATCCGGCTCATCAAAAAGCTAATCAAGTTTATTTAGAGGGATGGATGAATCGATTGGTTACATCTCAATTGCTTGAAGCCAATAGTTAAAAATTCTTAAGCACTGCACCATTTACTAGAGAAAAAGATGAAAAAGATAATTCAAGGTGTACATAGCTTTCAAACCAATTACTTAACAACTCACCGAGAGATGTTTGAGTTGCTCTCTCAAGGGCAGCATCCTAGAGTATTGTTTATTACTTGCTCAGATTCGCGGATCGATCCCAATATAATTACCCAAAGTGAACCAGGAGAAATGTTTATTATCCGCAATGCTGGTAATATTATTCCGCCCTATGGTGCGGCGAATGGTGGAGAAGGGGCGGCGGTAGAATATGCCGTGCAAGCGTTGGGAATTAAAGAAATTATTGTTTGCGGTCATTCCCATTGTGGAGCTATGAAAGGGCTATTAAAGTTGGATAAATTAGAGGCAGATATGCCTTTAGTTTACGAATGGCTCAAACATACTGAAGCAACGCGCCGCACGGTTAAGGATAATTATCAGCACTACGAAGGCGAACAATTATTACAAGTAACGATTGAGGAAAATGTACTAACTCAGATAGAAAATTTGCGGACTTATCCAGCGATTCATTCCAAACTGCATAAAGGTGAAATTGAGCTTCATGCTTGGATGTATCACATTGAGACAGGAGAAATATTGGAATACAACGCCGCCCGTGGTGAATATTTATCGCCTCAAAGTCAGTTTTCAAGAGCAAGTTGGCTAACTCCCGAACAACAAGAGCGAATTTCTAAAGGTTCTAAAAATCTTAAGTAGTTTGCAAGCAGGGCGATCGCTCCTCCTATTTAACTTCTACCTAGCGCGATCGCACCAGCGCGCCCGCAGAGCTTCGCATTTCCACTCTCTAGACGCACGTCGTTAACTTGAGAGGTGCGATCGCATTTTCCAGCACCAACCCTAATAATTAAAGTTTTGGCTGCTTAATTCTGCTTCCCTTTTATCTATCGGTGTCGCTACTTTGCGCACATTTGTATAAGGTTGTCCCAATCCCGCCGTTAGCGCATAACTAATGTTGAGTAACTTGAACCACAACGCCGGAAAACGAGGTTCTAACCAAGGCTGGAAGCGGCGAATTAATTGAGGAAACCAAAAGGCGAAGATGGCACTAATTAAGGCATGAATGCCAAAATTTAAGTAATTTCCCAGCCAGCGCCAAATATCTTTCGCTCCTGCTAACTCCCAAATCCAAGGTAGTAAAGCGGGGTTTTTAAAGGCTGCTTTGAGCGCCAAGCGATTGAAGGTAAACCAAGTAAATCTATCCTTAATAAAGTTATCGGCTACTTCTAAGGGTTCGTCGGCTAACAACCCAAAAAATGTATTAAGCATCGAGTTGATTCTTTGCGGTGGTAAGTATTTTCCCGTGGGAACCATCATCCCTTTAGAAAATAGCCAAGTAACGGCAATATTACTTTGGTAGGCGCGAATTTGATTTAAGTGCTTGGCGCTTAACAAATCATGCTGCAAAGCCGTATCTAAAAGCTCTGTCAAACGCCCCAAATTGCGAATTAACGAGCCAAAACCCGTAAATACCAACGGAGACTGCAAAGAAGCCGCATCGCCGATCGCAATTAACCTATCAAAAGCTACCGTGCGATCGCGGCTATCACCGCTAAAATGCCCTGGAATATAACCAAATGTCGGCTTTTTCCATACCAACTTATCTAAATCGCAGCGCCGATACTCTGGCAAAATTGCAAAAAAGTCTTCATACATTTCTAGCAACGAGCCGGGATTAGTCTTATTTACTTGATGGTAATGAAATAAGTAAATAGTTAATTCTTCTCCCGCTCCCGGAAATAACTCCCAAATTAACTGTCTTCCCCGCGAAATATCACCGTGACTATTTAGCACGTCTCCGTAGTCACTATCCCATACCCCAGGCTCAAAACCACTAGCTACCACCGCTCCTACCGTGGGACAAACGCTGTCAAAAGCTCGTTTACCATTCAATTGCCAGGCGATCGGCGAGGCGGTTCCCATCGCATCTACTAATAAACGTCCGCTTACTTTTCGTTCTGTAAAGTTTTTTAAATTTTTGACTGTAACTGTAACTTGTGACTCATCAACATCGGCTTGCACAAACTCTGTAGAATCCCAAATATCGCCACCACAGGCTTTGAGCTTTTCGCCGCATAATTGCAACAATTTTTCCGATTCTAAGCAAACATTTAATACTGTAGGAGTATGCAGCACTGCCGATTTTAAATAGTTGGGATTATTCCCATCAAAAAACTTATTAAATCCGTCAATATATTCTCTAGCAATAATACTTTCAGCTTCGGCAGGAGTTAGCAAACCAAGGTCTATCAAGCTTTGCAACTCAGAGCGCGAAATATTCCATTCCCGGTTCATTTTGCCAAAAGGTAGGCGTTCTAGCAACAACACGCGATAGCCTAACTGCGCCATAACAGCAGCGTGAATCACTCCCAAAGCGCCGCCAATATAAATTAGATCGTATTCAGGTTTTTGCTCAGTTTGTCCTTGATGAGAAAATACTACCTGCTTCGGTTGCTCGTCCTTACGCACTCCTTCACGCCATCGCTGTTCCCACCAGTAGACGCGCTGAAGATCCTTTTCGCCATTAGGCATTTGTTGAAAATACTTCGCCGTTAATGGGTAATAAGGTGCTAAAGCTTCAAAAATATTATTACTAGCTAAATCGATACTTGGAGGTTCGGGGTATTGCTGAGGAAACCTAACGCGCAGTTGATTTGTCAACTGCGACAGAATTTTTTGCTCGTTAGGGAAAAGTCCGCCCATACGGAAAACTTTTAAATAAGTCGTGCGTTGTACCGACCAGGTAAAAATTGAAAGTTCTTGAGATATTTGGGGAATACTTGATTTAGGGCTTGTAGTTTTATTGGGCAACAATCTTACGCCTACAGGAGTTGATGCTTTTTCTCCGGTAGCGGGTAGCCAATCTTCACGCAACCACTGGCGGACAAGAGCGGTTTCGGGGGTAGGAATTTCTATATATAAAATTTCTTTCATTTGGCGATTTTAACTCTTAGTGAATTACTTAGAAAGGCAGAGTTGACAAAGCTACAGATTGCGCTACACTTCCCTTACAAGATAAATGAGAATTTGTTTAAAAAAGTTTACAATTGAAACAAGTTTATTAAAATACTTCTACTTCTAACGTTACGCCATGCTTTACCCAATTCCCGCTAGTCCTCAAGAAATTGTTGCCCTTCACCAAAAGCCTATTGATGAAGAAATGGTTGCCGCCGCGATCGCAGGTGTAATTAAAATTGTCAGTGCTAAAGGGCAGTCATTAGAACAATTAACCGTACAGTTGTTAGCCGATGATAGTTTACTTGATATGCAGCAACGTCAATGGTTGAGCGATCTGGTGGCGAATGTCTGGGAAAGCTTTACTTAAAAATATATAGTGCGATCGCGATTACTTTCCCTTTTAATCGAAATTAGAATCGGCGGCTTATTACTAGCTGGCTTGGCTTTGTGGGTATTTGCTCAAATTGCCGAAGAAGTTTTAGAAGCAGAAAGCTACGCTTTTGATACAAGTATATTACTGACGGTGAGGAGTTGGCACACGCCGCTATTAGATTTAGTAATGCTAGGCGTTACATTTATTGGCGATCCTTTCGGATTATTAATTAGCTGTGTAATTTTGGGCGCTTGGTTGTTAGAACGCAAACAGAAGTCGGAAGCTACAACTTTAGCGATCGCAGCTATGGGGGCAATTGGATTAAATGTACTACTCAAACGACTATTTAGTCGCGATCGCCCGGCATTATGGGAGCGGGTGGTAGATGTGGGTCAGTACAGCTTTCCTAGCGGTCATGGGATGGTATCAGTGGTAATTTATGGCTTTATTGGCTATATTTTGGCTGTTCGCTATCGTCGCCAGCAAGTATGGATTATTAGCTTAACTACTATATTAATTACAGCAATTGGTTTTAGTCGGCTGTACTTGGGCGTACATTGGCCCACCGACATCATCGCCGGGTATGCGGCGGGGCTAGTATGGTTAATTACTTGTATTTCTAGTTCAAAAATTTGGCATAGATATCGAGCAAAATAGTTTGATTTTAACGGAAATATTTGAGTAGCTTGGCTAATATTAAAGCCAGTTGACTTGAGATTATCGATAAAATGAATTATCAGCGATACAAGTCGGCAATGCCGCAAAAATTTCCAATTGTAATTATTGGTGCAGGGTTTGGAGGTTTGCAAGCGGCGAAATCTTTAGCTCGTTCTGGCAAAGAGGTTTTACTTATCGATCGCAATAATTATCATACCTTTGTGCCATTACTGTACCAAGTAGCAACCGGGCAAATAGAACCCGAACTAATTGCCTACCCAGTGCGGACTATATTACGTCGTCGCTACGGTCATTTTCTCATGGCAGAAGTAGAAGAAATTGATTTTTCTCATCGAGTTGTTCGTACAAACAAATTAGATATTCAATACGATTATTTAGTTGTAGCAACGGGAAGCCAAACGCAGTATTTCGGAGTTGCAGGAGCGGCAGAATTTGCGTTGCCTATGCGGACTCTAGAGCAAGCTGTGACGCTGCGCGATCGCATTTTTTCTTGTTTTGAAGCCGCTTCTTGCCTTGAACCCGAACATCGCCAACACTTACTTACTTTTGCGATTGTGGGCGGTGGGGCAACGGGAGTAGAAATAGTTGGGGCTTTTGTAGAATTAGTACGCAGTCGCATTCGCCGCGAATATCCTAGCTTAAACTGGCGCGAAGTTAAGCTAATTTTATTGCAATCGAGCGATCGCTTACTTAAAGAATTTCCGGCTAAACTTGGTGGCGCTGCCCAAAAGTATCTACAAAAACTAGGGGTTGATATTCGTCTAGAAACGCGCGTCAAACAGATTTCGGCGCAAGAAGTTTACCTCAGTAATGGGCAAAAAATTTCTACCGCCACAGTTATTTGGACGGCGGGCTTGGAAGCCGCAATTCCTAACTCATCACAGGAGCTAATAACAGCAACAAAAGGTAAATTGTGTGTCAAGGCAACTCTCCAATCTCTCACTTACCCAAATGTATACGCAATAGGCGATGCGGCTTATGTCGAACATTTAGTTAAACCCTTAAGTGGTGTTGCACCTGTTGCTCTCCAGCAAGGTATTGCCGTAGCTCAAAATATTACTAGGCAAATGCGAGGTCAAAAACTCAAACCCTTTCGCTATTTTAATAAAGGAAGATTAGCGATCGTTGGTTGTTATTCAGGAGTTGGCTTAATTGGCAAATGGAAACTTACAGGAATCCTCGCTTGGGCAATGTGGCTTGGAGTTCATTTAGTGTATTTGCCCGGATTGCGGAATCGATTAGTTGTGTTAATTTCTTGGCTGCAAACTTATTTATTAGGCGATCGCCCGGTACGGTCAATTTTAGCTTCCCATCGCCTCCTCGAAACAGCGGCTATTAAAACATCAAACAAGCATCAATAATTACTATTGGAGACTTGATTTATGCTAGACAAAACAAATACTGTTTTCAAACCCAATGATCTCGCTCTAGCTCACTTATTCTTGCGATTGCTCCTTGGTGTTAATTTTTTCAATCATGGCTTTACCCGTATCGGCAATATTCCCGGCTTTGTCGAAGAAACCGTTAAAACTTTAGACGGTTCGTATTTCCCCGAACCTTTAGTACGCATTAATGCCTTTTTAGTGCCAATTATTGAATTAGTTGTAGGCATTTTAATTACTCTAGGACTCGCAACCCGCCTAGCATTGGTGGTAACTTTTGCCTTAATGGTGATGCTAATGATGGGAGTAACATCGGTACAAAATTGGCAAGCCGCCGGAAGCCAACTTGTTTACGGTATCGTGCTATTTATTTTGCTGGCAACGTGCCAATATAATATTTTTTCTTTAGATCGTTGGTGGCGCAAACAAAATAAATCTAAAGCGGCGGATACTTATTAAGAAGTACCGCCTTATTCTACAAAATTTTAGGCGGTACTTCTTAAATCGGTGCTATTAAATAGCCTTCAGGGTTTCCTGCGGGCAGTTGAATTAATAATAAGGGCTGCCCTTTTTCTAACGTCAAAATATATATGCTAGAAATAGCGGGTACGAGTAATACTTCTCCGCTTGCTATTTTTTTGACAATATAGCTCCCTGTTTCTGGATCTCTGTCTTCGTATTCGACTAATGATATATTTGCTTCATTCATATTTTTTTGTTAATAAAACATAATAATTATAGTCAAAATAATTTGCTTTGGCTTATTTTTTGAGTTATTAAGAGTTCTTTATGCTGCTGGTATGAGAATGCCTACTTGACTGTATAGCCAATCAAGACTAATTGAATATAGCTTATATTTTCAATTTGGGAAGTTGCTGAAAGTGTAATAATTTTCAAGGGTGGTTTTAGAAAAAGACGAAATTTTCATCTCGCCTTCTTTCATTACCAATTATCAAGCTCGAAATGCTTACTTGCTGCAAATTTTGTTAATAGCAAGCCCATAAATTTATAGACTTGCTACTAATTATTGCGGTGTAGGGGTAGGATTGGCTTGTGGTGTGGGGAGTTCTTGCAAAGTAGAACGAATGCGGGGAGAAGCCAGCAATTTTCTTGTATCGTTGAGCAAGCGAGTTCCCCACAGGTTTTGTTTGAGAAACTCCAAATCGCCGTAACGACTGTCTATTTTTAAGGCAGCTACTCCGGCGGCTAAACCTCGCTGCTGTTCGCCTTGGGCGTAAAGAGCTACAGCTATAGCAAGTTGAGGTTCGGCAGCTTGTTTGTCGATTTTTAAAGCGTTTTGCCAAGAGGCGATCGCCCCCTTAGTATCTCCTTGCTCGTACTTAATCAAACCGATATTATTAATTGCTGGCCAAAACTTTTGATTGCCAGCCACAGCTTTATCGTATTGAGAAATCGCCTCTGGTAAGCGATTGAGCTTGTAGTAAGAATTACCCAAATCGAACAAAGCTTCTGGATCGTTGGGTTTGAGCTTTAAGCCAGCAATGATATTATCAACGGCTGCTTGGTATTGTTCTTGACCAAAATTTGCCGAACCCAAAGCAAACAAAATTGCCGGATTTTTGGGATCTAGAGTCCGGGCTTGTTGTAGAGGCGCGATCGCTTCCTTGAACTTATTAGTTTGCAGGTACAAACCACCTAATAAAAGCCACGATTGGTAACTTTTGGGTGCTAATTGGGTTGCTAACCTAGCTCGTGGTAAAGCTAGTTCGTACTGTTGAAACTGTGCTAACTGCGCCGCTTCTTGTGCTAAACCTAAGCCTTGCTTTTCTAGTTCTGTACTATTGAGTTGCACGGTATAAGGAACAAGTGCTTGACTTTTAGCAGGTAAGCTTACTCCCCACGAGCCAAAAATAACCAGTAATGATAGCCAATAATTCCGATTCGGCACAAAAACGCCTCAACCAACTTTAGATAAAATATTCGATCTCTACAGGAATTATGACATTAAAGCATCCTGATAGAGATAAGCAGAGAACTTCTAGATGAGAATTTCTTGTTTTGCCTTCAGCAAATTATTGAGAGAAACTACTACTAATTGCTCTAGTCAAACTTGCCAAAGCTCGGTTGTAGTTTATGATAGCTGTAACTCGATTACCTTCTGCTTGGGTTAAATTATCTTCCGCATCAATGACTTCTGTTTGAATACCTACCCCAGCTTGGAAGCGTAATCTTGCTAGCCGCAAAGCTTCCCTAGCTTGCTCTAAACCAACGGAGGCAGTTTGAATGTTTGCCAAATTAGATTGCAAATTACTATAAGCTTCTTCTACTTCAAACCTTACTTGGTTGCGAGTATCGGCAAAATTTGTTTCGGCGATCGCAATATTTGCTTCTTGCGCTCTAGCACTAGCTCTTGCTGCACCGCCATCATACAAATTCCAAGTTACATTTGCGCCCAAGGAATAATCATCGCCAAAGCTTGCATCATCATTAAAAGTATCGCGGAGGTTGTAGCTACTACTAACGCCCACTCTTGGTCTAATACTCGCCAGCGCAATCCGCCGATTTTGTTCGCTAATATTACGCTGTACTAACTGTTGTTGTAGCTCTGCACGGTTTTGAAAAGCTGCAATAATGCTTTCTTCTAACGATAAGTTCCAAACTCCAGCTATTTCTACAGGATCTGAGGCGATCGCATTGGCGGCTTGAGCTAAACTCAAACGGTTGACCAACTGGCGACGAGCAACTTGCTGTTGGCTTAAGGAGTTTGTCAAATCTTGATTGGCATTGGCAAGTTGTACTTGCGATTGCAAGACATCAAATCGAGTTCCTACTCCAGCTTGTTCTCGCGCTTGAGCATCGCGCAAACTTGCTTCGGCGTTAGCAACGGCGGCTCTATTAATTCGTACTTGTTCGTCGGCGGCTTGCAAGTCATAGTAATCGTTAGATACATCCAAACGCAGTTGTTCGGTTAAGCGTTCAACGTCTAGTTGGTCAAAGCGTAGTTGTTCTTCGGCGGCGCGGATACGGGCAGTTCTAGCACCTGCGGTATAGACGTTATAGCTTAGTTGTATAGTTCCAGTTAATGCCGTGGAACTACCACCACTGCTATTGCTAGAGATAATATTGTTACTGTTACTACTTTGGTTGACCGATTGATTTATTTGAGTGTTGCTACTTCCAGTTGAACTATTAACATTACTGTCACTGTTATTACCGCTATTACTAATACTTTGGTCGACCGATTGATTTATTTGAGTGTTGCCACTTTCAGTCGAACTATTGACATTGCTAGAGGCGTTACTAACACTGTTATTTTGGTTGATTAATTGACTTAGTTGATTGCTACTTCCAGTCGAACTACTGACATCGCTAAATACATTACTTCCTCTACTGGTTAATCCCCCTTGGATGCTTAAAGTTGGGTATTCTTCTGCTTGAGCTTCGCGCACGTTGGCACGACTGCGCTCTAGAGTAAGTATTGCCACTTGCAATTGTCGGTTGTTGCGCCGCGCTAAATCCAATGCCTGTTGCAAGCTAATTGCTTCTGCTGCTTCAAGCCGCACTTCTTCGGGCTTAGTTGGAAATTGTAACGGATTTGGGCTGGGGTTAAGCTTACTTAGTGGGGGAGTAGCTGACGGCGTGACCTGGGGGTTTTGGGGCGATCGCAAATTTTGGGGAAAACCTGGCGCAGTTGCCGGAGGGCTTGGATTAGGAAGTCGCAAATTTTGGGGAAAACCTGGTACAGTTGCAGGTGGTTGAGCTTGAGCTATGGTTGATGCCTGAATTTGTTTGATTTTTTGCCAAGATTTGCTCCCCTCAAGTTTAACTTGGGGATTGCTAGCAGTGCCTTCAAGATAATTAGTTTCTCCCTCCTCGGCTTTAGCAGACTGATTTATAAATACGATTACGGTACTAGCTAAACAAAAGCTATTAAATATTTGTCTCACCACTTCTCCTCACTTGCAAGTCTTATAGGTCACAAATTGCTCTAAATACTGATTTTCAAAGCATTTCGGAGCTTTATTATAGTTTCTACCGCGATCGCGCTAGAGGGCTTCTCAATTACTTTATTGACATTATTCGTCTTGCGTAATCAAGCTATACTCTAGCTAAGGTTCGTGTACTAAGTAAATATTATACCTATTCATGTAGGTATACAGTTATGCAGCAAAAATTTCGATGTTTTTTTTAGTTGACATCTTTATATATTGCTATAAAAATAAAAGACAATTACTAGAATCTAATAATTGCCTATTAGCTGTTTAATTTTAATTTTCCTATTTAGAGTTCTTTAAACCACCAGAACGCATAATACTGAAAATCAACCATAATCCTAACAAACTAGCCGCAGCAAATAAGACACTACTAGGCAAAGATAAATCGCTTGTTTGAGCTTTACTAGAAATAATTGCTGCCCCCATAATTAGCGAACCTACCAAAATACTAAAAGATAAACGATTGGCAGAATCATCTACACTCGCACGCAGCCCATCAAGCCCGCGCAGTGACAAGTTCCACTGCAAAGTTTCAGAAGTTACTCTGTCTAACAGTAACTCTATGTGTCGCGGCGATTGGAGAGACAAACTTTTAATATCTAAAGCAGTTCTTAACAGCGATTGAAGGGGGTTTGCACCTAACAATTGCCTTCTAAATAAATCTGTAATTAGTGGTTTAATCTCATCTAATAAATTAACTTCTGGGTTAAATTTACGAGTAACACCTTCTAAATTGGCTAAGGTTTTTGCGTACAATCCTAAATTACCAGGTAGGCGAATTTTGTTATTACGAGCAACTTGTAAAACCTCATAAAATACTTGACTAAAATTGAGTTGCGACAAACTCAAATTGTAGTATTTCCGCAGCATCCGGTCGTAGTCATTTTCTAAGCGCGACAAAATTACAGGTTGAGCAGAATCGGCTAACTGCAATGTTAGTTGGCTGCATCTTTGAGCATCAAGATCGACAATTGCCAGCAACATCTCAGTTAAAATCTGTTGGGTGCGCGGATCTAACCTGCCGACCATCCCACAATCTAACAAAGCTACGCGCCCATCTTTGAGATAAAATAAATTTCCTGGATGGGGGTCGGCGTGAAAAAAGCCGTCAATATATACTTGCTGAAAAAAGGCACGAAACAGCAAAGAAGTAATTTGTCCGCGTTCGATACTAGAATCAAGACCATCGCGATCGCTATTTAGGGTAGCAGTTAGTAAAGGGCCTCCATCTAACCACTCCATCACCATAATTTTTTCTGTGGTTAGATGCCAAAAAATTTCGGCTACAACCAAGCGTTTGGAGTCAAACCAGGGACTATCTGCCAAATTATGCCGCAGTTGATCTGTAAAACTAGCTTCGCGCTTAAAATCTAACTCTGCTTGCAAGGCGGTAGTAAATTCTTCGGCTAGAGAATCCACCTCATAACTTTGCCCAAATTCAGTCCGAGCAACCAAGTCGGCAATCCCGCGAATTAGCGAAATATCTTGAGCAATGGTAAGGTCGATTCCCGGACGCTGCACTTTAACAGCAACTTCTCGACCATCTACTAAAGTAGCGCGATGAGTTTGAGCAATCGAACCCGCCGCCACTGGAATCGCACTAAAACTAGAAAAAGTTTCGTCCATTGGTCGGATCAGTTGTTGCCGCAATAGCACTTCAATGTCTGCCCAAGGTACGGGGGGTACTTCGTCTTGTAGCGTTGATAGTTCGTCAATATAAGCTGCGGGCAATAAGTCTGGGCGCGTACTCAACAATTGACCGAGCTTGACATATACGGGACCTAGGTCTACCAAAATATTCCGCAGTACGGCAGGAGTTGGCAACTGGGGCTCATCCGCTTTGCCGCCAGTTAAGAGGCGACGCATATAGTCCCACCCATTGCGGAGGACAACTTCAATAATTTCGCGTTGACGGGAAGTCGTTTGAGTTAAAAACACAAGTTGAATTAAATAAGGGGAACAATAGTTGGGAAAACAAAAAGATCGTAAGTTTAGAGTAGAACTTACTATGGTTATACAGCAAGTAATTTGAGATGCAAACGAGGCTTATATAAGCGTCTTTTTAGCAGAATTGCCCAAACTGCGCGATCGCCCTTTCAAGATTGTTTGGTTGTAGCTCAAAAACCTGCTTTAGTACCTCTGTCTGAAAGTTTATTTTTGAGAAAGTTATAGTAAATCTCTAAATTCTGGACGCTCTTGAAGGATTTTTAAGACTTGTTTAATTTCTTGAGTACGGTCTTTTTTCACAATCAAAGTTACATTGCGATCGCGCACTACCACCACATCCTCTAACCCAATAGTAACTATTACTTCAGCTTCATCGGTGGCATAAAGCAAAGATCCGGTAGTATCTAAGCCGACATGATTCGCTACTTCTACGTTAGGCGCATCTGTTTTTAACAACCGCTCAATGGCATTCCAATCGCCCAAATCGTCCCAAGCAAAGTCTACAGGTAATACATAAGCTAGATTGGTTTTTTCCATCAAGGCGTAGTCAATACTAATCTTGGGTAAGCTGGCGTAAGCTGCCACTCCTTGGGCTGCTAAGGGTTGGATAATTTCAGGAGCGTGGGTATAGAGTTCTTGCAGCACGACTCCAGCCCTAAAAATAAACATCCCGCTATTCCAGCTATAGCGCCCGGTAGCAATAAATGATTCGGCAGTTTGGCGATCGGGTTTTTCAGTAAAACGATTGACGCGATAGACTGGTAAACCGCCAAAAGTCCCGGTTTGTTCTCCTTGTTCGATGTAACCGTAGCCTGTAGAAGCGTAACTTGGCTTTACCCCTAAAGTTGCGATCGCATTTTCTGTCGCTGCTAACTCTACCGCCGCTCGTAGAGTTTGTTGAAAACTAACCGGATCTTCAATCCAAGGATCGGCAGGAAAAAAGCCAACCACTGAATCTTCACCGTAGCGACGAGCAATTTCTAAAGTAGTCCAAGTAACGGCGGGTGCGGTATCTTTGCCTTCAGGTTCGGCGAGGATGTTTTCTCTAGGTAACTGTGGGAGTTGGTCTATCACCCCCTCAGCTAAGGCAATAGAAGTTACGACCAGCAACTTATCCCAACCACCAGCAAGGGGTAACAAGCGCTCGGCGGTGGCTTGAAGCAAGCTTTTACCACTACCATCCAAACTTAAAAATTGCTTGGGACGATGCTTGCGGCTGAGAGGCCAAAAACGTTCGCCTTTACCGCCAGCTAAAATTACAGGTATCAAAGAGCTAGTCATAATTAATTTACCGCCACAATTTGCAAGGATAGTTTACTTTACCAGTGGCAATATTAACAGCTTGCATTACTATACCTGTAGTGCGATTGAATTTAGGGAGAATAGTTGTGGTTAAGGGAGTCCAAAGAACAAATAATTCATCGCGTCACCTCGATCGTCAAGTAGTTAAACGCATTATGGAAACGTGGCGCTATCGTTTGTTAGTAACTTGGCGCAAAAATCCGTTGCTATCTTGGACGTGTTTAATTACCTTTTTTGTGTTGCTAGGAGGTAATGTTGCTTTACTAACTCCTTTATGGAGCGATCGCCCGCCCTTAAGTCAAGAACAACAATTGGCAGAGTTATTAAAAAAATCAGGCAATAAAGTACCCTTTGCCAACTCCTCTTATCAAGTAGCCCAACCAGTAAATATTTTAGTTTTGGGCATCGATCCTGTGGCTCGCAAAGGCGATGGATCGTTTTTAGATATGACTGCCAGCAGCGATACTATTTTATTATTGCGGGTCAACCCAAACTCTCAACTAATTAAAGTCTTATCGATTCCCCGCTCAAGCATGGTAGTCTTGCCAGAAATTGGCTTAGAAAAAATATCTTTGGCAAATGCTAGTGGTGCAGCTACAGCCACGCGGGTAGTAAGTAAAAGTTTAAATAACGTACCCATTGACCGCTACCTGCGCCTCCGCCCAGATGGATTGCGAGAATTAGTCAATGCGTTGGGTGGAATAGAATTATTTGTTCCGCAACCAATGTTTTATCGAGATAATAGTCAAAAGTTAGCGATCGCTCTTGAAAGCGGATGGCAGACTTTAAATGGCGATGAGGCTCAACAATTTGCTCGATTCCAAGAAAACAAAAATGGCGACTTGGGACGCATCCAAAGGCAGCAATTACTAATTAAAGCTCTCAAAAATCGGCTGACAAATCCAGCAATTATTGCTCGATTGCCGCAAATTGTTAGCATTGTCCAAAATTATGTCGATACTAATCTTAGCCCAGAGGAAATGCTGGCTTTAGCCAATTTTGGCGCGAAAGTAGATGCTCAAAATCTGCAAATGGTGCTGTTACCAGGAAATCTTAGTACGCTTAGTCTAGATCCTAGTAGTTATTGGCTCGATCCTGGCGGGCAAGATCGAGTTATGAGCGAGTATTTTGGAGCAAAAGTATTTAGTACCCCCAAAGAGCGATCGCTTGCTAGTTTAAAAATTGCCGTTCAAAATGCTTCCGGTCAACCTAGTTTAAGCAGTAGCGTTGTAGATAAGCTCAAAGCTCAAGGTTTTGAAAATGTTTATGTAAGTTCTGATTGGTCAGATCCATTAGCGCAAACAGAAATTGTCGCCCAGCGAGGCGACTTGACTGCGGCTACAGGGCTGCAAAAAGTTTTAGGCTTAGGTAAAGTTGAAGTAGCAGCTACCGGGGATCTTGATTCTTATTTAACCCTGCGTTTAGGTAAAGATTGGCAAGATTAGTTATGTTATTAACCAAACTTATATTTTCTAGGGATGCTTTTAAATTCCTTGCTTTAAAAAAAGCTTTATTACGTTCACTTAGTCTAATTTTAATTTTAAGTCTTGCTTGGTTATGGGTACTAATAGGGGCAAAACCAGCTTTAGCCCAAGATAATACAATTAACTACAACAATACCAATTTACAAAATCGCGATTTTTCTCATATCAATTTAGCTGGTGGGGTATTTGTCGCCGCAGAGATGCGGGGGGCAAATTTTCAGGGTGCAGACTTGACTAATGCAATTATGACTAAAGGAGTTTTACTTGGAGCAAACTTAGAAGGGGCAAACCTTTCCGGTGCTTTGGTAGATCGGGTAACGCTAGATAACGCCAACTTAAAGAATGCTAATTTTACAGGCGCAACTCTAACTCGTTCTCGGTTTTTTGATGCTGATATTACGGGTGCAGACTTTACCGATGCGTTAATCGATAGGTATCAGGTAAACTTGTTGTGCGATCGCGCCACAGGGACAAATCCCCTTACGGAAATCGCAACTAGAGAGAGTTTGGGATGCAAATAAAAGAGCAGAGAAAGCAATTCTCCTGCTCTTTTTTAGACTGCTATTAGTTTTTGAATTTAACGTTTTGCCCTTTCAAATTTTTACTAGCAGGCGACTGACCGGATCGATTACGCTCTAGCAACTGACGAGCATCCGCACCGGGATTATAACTACCAAAACTAGCTGTACTGCGCTCGCTATCATCGAGAATTTGAGGAGTGAGCAATACAATTACTTCTTGGCGTTGATTTTGTCTATTGGTGCTTCTAAATAATGCCCCTAATATAGGGATATCACCCAAAATTGGTACTTTAGAGACGGTGGTGCGATCGCTATCTTGAATAATTCCTGACAAAATCAAAGTTTGGTTATCCCGCAGACGAATCAATCCAGAATTAAGACTCCGCTCTGAAACTAAAAATATTTGTCCGTTTGGTGTTTGTGCTGGTGCTTGGGGAGCGCGGACAACAGGCGCGACCGACAAAGAAACAAATCCATTATCGTCAATCCGCTCGATTCGCACATTTAAAGTCAAACCAACATTTTCTTTGTCAACGGTTAATGTCTCTCTTGAACCCCCAGCATTATCCGTAATAGTTCTCGTAATATTTCCTACTACTTCCTGAGTTAAATTGACGTTTGCTGTTTGACCTTCTTGAACAATTAAAGTTGGGTCGGTTAAAATTTTAGCATTGCCATTGACAACTTGAGCTTGCAACGAGGAAAGAAATTTTTTCGGAAACTGAAACAAAGTTGGTAAGGATGCGGTAGCAGTGCCTACTGTACCTCGGGTCGCAGTTGTAACGATATTACCGTCTACCAGCGTCTGCGTGATAATATTATCGGTTGCGGGCGTTATGGCTGAAAAACCTGGTGTTAGAGGGCTGCCGTCTGCGCCTATAGGAGCAATAGGTGTCAAAAATTGCCCAGTGCTACGATCTTGAATTGTATTAATATTACCGTTTGGGTCGATAAGTACTGTCCCTGGGGTGGTTCCCAAAATTCCCACACTGCTATTTGGATCTAAAAAGGGTGCGCCTGTAATTGGGTTAATAATTGTCGCTGGACTTGTCAAACTATTTTGCACTTCTGCAGAATTGGGCGGTCTAAATCCTCCAATATTTACACTTGCCGAACCTCCAGCATTGGAAAAGAAGTTATCACCAATACCAAAGGAAAAGCTATTATTAAAGTCTTCTGTCGCCAAAAGATTCACGTCTACAATTTTGACATTCATTGCTACTTGACGACGGCGAGAATCTAGTTGCACTAATTGAGAGGTTGCCACATCAATTTGCTTGGGCGTACCAATTAAGGTGACAGAATTAGTCCGCTCGTCTCCTAGAGCCTGCAACCCTCTTAGTAGTGGTGTGGAGTCTTGAAATTCTATGCGTTGCAGTTCAATTCTGGTTTCTGTACTGGTTTGGGTTTGAGTGGCGGGAGTTGCAGAACCACCTACGGGTACGGCATTAACGCTGGTAATTGTCCTTTCTCTACTTACAGCACTTTCTGCGCCCATGCCTACTAAAAAATTCAAGGCTACGCCTACTGTAACCTGATTGAGCCTAAAGCTACGTACTACTAAGTCGCGGGCTTGGTTGGGTAGTCTTGTGCCTACAAAAATCGTCCGCCCGTCACGATTTGCTTGCAATCCACTTAAGCGCAAAACGTAGTTAAAAACGTCTTGTACCGATTCATTTTCGATATCTAAAGAAATTCTCGGCCCTTCCCCGGCGGCGGCAGCATCGGCAGGTTGGTTTGGTTGTCCGGTGGCGGCGGCAGCGCTAAAAGCCAGGTTTAGTCCGGCGGCACGGGCGAGTAATGCCAGAACTTCTCGAACTGGTGCTTCTCTTAATACCAAACGCGGAACGCGCTCCGTAGTACCTAAATCAATCTGTGCCGCCGAAGAATCAGTATTAGATATGGCAATATCGCCTACTGGTGGGGCAACGGCTCTAGGTAATACTGGTGCAACTCCCCCTGGGACAGGCGCTCCATCAATGGTAATGTTGGGGTTTGGAACCATTACTTCGCCCTGTTTTGGGGTTTGCGCTATGGTGTTTCGGGTGGGGCTGGCTCCTGGAGTAGGGTTGCTAGTTGCTCCTGGAACCAAATTTAGTGTAAATCCTTTATCTGTGCGATCGCTAATTTGACCGTTGGGAGCGCTATTGCTACCTGTAACCACAATCCGAATACTATTGGTGTCTAGCTGATTAATTATTACTGAAGCGACTCCTGGGGCAGGGTTTATTTGCCGAAAAGTATCTCCTTGAGCTAGCTGTAATTGCGTATTTACAATGTCTGCAACAAAACTATTTCCTCGCTTACTGGTAAACACTTGTGGACGCTTGCCTGTAGAAGTTTCTACAACTAAATTCAAGCCACTATTTGTCTGATTTAGTTGAACGTTTGTTACTTTGGCGATTTGGGCAAACCCCGGATGGGCAGCCATCAACACAACTGTTGCACTCGCAACTATTACACTGCTATTAACCCAAGGATTTTTCACGTTTTCACTCTTCACTAATTTATTAAATATAGATATTTCTTACTTGAAAATTGAACTAAAAATGCCAAATTTAGTTATTTATTTAGATTTAATTCCTCAATTTATCATTAAATACTAATTTCACTGGCGGCTATTCAAAAATTACTATGCTACCTTTTTTCAGAATGTTTTTATAATTTTCACCTATTAAACTTTATCAAGAACTTATCTTTATTCACAGGAAATACACAAGCGAGAATTTACGGATAACTTCACTCTATGTTTATCTAAAAAGGTATTTTTGTTAAGTAGATATACGTAAGTTTTTGACCTACTTACTTTAGCAATGTAAAATATCATTTTGTCCAAAGAAATATTAAACAGAACTATTACTTAAATTCAATTGCAAATAGTTCTGTTTACGTTAGATTGCTTGCACAAAGTGCGATCGCTTATTAGCTATTTTGGAGTAGCGGCGGCAGCAGCAACGGCGGCAGCAGATTCTTCTGGACTAGCTGGAATTAGAGCTTGCACCTTGAACGTTGTATTAATTGATGATGGAGGCAAGCGTCCCGTAGCAGGATCGACGGGATCTTGCTGCAAAACTGAGGCGTAATCATTCACAATTAATAATGGTTGCAAGCGCTCCATATTGCGTAATATCGACTGTGTTTGTTCGTAATTTCCGGCAAGAGCAATACTAATTATCCGGCGTTTTAATTTGCCGTTTACTTCTGAGCCAAAAGAACCATCGTTGATTATTTCTGCTGTTTGGTTTGCTGGCTCAAATTTTTGTAGCTTAGAAACTACTCCCCTATTGCTGACGTTACCCGATTCTACTAGGCGGTTAATGTCTAGCAGTAGAGTATCTAAGGTTTTTTCATTGGCAAATAGAGATAAAATTTCTGTTTGCTGTTGTTGGGCTTGAACTAAATCAGTTTTTAATTTTTCCCCTTGCTTGAGGTTTGCTTGCTTTTGAGCAATTTGCGACTGTTTTAAATCGCGCTCTGCGCTTAGTTCTCCATACCTTTGCCATACTGGCATTACATAGCTACTGGCAATGTATGCAGCCAAGGCTCCGAGAGCTACTGCAATCAAAATACCGATAATTTTTGGTGTAAGTTGGATGCCAAACAAAATGGGGTAGTTAGCTGCCCCTGGCAATTCTTGCCCTTCGCCGACCGTAATAAAATCATCACTAAACGTCATTGTTGAATGAGTCCTCTTTGTTGCAGTGTGCGAATTCTTGTTACCAAACCTAAGGAACCTTTACGCTCTAACTCTCGTAATAGCTGAGTAGCACCAGCATCGCTGAAATTTGATTGAATAGTGTAGTTTACTACCTGGGGAAGTTTAACTCCGGTAGCGCTAGATTGAACGGGGTTATCCACTAATGTGGCGGTAATTATTCTAGTTTCTGTAGGTTGCAAGAAAGAAGATTGCTTGAGAGTCAAGAGCAAATCGTTTACATCGTTAAAAGAGCGAGCAATCCCAGAAATTTCTATGCCACCAACTGGAATCGGAGCCACCGGAGGCGTGGTTGGGGTGGCGGCAGGAGTTGGAGAGGCGGCAGGAGTTGGAGAGGCGGCAGGGGCAACCGCTACGGGGGTGATTTGCTTGATGTTTTGAATTTGCACAGCATTAGCAGGAATGCGATCGCGAATATCCTGCAAAATGGCTGACCAAGGTCTAATCTGATTAAATACCGTAGCTAAAGCTCTATTTTGTCCCTTAATCTGCTCTAGGTTCGCTTTTACTTTTTCAATCTCTTGCTCTTGAATACCCAGCGCTGTCAGGGTTTGGTCTAACTGAGCTACTTCGGTTGTCAATCGGGAATTTTGGGCTGACAAGATTACCCACCCGGCGGATACCAAAGCTAAAGATGCTAACCCTACACCTAACCCTATGTAAATAGGGGTCATGTCTCCCGCCGATAGTTGGGAAGTATTAAAAGTTCTGGCAACAGTATCTGTCTTTACAGGTTTGCGACTTTTAATAAAATTGACATCAAGACTATACATCGCCCCACGCCTCTCTAAGTCCTAAGCCAAGTACAATTCCTAACCCTGGTCTTTGAGCTTTGCTAAATTGGTCTTCGTTTACTTCTAACGACAAAGCAGACACCGGATCTATTTGCGCTGTGGGTAGGTTTAACTTTTGGCGAACAAACTCCTCTAGGTTGTTAATTCCGCCTCCAGGCCCCGCCAATAAAATTTGCACGATCTCCAAGTTGCCATTTTGATTTAAGTAGAAATCAAGAGAGCGGCGTAATTCGTCTGTTAGCTCTCCTAAAACTCTCAGCAAAGATGCCATCCCTGGATTGGTAGATGTAATAGAGTCTTCAACTTCATCGCTTTTGGTATGAGGAATAGAAATTGTCTGTAGCATCCGCGTGTCTCTAGTTGCGGGTAATTTGGTAGCTCGCAATAATGCCGCTTGTAACTGGTAAGTTCCGATGGGTACGGTACGAGAAAATTGCGGCACTCCATCAACAATAATCGCAATTTCTGTATTGTCAAATTCAATATCTACTAAAACGGCTGCTTCTTGAGGAGCAAACTGCCTTAGTTGTTCGCGAATTGTCCGAATCAAAGAAAAGCTATTAATTTCCAAAATGTCTACTTCTAAGCCTGCTTGAGCAAAAGTATCCACGTAAGTATCGGTAATTTCTTTGCGCGTGGCAACTAGCAGCACTTGGACTTTTTCGATACCGTCTTCATCGACAAAGTATCCCAATTTCTGATAATCAACGTCGGCTTCTTCTCTGGGGTAGGGTAAGTACAAACCTGCTTCGTGATTTAGCACCATTTCTCTAAGTTCGCGATCGTCAAGTTCGGCAGGTAAGGGAATGAGTCTAACTAAAGATTCTCTCCCTGGTACAGCCGTTGCGACACGCTGGGCTTTGATTTTGCTTTCTGCTAGGGCTGAAACGATTAATTCTGCTAGTGCTGGAGAATTAACAATTTGTCCGTCTTGAAAAATTCCTTCAGGAACCGGAAAAGATGACAACGCACCTAGTTTGAACCCTTGGCGTTGCTTGCTTAACTGCGCTACATTGATTTTCTCAGGAGAAAGCTCAATACCAACGCCTACTTTACGTTTTGTCAATAAATTTTTAAAACGATTAACCACAGTTTTGTCAATTGTCTAAAGGTTGATAACTAAACTAGATGAGATATTTATATTAATGCCTGCTACGAAAATGTAGCCCACCAATGTCTAACTGCCTCAATCAATTCATAAGTTATAACAAATGTCAACAATACAAAGGTTAAAAAATAAAATCAAGTCCTGGAAAAAGCTGGGAATTTTTGCCCTGATAGGCTTAATGTTAAGCTGGGTTGTTAGCTGTAATACAGGTAATATAAATACACAAGTCCGGCAGTCTAGTAGTAATAATCCGCCCCTTGAGTTTTGGACAATGCAGTTACAGCCAGAGTTTACAGGTTATTTCCAAAACTTGATTAGTACGTTTGAAACTGAAAACCCTAGTATCAAAATTAACTGGGTCGATGTTCCTTGGTCAGCAATGGAAAGCAAAATTTTAACGGCAATAGCTGCCAAAACTGCACCGGATGTGGTGAATCTTAACCCAGATTTTGCTTCGCAATTAGCAACTCGCAATGCGTGGCTAGACTTGGATACAAAAGTACCAAAAGAGGTGTTATCGACTTATTTACCGAATATTTGGCAAGCTAGTACCTTGGAGGGTAAAAGCTTCGGTATTCCTTGGTACTTAACTACACGCCTAACTATTTATAATACTGACTTGTTGAAGCAAGCCGGGGTGAGTAGTCCGCCGACAAATTACACTGAACTTGCACAAGCAGCTAAACAACTTAAAGATAAAACTGGTAAATATGCCATGTTTACGACTTTTGTTGCCGAAGATTCCGCCGAAGTATTGGAGTCTTTAGTGCAAATGGGTGTAACTTTGGTAGATGATCAAGGAAAAGCCGCTTTTAATAATCCTAAAGGGAAAGCTGCTTTTGCTTATTGGGTAAATCTGTACAAAGATGGTTTACTACCAAAAGAAGTATTGACCCAAGGTCATAGACATGGAATAGAGATGTATCAATCTGGGGAGGCAGCGATGTTAGCGTCGGGAGGAGAATTTTTAACAGCGATCGCAACTAATGCCCCACAAATTGCTAAAGTATCTGCTACAGCCCCGCAAATTACCGGAGAAACGGGTAAAAAGAACGTGGCGGTAATGAATTTAGTGATTCCCCGCGATACCGAACAACCAGATAATGCGCTTAAATTTGCCTTGTTTGTCACCAATAATCAAAATCAGCTAAGTTTTGCTAAAGCTGCTAATGTTTTACCTTCGACAACCGCCGCCCTTAACGATAGTTACTTTAAAACCGTTGCTGCAAATGCGGATGCTTTGGAGAAGGCGCGGGTAATTAGCGCTGGAGAATTGCCAAAAGCAGAAGTATTAGTTCCGGCGATGAAGAATATCAATGTTTTGCAAAAGGCAATTTATGAAAACCTGCAAGCAGCCATGCTAGGGGAAAAAAGCGTAGCTCAAGCCGTTACTGATGCAGCCCAAGAGTGGGATAATCGCGCTTAAATTGTCGCAAATGTGCGATCGCACATTTGCGCTGCGTAGATCGCAATCGCTCTATTTCACCCCCGCAAGGGGGTATTTTACTTATGATGCAGAGATGGAAACAACAGTTAAAGCTCCTCAAGCAAGAAACCTATGCTATTTATATTGCTTGCAAAGATCCGCGCGTTCCCTGGTATGCGCGGTTGCTGGCGGCGGCGGTGGTTGCCTATGCTTTTAGTCCTATCGATTTAATTCCTGATGTAATTCCGATCGTTGGTTATCTTGACGATCTAATTTTGGTTCCTTTAGGGATTGCTTTAGTAATAAAAATGTTCCGCCTCAAGTATTGGCTGAATGTAGAGAAAAAGCTGCTACAGCTATGGCTGAGGGGAAGCCGACAAATTGGGTAGCTGCAATTATTGTAATTTGTTTGTGGTTTTTGCTCGGAATTCGGGCAGTAGTCTGGCTAAAAAATATATTTGGTTAAATTACGAGCTAGAAAATTTGTACCTCTATTAAAACCTGACTAGGTAAAGCGTTTCTGCGAACCCTGCTTAAAGAAAAACTAAATTAACTTCTGAAGAATGCTAAGAACTAAAGCATATTCCAGACCTACACAAAATCTCTAAAAGTAAAGTACTGTTAATATTTAAACCAGTCGTTTGGTGCTGCGTGGTTGAAAGCAATTTTAGGAAGAACCTTTTAACATAGGGACTTGAACTGCTCCAAATTGAATGGCACTTCACTGTGAATCAAAATTTGCACGAGCAACTTAAGTTAATTGTCGAGCAGAGTCTTTATGAGTCCGAAACCCCTGGTGCTGCGATCACTGTATATATCAACGGTCAACCTTTTCTAGAAACAAGTGTGGGATACCAGGATCTCAAACGTGAAGTATCGCTGCCAAAAGATGCTAAGTTTTATATCTACAGCATTACCAAAAGCCTTCTAGCTTATGCTTTGCTGAGTTTAGTTGACCAGGGACAACTTAAACTTGATGCTTCTGTGCAATCCTACCTGCCTGATTTCTCTCTCGATACCTCAATGACACTGCGACAACTTTTGAGTCATACCAGTGGACTTGCAGACTACAGCGAAACGGCTATCTACAGAGATGCGGTGAAAGCAACTCCCAATTCTCCTTGGTCAGTGGCAACGTTTCTTGACTTCGCCAAAGCCGAAGGCCTAAAATTTATGCCTGGTGAAGGGTGGGCGTATTCAAACATTGGTTACTTGCTACTGAGGTGTGTGCTTGAAACAGTAACAGGTCTATCCATACAGCAACTTTTGCAAGAAGTTATTTTTAAACCTCTTTCTTTGCAGAAAACTTTTGTTCCTAGCACTCTTGATGATGTTAATGAACTCACACCAGGATATAGCGACTTTTTCAATGAAAATCAACTTCAAGATGTGGCTCGCTTTTACCATCCGGGTTGGGTGGCGCATAGTGTTATTGTCTCAACTGCACCAGAACTTGCCAAAATGATGGATGCGCTATTTACAGGAAAACTTCTAAATCCCCTCATGGTTGAGCAAATGTTGTGTCCTGTCCATATCTTAGGAAAGCATTCTTTATTGAGTCTTTTGGGGTACGGGATGGGACTTTTTTTGGGTTTAGACTCGCCCTATGGAACAGTAGGGGGACACGTGGGCGAAGGTTCTGGATACTCTGTTGCTGCCTTCCACTTTTCTAGCCTAGTCGAAAGTAGAGTGACGCTTGTGGCACTTGCTAATCGGGAGCGACAGGATTTTGGATTGCAGCTTATGTTTAAAATGGTTCGCATTTTGAAGCAGCTTGGAGTAGGAATAGATAGCAATAATCGGGGATTGCACAGATGAGAAAAACCTATATTTTGTCTGAAAGCGTCAAGGAAGTAAGTACATGATAGGAAGCAGCGCCGATAAAGAGAAGTTGTAGTGTGAAATAAGCGATCGCACGGGGTTAAATAGATAAGTACGCTGTTTAGAGCCAAAACAAGCTCATGGGCATCAAAAAAATTCTTTCTATCGGTTTACTCGTCTTTGTACCAATTTCGATTGCTGCCGAGTATTTGCACTGGGGTACGCTGACAGTATTTATCACTTCGGGAATTGCGATCGTGCCTTTGGCGATATGGTTGAGTACGGCAACTGAAGAAGTCGCCGTTGTGGCGGGTTCATCTATTGGGGCGCTGTTAAATGCCGTATTTGGCAATGCGACGGAGCTAATTATTGCTCTAGTTGCCCTAAAAGCAGGCTTAGTTGACATCGTTAAAGCAAGTATTACCGGAACTATTATCAGCAACCTGTTGTTGGTAATGGGGCTGTCTATGCTGCTGGGGGGCTTGCGTTATAAAGAGCAAGAATTTCAGCCAATTGTCGCGCGGGTAAATGGTTCTTCGATGACGCTGGCTGTTACCGCGATTATTCTGCCGACAACGGTAATTTATACATCCAATGGAGTTGAAAATGAGGCAATTCGCAATCTCTCCATTACCGTCGCGGTAGTATTAATTGTCGTTTATGCCTTAACGCTGCTATTTTCCTTAAAAACTCATAGCTACCTTTATGAAGTGGGATTGGTAGAATTAGAAGCAGAACCGCAAGCTGGCGCGGTAGCGACTCCCGCTCATAAACCTAACTTGACACTCTGGATTGGCGTATTAGTTGTTGCTACTTTGGCGGTTGCTTTTGAATCAGAAATCTTTGTAGGTGTGGTGGAAGAAGCTACAAAAGGACTGGGTTTGACTCCATTATTTACAGGTGTAATTCTTTTACCTTTAGTTGGCGGTGCTGCTGAGTACGTGACGGCTGTAGGCGTTGCTATGAAAAATAATATGGATTTATCTGTCTCAGTAGCAATGGGATCTAGCTTGCTAGTAGCGCTTTTGGTTGCACCTATTCTAGTTTTAGTTGGAGTTGTAATCGGTCAACCAATGGATCTAAATTTCAATCCCTTTGAAGTAGTTGCAGTTGCAGTTGCAGTTACGGTTGCTAACTTAATAAGTTTAGATGGACGATCTAATTGGCTAGAAGGAACATTATTACTGGCAACTTATATAGTTTTGGGCGCAGCTTTTTACTTTCACCCAGCTTAACTAAATCATTACAGGCTATTTAGCCTGTAAACTAAATCATTTTATAGATAATAATTATGACAACTACAGATTTTTTCAGCCATCTTAACCCCAGCCAACGCCAATCAGTAGAGCATTATTGCGGTGCTTTATTGGTAGTTGCAGGTGCGGGTTCGGGCAAAACTAGAGCGCTTACTTATCGAATTTCTAATTTAATTTTGAAGCATCGAGTAGATCCCGAAAATATCTTAGCGGTTACTTTTACCAACAAAGCCGCACGGGAGATGAAAGATCGAATTCAAAAGTTATTTGCCGAACAATTGGCTATTACCAACTATGGTAAGCCTTTAGAGCAATTGCCACCAAGTCAACAAGTTCAATTGCGATCGCACGTTTACAAAGAATATATCAAAAACCTTTGGGTGGGGACGTTTCACAGCCTTTTGTCTCGCATCTTGCGCTACGACATTGAGAAATACCAAGATGAAAAAGGGCGTAAGTGGAACCGGAATTTTTCTATTTTTGATGAAGCCGACGCGCAAGGATTAGTTAAAAAAATTGTCACTACAAAGCTAAACTTGGATGACAAAAAGTTTGAACCTCGTTCAGTTCGCTATGCGATTAGTAACGCCAAAAACCAAGGAATTACACCGCAAGATTTTGAACAAGATCAGCCAAATTATCGCGGGCGGGTGATTGCTGAAGTTTATAGTCATTACCAAGATCAATTAGCAGAAAATAATGCTTTAGATTTTGACGATTTGATCTTAATTCCAGTTAAGTTATTTGAGCAAAACGAGCAGGTATTAAGTTACTGGCACAGAAAGTTTAGACATATTTTAGTTGATGAATATCAAGATACAAATAGGATTCAATACGATCTAATTCGGCTACTCGTAACGAATGGAGAAACAGATAAAAGTAAATGGAATTGGCAAAACCGCTCAGTTTTTGTAGTAGGCGATGCCGATCAATCTATATACAGTTTCCGCATGGCAGATTTTACAATTTTGCTAGAGTTTCAGAACAATTTTGGCGATGGTTTGCCCGATGACGATACGCGTACAATGGTCAAGTTAGAAGAAAATTATCGCTCTAGAGATAATATTTTAGAAGCGGCTAACGAACTCATTTCAAATAATACCCAACGCATTGATAAAGTTCTCAAGCCTACTAGGGGTGCTGGAGAAGAAATCTATATTTATAGAGCAGAAGATGAAACAGTTGAAGCTGATTTTGTAGTCAATCAAATTAGGACTTTAGAAAGTAAACACTCAGAAATGCACTGGGGTAGTTTTGCTGTTTTGTATCGAACTAACGCCCAATCGCGTCCTTTTGAAGAATTGCTAGTCCGGCGGGGGATTCCTTATACAATTGTGGGCGGTTTGAAGTTTTACGATCGCAAAGAAATTAAAGATATACTAGGCTACTTGAGAGCGATCGCAAATCCTGCCGATACGGTAAGTTTATTGCGAGTAATCAACACTCCCCGGCGCGGAATTGGCAAAGCTACTATAGACAATCTCGTTAAAGCTTCCCAAGAACTAGGTTTACCACTATGGGAAATATTAAGCGATGAAACTTCTGTAAATACTTTAGCTGGGCGTTCGGCAAAAGGCGTAAATAATTTTGCGCGGATAATTAGCACTTGGCAAGCCCAAGTAGATACAGCGTCACCCTCAGAGATTGTGCAAGGGGTTTTAGAAGAATCAGGTTATGTCAAAGACTTACAAAATCAAGGGACAGATGAAAGTTTAGATCGTCTCCAAAACGTCCAAGAACTTTATAACGCGGTACGTCAATTTGAAGAAGAAACCGAAGAACCAAATCTTGGCTCTTTTCTAGCAAGTACAGCTTTAACTTCTGACTTAGATAACTTAAAAGAAGGACAGACTGCTGTCTCTTTACTAACATTACACGCTTCTAAAGGTCTAGAGTTTCCAGTAGTATTTTTAGTCGGATTAGAACAAGGTTTATTTCCTAATTTCCGTTCGCTAAACGATCCGGCATCTTTGGAAGAAGAACGACGATTGTGTTACGTTGGCATAACTCGCGCTGAAGAAAGATTATATATTTCTCACGCCCGCGAACGTCGTTTGTATGGTAATCGGGAAAGCGCAGTTCCATCGCAGTTTTTGGCTGAGTTACCAGAGGAATTAATAACAGCAAAAAAAGAAACGCGGGTAGCGACAAAACAGCCTTTAAGTGCGCGTACTACAAGCTCTAAAAATCAAATTTGGCAAGTAGGCGATCGCATTTTACACAAAAGTTTTGGCATTGGGGAGATTACGCATATTTTAGGTTCTGGGAGCAAGATATCATTAGCGATCGCATTTCCGAGCTTAAATCAAAAGAAAATCATCGATCCGAGAATTGCTCAATTAGAAAAAGTAAATTAGTTACCAGATTTTCGCCATTTGTAGCACAAACCCCGGTAATTCTGGATCTCCGCTCACGGATTTAGGATTATCTAACATTTCTGCTTCCCGATTAGGACGATAAATATAAACTTTTTGATTTTGGCGATCAATTAACCAACCTAAGGATGCACCATTATCTATATATTCCTGCATTTTGGCTTGTAAGTTTTTTAGAGTATCGCTTTTAGAACGCAATTCAATGGCAAAATCAGGACAAATTGGCGCAAAAGAGGCTTTTTGCTGTTCTGTTAGCGCATTCCAGCGTTCTAGTTTAATCCACGAGGTATCGGGAGAGCGGATTGCACCATTGGGTAAGGTAAAGCCTGCGCTAGAGTCAAAAGTTTCGCCTGTACCCTCTTTATCTGCCCAATTTGACAGTTGTTGACTAATTTTAAGGTTACGATTACCTGTATCTGAAAAAGCTGGCGGCATAACAATTACTTCTCCATTAGCGGTACGCTCAATGCGTAAATCTCGATTTTCCTGACAGAATTCATAAAACTGTTCTGTCGTCATCGATTCGCTTCCGGGAAGAATTACCGATAGCAAAGTGCTTTCGCTTTGAATTAGTAAGGTAGTCATGCTTTATTCACAGTAAGTACAGACTACTTAAAGTTTATCTGGTTTTAATTTTAGTAAAATAGGTAATGATTGGGGTGGTATAACCAAAGAAACGCCATGTTTGCGATCGTTTCACCTGAAAAAATCCACTTACCACCTGGTAGCTTGTTGCGAATGCCTGCAACTTGGGAAAACTACCAAAGATTATGTCAGCAACGCGGCGATAATTCCATTCCTCGTATCAAGTATCGTACTGGAGAAGTTTTACTAATGTCTCCACTTCCCAAACATGGACGGGATGCTAGTCTTATTGCCGATATTATCAAAGTTTTACTTGATTTCAACAAACTGGAATACGATTCTTTTACACCTGTAACAATGGAACTTCCCGCCGAAAGTGGAATTGAGCCAGACTACTGTTTTTATATTGACAACTGGGAAGCAGCATCGGGCAAAGAACGTATTGATTGGCGTGTCGATCCTCCCCCGGATTTAGTGCTAGAAATTGATGTCACAAGTTACACGCAGATAGATGATTATTTACCTTATCGAGTTCCTGAAGTTTGGCTATTTCGACAAGATAGGTTAGGTATTTATCAGCTACAAGAAACAGAATATTTGCGCTCTGCTCACAGTCGATATTTTCCGGAACTCGATATTCAACAGTTAGTTATTAAATATAGACAAATTGCCTACGATCGCAATACAAGCACAGCAATTCGTCAATTAAGGCAACAATTAGCTCAACACTAATTGTTTTTTGCTAATAATGCCGTACCATAAGCGGCGGCGGTGTGAATAGGAGAGAGCATTGGAACTTGGAGATAGAATCCGCGTATCCTTGTCCAAACAGCATTTTTTGCCCCACCACCCGCCGTATAAACGCAAGTTAATTTATCTGCGCCTAATTGCTGCAATAGTTCGTAACCCCGCGATTCAATTCGAGCAATACTTTCTAGCAAACCATGTAAAAACTCTACATCGCTATCTGGGCGCGGTTCTAGACGCGGTGGTAAGAGAGGATCGTTAATCGGAAAGCGATCGCCCATTTTTAACAAGGGATAATAATCAAGGCTGGTTGTATCTGCCTCTATTTGGCTGCTGAGGCTTACTAACTCTGTATCCGTGAAAAAATGCCTCAACACCGCACCACCTGTATTAGAAGCGCCACCCGTTAGCCATAAATCCCCCAAACGATGGCTATAAATTCCCAACTCTGCATTTTCTACGCGAGTGCGGCTTAGTAGTTTAAGTACCAGCGTAGAGCCTAAAGAAGTCACCGCTTCCCCCGGATTTTTAGCTCCACTAGCCAAAAATGCCGCAATGCTATCGGTTGTACCTGCACAAACTAGGCAATCGTTCCGCAAACCCAAAGTTTGATTAATGGCTGGCGTAACTTCTCCTATGGGCTTACCAGGCGCTAAAACTTGAGGCAATAACGGCATTACAGCTAAATTCGTTAACCAAGCTGGATAGGTTAACTTTTCTACGTCATAACCCAGCTTTAAAGCGTTGTGATAGTCGCTAATTCCTAATTTGCCGTGCAATAAATAAGCCAAATAATCAGCTTGATGAAGTAAATATCGCCCTTGATTAAAAAAGGGTTGTTTGCTCATCCACAGCAGTTTAGCGAGGCTAGAAGTGGCGCTGAGGACAATATTGTTAGCAGGTGCGATCGCCTGCAATTTTTCCAATACCTCAACTCCGCGCCCATCGTTGTACAACAAAGGTTTATCTATAACGTTTCCTAGCTGATCGCAGAGCATTACAGTGGAGGAAGTGCCATTGATTGCGATCGCTTTAATCTCGGCGCGTAACTCGTAAGGTAGCCGTGCAATGAGGTTAAATAACGCCTTTTTCCACATATCAATCCAAGATTCCGGCGGCGCTATTTCAAAAAATTGCTCAACTTCTGCCCTAATAATACTTGCTTCATCAATCACAACTGCTCTTGCGCCGGATGTTCCGAAGTCTATACCCAAGTAAAAATTCATTTTTTGTTTCAACTTGTTACAAGATATTCCTCTAATTAGGCAATGTAGCCGAAAGTAAGGAACGATTTATAAAAGAGAAATCCGTTCATATGCGAGGGTTTAAACCATGTCTTCTATATCTGACATCCAAATCTATGCAGCGCTGCTTGTTGCATTAATTCCTGGAGTTTTGGCTTTGCGCTTGTCAACAGAACTCTATAAGTAAAGTTGCGCTTGTAAAATCAAACTAAAAAAGTGAAGGGCAATAGCTAAACCTTTTGCCCTTCACCTGCAACTAATTTTAAACAGATGTCAGCCCAGCTAAAAGCTTTTCGTTGCTCCTTTTTGGACTTTATAGAAGATCCATTTTATACAAGCGAACTAGAGAGCGTTCGTTATATTGCAGATGGTTTGTTAGTTATCGAAAATGGTTTAGTCAAAGAACTAAGAGATTATGGGAGTTTACAGGCTAAATATGTAGGAATTGAAATAGTTTCCTATCCTGGAATGCTGATTATGCCAGGGTTTATCGACACTCATATTCATTTCCCGCAAACAGAAGTACTCGCATCTTACGGCGAACAACTGCTGGAATGGTTGCATAAGTATATCTTTCCCACCGAAAGAAAGTTTCAAGAATTTGCCTATGCTCAAAAAGTGGCGGCAATTTTCCTTGATGAACTACTCAAAAATGGTACAACCACAGCCTTAGTATTTGCGGCGGTTTATCCTGAATCTGTGGAGGCTTTTTTTACTGAAGCTCATCGTCGCAACTTACGGGCAATTTCTGGTAAAGTAATGATGGATAGAAACGCACCAGATTTTCTCGTCGATACTCCCGAAACTTCTTACCAACAAAGCAAGCAATTAATTGAAAAATGGCACAAAAACGGGCGTTTACTTTACGCTGTAACTCCTCGTTTTGCCGTAACTTCCAGCGTTGAACAATTAAGAGTCGCAAGTAGACTATTAGATGAGTTTCCCGATGTTTATTTGCATACTCATTTATCCGAGAATATAGACGAAATTGCTTTAGTTGGGCAGCTTTTCCCCGAAAATGAGGGTTATTTAAATGTATATGATCGCGCGGGATTAGTGAGAAACCGCTCTATATTCGCTCATGGCGTTCATTTAACCGATGCGGAATTTGCGCGATTGTCTGAAGCAAAAAGTGCGATCGCCTTTTGTCCAACTTCTAACTTGTTTTTGGGTAGCGGATTATTTAAACTAGAAAAAGCCAAGTCTAGAGAGCATCCCGTTAAATTGGGTTTAGGTACAGATGTAGGCGCGGGGACGAGTTTTTCGTTGCTGCAAACGGCGGGTGAAGCTTACAAAGTTGCTCAACTGCGAAAACAAAAACTATCTCCTTTTCAGGCTTTGTTTTTAGCTACTTTGGGCGGCGCAAGAGCATTAGCGTTAGAAGACAAAATCGGCAACTTTGAAGTCGGGAAAGAAGCAGATTTTATTGTGATAGATCCAAGATCCACAGAACTTTTAGCTTTTCGTAACGCTGAAGCTACAGCCACAACCTTAGAGCAATTAGCAGCAAAAGTATTTACCTTAATGGTGGTAGGAAGCGATCGCTCTATTTGTGCTACTTATATTCTAGGAAACCTAGCTTACGAACGCCCTAATTAGTTTTTCAACGCCGATTCCAACAACGGATAAAAGTTTATTATGTTTACTATTGAGGGTATAGGTTCGGTAAATACATCAATTGACACAGCAAATAACATCAATGTTAGTACACTAGCTAATTTGTGATAGTTCTTTAGCTTTCTTTAATAGTAATTCAGCCCTGGAGGTCAAAAAACATTCATAATCATCTGTAAATACATTATCTGGGCAAAAATGTGTTATTAGTATTTTGTCCATAATTTGATTATCAGTGGGCATTTCTGCCCTATATTTGCTAGGTGGTTGAGCTTTAATTTTGTTGTTATCGCTTCTGGCAAGTACTGAAAAATTGGCTAGGCAACTAATTTGTTCATCTTTATACTTGTTCCCGAAGCTCTCTAAGTAGGCTTTAGGAAATATATGATGAACTCTTTTCGATTGCCTTGAGATAAAACTTGCTGTAAGGATATATTTGTACCCTGAATAAAGTTTAAAGGCTTACCTTGTGCCAAAAGGAGAATAAACGTTTTAGTTACAACTGAAGACATCCGAAAGACATTTTTAAGAAACAAATCAGTGTCTAAAGATACATCATATTCTCCTAGCTTATGAGGCCTACCAGTTTTAAGTTTCTGCACTTCTCCTAAATCTATATCAGTACTCTTAGCCCCTCCTCTTGCATATCTCTGAGAAAAACACGCACGCCAAAACCACTTTTTAATAACTTCATATTGCTCTTGAGGAATAGGAGGCGGTTGTTTTTGAGATGAAGCAAAGAACGATACTAAAACAGTTAAGATATTCTCCATAGGTAAAGGTTTTAGGGAGAAAATACTTAAGTCAGTTTTTAAAAAGTCTATAGCTCTAAATATACCTGTCCGAATTTCATCAAACTTTTGCCGTACTTCACTACCAGGAAGATTCAAAAAATCCTCTGGGGTAGCACTATTCATCACTACCGCAGAACAACACTTTATACCAATTCTTTATAAAGCTGCGCCAAACAAAGCTTCAAGAATGAAATCATAAGAAGTGAGAGAAGCAATCGTTTCTGGTGTAATTGTTTCTAGCACCTGGGTTAACTTCTGTTGTAATTGAGC
>JAHHGY010000015.1 GCA_019359635.1 Chroococcus sp. CMT-3BRIN-NPC107
GTGCAAAAATCATCAATCTCACAAAATAAAGCTTCTAAACTAGACATAGATGGAGGCGCTGAATACGTTAACTTCATTTCAGCTTACTTGCCTCCTCCTTTTCTTATCCCGAACTGACGTTATTTAGCGCAAATTGCCCCAGAGATTGTATTTTTACCTCTGCGCTGCGATCCTCACCCCGAGCATCGTGCTAGTTTCCAATTGGTTAGCAAGGCAATAAATAACTTAAAGATGACTTTGCGTGAAGTTGAGTATCCAATCTGGGATTGGGATGTACAGCAAAGGGGTAATTGGGATAAGACGAGGTTTAGTAGCTGGCGATTAGATATTAGTTTTGTACTGAAATTAAAACAAAAAGCGATCGCCTCTTATCGTTCGCAAATCACTAATTTAATTGATGACGATCCCCAGGGGTTTCGGCTGACACCAGAAATGTTGGCAAATTTTACTCGTCCAGTGGAAGTTTATTTATTCGTTGTACTTTTGGAGAGCGATCGCTTGTTCCAAACATTTCTATATTTACTTGGCAGCAAATCCCCCGTCAAGAAAATGGTAGAGTTGCTAATATTTTTGCTAAAGCCCCAGATTGGACGATAGAAATTCTTTCACCCGACCAAAGCCAAACGAAAGTTACTAAAAATATTCTGCATTGTCTAAATTACTCAACTCAGATGGGTTGGCTAATAGTTCCTAAAGAGCAATCGGTGTTTGTTTACTTACCAGATAAACCAACAACTGTTTTCGAGCGCCTAGAGGTACGTTTACCAGTACCTGATTTTGCTAAAGATTTAGAGCTTACTGTCGGCGAATTATTTAACTGGCTGCTAGATTAGTCCCAAAAAGACGAAAGATTAAGAACAAAACCTGGCAAAACATCGTCTCCATCAATCTGTTGCAAAGAGTTGAAAATCTGCTTAGGTTGATTAGCTGGATATATTTCTATTTGTCGATCTTGGGGATTAATTAACCACCCCAAACGCAAACCATTACTAAGATACTCCTGCATTTTTTGCTGTAATGCTGCAAGGGCATCGCTTGGCGATCGCAATTCAATCACAAAATCGGGACAAATTGGCGGAAACTTCTGCTGTTGCTCAGTTGTAAGTCGATCCCAGTTTTCTTTAGCAATCCAAGCTGCATCGGGAGAGCGATCGCTACCATTAGGGAGTTTGAAGCAAGTTGAAGAACTAAAAACTTTACCAAGTTGTGAATGCCTGTTCCAATAGACTAAATCGGCTATTAAGTCAGCTTCTCGGCTGCCTCCTTCACCTCCTACGGGTGACATAATTACTAGCTCTCCATCGACGGTACGTTCAAATTTTAATTCCCGATGGTTTAAACATAGTTGGTAAAACTGATCGTCACTCAGTTCTACAAAAGGTTTAAGGTTGAGAGTAATTGCAGTCATGGCAAACACCGGACACGATGACACGCCCTAAATATTAATTATAAATGTTAGTAGCTCCCCACGGCTATGAAGGAATTAATAATTCAATCCGCAAATTAGGAAAATCTTGGGGAGAAGGACTAGATAACTTAATTGAGTCATATTGAGAAACGCGATCGCATTTTTTCCTTAATTCATCAAGATATATTCGTAATTGGGCGATCGCTTGTCTAATCTCTACCTTTTGCCAACTTGCGCCCAAATCCCTTCTTGTTGTTGGCGTTGCTCGATTTTCTCAAACAATAAACTAAAAGTATAGGGTTGAGTCAATTCTTTTGCTAACTATTGAACATTTACCCCTAAATCTGCCGCCATTTGAGCTATTTGAGCTATATTTGGCTGATAACCGTCTAAAATTCCCGACCAAAGTATTCGCAATTGGTGACGCACTTGCAAACGAAGCGCGATCGCATTTACAGGTTCTACTAAAAACGGTTGCCCGTCAATACCCATCGTTGTCCATTGATTTAATTGATTTGCTAACCCTAAAGTGGCGCGTCCGGTTTGTCTTGCTGAAGTAATAACTTTTACTAGGAGACTGTGACAAAAACGCGCGTTTACCCGCAATAAGGCTTGGTAAAAAGCTACATCTTCCGGGGTTCGGACTGCGGGTAAGCGTCCTGCTTGTTGATACATCTGGGCTGTTACGGCAAGGCTTGCACCATAATGTTGATAGTGGCGAGGAAAGCGATCGTAGGGGTCGGGATCGATATAATCTTCTAATTCGGCAATTAAAAAACGATAGCCAACTTCGCGCAGATAGCAAGCTTTGGCGTAGTTATTTAAGGATGCGCGATCGCTTTTAGTTGTATAAATTCTCCCACCTACAGCATCCGCACCCGCCGCAATTTCGGCGATGTTTGCAGCAACCCAAGTCGGTCTAACTTGTGAATCGCCATCGGTTGACGCAATTATTCCTTGCTTGCGTCCTAAATAAACCAAACGACGATAAGCTTCATCCATCAAAATTTGCCGCACCTTGCCAATATAAGCCTCCGCCGGAGATAGAGTTATTTCGACTACGTGCAGAACTAATTTAGGATGCCATCTGGCAAAATGACGGGCAATTTCGGCGGAATTATCGCTGCAATTATTCGCTAATAAAATAACTTCACAACGCCGCCAATTGAGTTTATTTCCGTTTAAGTCGATTTGGTAAGTTAAGGCGCTAAGAGTGGCTTTTAGGGTTTGGGCTTCGTTGCGAACGGGGACGATAACGCAAACTTCGCATTCAGCTAAGGGCGGTGTTGGTACGAGAAGCACCGGAGACTTTTGAGGTAAGCTACTTGCTAAATTTGCCAATAACTCTATGCGCTCATCGCCCATAGCACTTTTTCAATTTTCTACGATCGCAAAACATGAAATAGCTTTGTAAATCTTAATAAAACTATTTTGTCATTTTAGTTTTTCATAGAAATCTGTCTAGTGGATGGTTGGTATGAATAACCACAAAAATAGTTAATATATGACCGAGAATTTTCTAGATTCAGAGTTATTAAAAACTATCTTCAATTACTCCCATTGCAGCAGAAAATTTTATGTTGTATTTTTTACTACAATGTGATTTTTAGTTTTAAACCCACTAAAAAATAACATCATTGCCTAAACCAGCAACAATGCTAACGTACAGCAAAATAAAAGTTTTTAAAAACTAGCCTTTAATAAGGATGCGTCCCAACTCTTTGAGCTTTTGCTTGCACGGCGTAATCGCGGAAACGTTCTAAATCGGCTTTAATCGTCGATTCTACGGCTTTACCTAAAAATAGGTTGTCCATAATTTTGCCCAAAATTCCCGGAATCGCATAGGCAATAGAGAGTTTGACAATACTACTATTATTGGGGCGATCGTAAAAGCGAATTGCGCCCCGATTGGGCAACCCATCCACCGATTCCCACTCAATAATTTGGTGAGGGACAATTTTTGTCAGGCGCGACATCCAGCTAAATTCCAAACTACCTGTTTTTAACTTCCAGCGCGATAGCTGCGGATTTTCTGGTAAAACTTTTACCGAATCAATCCACTTCATCCATAAAGGCATCTGCTCCAAATCCGCCCATAGCTGCCAAACTAAATCTATAGGAGCATCTACTTCAACCTGTACGCTATGCTCTAACCAATCAGCCATCTAGTTTTCCTCTATTATTTTTTTGAGCTACGCTACGGTAGATAATTGCGGGGGATTTTCTACTACATTAGCCAAAATTACTTTCGCTGCCTGACGACCAGAAAGGGTTGCGCCTTCCATACTATCGATATAGTCTTGCTGCGTGTAACTTCCTGCTAAAAAGAAATTACTTATAGGTGTTTTTTGGGCTGGGCGATACACATCCATGCCAGGGGCTTCGCGGTATAATGACTGAGCGAGTTTGACAACGCTAAACCAAGTCATATTTAATTCCCGCGATGAAGGAAATAAGGCGTGGACTTGCTTAAGAACGTGCTGGGCAATTTCTTCATTGCTTTGTTTAATAAATGGATCTCCCGGTGTTAGTACCAGTTGCATTAACGAGCCTTTTCCAGGAATGTAGTAGTCACTGGGGCTAGTTAAAGCTAAATCTGCAAAACAAGAAAAGTCAGCATCCGCCGTATAAAGTAAATTATCTATCCCTGTAGCATGGTCTAATTGAGTTCGTTCGGTCGCATCTTGCAACTCTGTTACCCAACCATCAAATCTTAACTGTACGGTAGCAACAGGTACGGTATCTAACTTGTAAATTTTGTCAAACTCCGACCATTTGCGCCATTGTTGGGGTAAAACTCGCTGAATTCCTGGGACATCGCCAGCAAATAGATAAGCATCCGCTAAAACTGTTTCTTCTGTTTCGCCTTTAGCAATTACTAAGCCCGTAACTTTTGTTTGTTCGTCTTCCCCTGCAAACTGAATTTCTCTAACACGGCGGCGAGTATGGATTTTTACCCCTCTAGCTTCCAAATATTCCACAATTGGTTTAAGCAAATACTCGTGGGGAGAACCTTCTAGCATTCGCAATACCGAAGCTTCGCTTTTAGTTGCAAACATCAAGAAAATTGTTAGCATACAACGAGCAGAAATATTTTCGGTATCGATAAAGCCGAGGGCGTAAGCGATGGGATTCCACATCCGCTTGAGACTACCGTTACTACCTCCTTGGCGGCGAAACCAATCAGCAAAGCTGACGCTATCCAAATTGCGGATAGTTTTCATTGCGCCTTCAAAGTCTACCAAACCGCGAACTATGGGGCTAGTACCGAGTGCGATCGCATTTTGGGCTTTATCGAGTAGAGATAGTTGAGAAGTAGTAAAAAATGCCTTTAAACCATTAAAGGGCGCACCAGTCAGGAAACGAAAATCTAATTCGCCGATGCGTCCGCCTTCGTTAATAAAAGTATGGGTATGTTGCTTTAAGCGCAAGTTATCTAGCGCCCCCACTTTTTTCATTAAGTCAAATAGTTGATAATAGTTGCCAAAAAAGACGTGCAATCCCATCTCTACATGATTGCCATCTGTGTCTACCCAACTGCCAACTTTGCCGCCAACAAACGGACGAGATTCAAAAATTTCTACGTTCCAGCCCGCATCTGCTAATTCTACAGCACTTGCCAGCCCTGCTAGCCCTGCCCCAACGATCGCAACCCGCATCTAGTATTTAATCCTTATTGCATTCAATACATATTTTAATCTGTTAGCGGTTTTGTTTTCATGGGTAAATAAGGAGAATATTCTTTAAACTGCCATTGCCAGGGAGTAGTAGCAGAAAGAGACTTTACTTTCTCAATTTGAAATTCTACCAAACGTTCAGCCCCAGCAAATTCTAGAGCTATTTGGCTATCCCAGGCGATCGCAGCTTTTCCTGTAAGCTGAAGCGTGTCCCCCGTTGCAAAATCTATAAATAATAGTCCAGCTTGGGGATTTTCGACCAAATTGCCCAAAGTATTAAACATATTATTGCCAGCATAATCGGGAAAAACTAACTCGTCTTTTTGCAAAACTCGCACAAAGCCTGGATAGCCACCACGATGGGACGCATCCGCGCCGCTTTGGGGGTGAAAACTAGCAATAAAAAATGTATCGGCTTGTTGGATAAATTGCTGCTGCTGAGGCGATAGCGTTGCACCAATTTGGATGTTTGGCTTACCTCGATTAGTAGTAGCTTTAATCTCTCGCTTTTGAATGTACTGAGGACAATTGAAATATACTTGCTGGGTATGCAAATAAATCTTTTTATCCTGTACTTTAGCTTTACCGTTCAACCGCAACCGTCTACGGGTGGCTAAATCGATGACTAATAAACCAAGTTCATCTTTAAGGCGTAAATTTTCTTTTAACTCATCGCTGTCAATATCAATTTTTACTATTTGTTCAGCTACAGCTTGCAAAAATCCTAGTTTACCCGTAAGCAAAGAAGCCCAAACGCGATTATTAGCATCAATGGTACAGGCGATCGCTAATCTTTGACTAGCTAAGAAATTTTGCATGGCTGGTTTAATAATTGCCCCACCCATTCCCTGTGCTAAACTTTCAGCTTCTGCTTGAACACCTACACGCGCTTGGACTGCAATTTCTCCAGCATGGTAAATCATTCCTTAATCCTCTAATAAGTTTGTTTGAGTAATTTATAAACCTGGCATACTTATATAACCGGGAAGTTGCTTGATGCGGCTAATCCAAGCAATTACATGAGGATAATCTTTCAAAACAATTTTGCCATCGGCGGCTAGGGCTATGTAAGGGAAACAAGCAATATCCGCAATAGTTGGGCGAGCGCATTCTAACCAGTTTTGCCCTTGCAAAGCTTCGTTGATAACTTGTAGGACTTTATAGGCTTTGTTTTGAGCTAATTCTAAATCTATAGGGGCGTTGAATATAAAATGCAATCTAGAAGCAGCAATCCCTTGTTGAATTTCATTTGCTGTTGTCGATAACCATTGCACAACTTTAGCCATTTCTTCTGCTTCTACAGGTAGCCAGTCTTCACCACCGTAGCGCCGCGCTAAATATACCAAAATTGCTTGAGAATCGCGAATAATTACGTCTCCATCTATCAAAATTGGTACTTGTCCAAATGGATTTAGTTTTAAAAACGTGCTTGACTTATGTTCCCCTGCTTGCAAATTAACAGCTACAAGCTCATGCTCTAATCGTAATAGAGACAACATCAGCCGAACTTTATAGCAATTTCCTGATAAATTTAGGTCGTACAGCTTCAGCATTGCCTTTTTTCCAAAACTTTTTATACCGATCGTTCGGTACAAACCACTCTAACAAGCGTTCGGTACAATAGCAAGTAAATATTACGCTTACCTAATGGTTAAAAACGAAACGATCGTTCAACTATTAACTGTATTTCGACGATACGGTTATGAAGGTGCTACTTTGACGCGGCTTTCCGAAGCTACAGGTTTAGGCAAAGCTAGTCTTTACCATCATTTCCCCAAAGGAAAAGAAGAAATTGCTGCCGTAGTTCTCAATTACACCAACGATTGGATGGCGGCAAATATTATCGCTCCCTTGGGCGACAAAGAGCGTCAAGGGTTGTCAAAAATTAAGGAAATGACAAAAAAAGTCAACGAGCTTTATAGTTGCGGTCAAAAGTCTTGTATATTAGCTGTGCTAGTGCTGGGGGAATCTAATGATATATTTCACAACCAAATTCAGCAAGCATTAAAACTTTGGATTGATACTTTAGCTAAAGTTTTAATCGAAGCTGGCTTAGACGAAAAAACAGCACTTTACAGGGCTGAAGATGCCATTTTACAAATCCAGGGTTCATTAATACTAGCGCGGGGATTAAATGACACAAAACCATTCGAGCGCGTCCTCAATCATTTACCCGAAACTTTACTCAAAGTCTAATTTACCCCAAATTACTCAAATTGCGGCATTAGTTGCAACGTCCCAATGCCTAAATCTTGAGGCAAGAGGTTTTTTCCTTCAAACAGCGCCATCATATCTTTTAAATGCGGCTTTCCCCGCGAAGCTCCCATTAATCCCCTAGCAATGATTAAACCGCAATAACCACCAGTATTTTTACACCGCTCGTCCCATTTTTTTCGCGCCGCAACGTGAACCGGATCTTGGTCTAAAAACTCGCCAAACAAAAACATTTCGCTGTTTTCAGTTTTTAAGACTCCTAAATCGTAACGTTCCCCTTCAAAAGGGTCAGCGCCAGGATTAAAACCAATGCCTTGAAGCCCACCCGCTTCTTGAATAGCGGTAATTATTGTCACGGCTTTGGGGCGGGATGTTTGGATTAAAATTACTGGCAATCCATCGCCCCCTTGAGTCGGTTGTCCGACTTGGTGGTGAATTGCGCCAATACGCAGATAACCCACCATTTCCCAAGAAACTACACCCAAGCTTAAAAAAGAGTCTTCGGGGATCAAGTCATCTCGCAATGATTGAAAAGTTGGCATTTCATCTAGGTCATCATCACCATCAAAAGTCATCGCCTCTAATTCGGCGGTGAGTTCGGGCATTGTTGCAACGGTGACAGCAATCGGTTTTTCTTTAGGTTTTGCCTCTGTAGGTGGTAGAGAAATCTTATATTTATGTTTGAGAGGGGTTATTTCTTCGGCTAAAACTTCGCGTTCGGCTCGAATAAAGCGATTTAGACCCTCTAACGCTACATACATAGCGATCGCTTCTTCTTCATACAATACCGAGCGCAAGCCCTCTAAGGGATGAATATTCCCGAAAGATGGCTGTATTTCTGCTAGAGGTAAATCTGCTAAATCGAGAATATCGTCTTCGTTGTCCTCATCATCATCGTCATCATCAGTATCAAAAGTTAAAAACAAGCAATCTTGCTGTAAAAAAGCTTCTTCTAAATTTCCCGGAGCCTCGTCTTCTAATAATACCTTTGCCCGAAATTGCTTCAAAGACTCTTGGGAGCGATAAAGCAAAATTCCGTACTCCATCCCCAGCATTCCCATAACAGAAGCGTAGAGAGTGTCAATATCCCATTGATTTAATTCAATGGAGATAATTTGATGCTCCTCTAATATTTCCCAAGGGGCGCTATGCCAAATTTCAAAGGCTTTTTGATTGAGGGCTTGAGCGTACTGGGGCGGTAATTCGGGAATTTGACTGTCTACTACTTCTTGAAAGCTGCGGTACAGTTCGTCAATTAATGGTAAATCGGGGACGTAATCGATGGCAATATCTAACTCTTGGAGAGCGCCACGTAAAAAAAACTGAATTTCACGATCGCGGACGACAATTTTTTGGGGACGGGCGGGTTTAGCGGGGCTATTGGGATGCTCTATGGCTCTTAATAACGTCCGGACAATTGCCTCCGGGCCCGTGTCTTGGGCTACCACATCCATCGCTCGGACAACGCCTTGAGAACCATCTACCCAGAGGATGCACTCACCTTTTGATTCTGAATTGGATTCTAACGCCGATGTTGGGGGCGAAAATGGACGGCGATCGCCCTCCCAAACACTAGAAATCTGGTTTAATTGTTGTAACCGACGACGGGTAGCACTATTCAAAGACATTGTCATAAACCAAACCAATCACCAGAAGTTTAAGAGGGAGGAAGTTTTTAGCAGCAAGTTGTTAGTCACGTCTCGCTTCTAACTAAGATGAACGCCTACTTTGCTGATGTTTTCCACAATTTGCGCCCTTCCTTAATTTAAGACTATGCAGCATTTAGCCATTGTAACTACAGGATTGTTGACAATTGCTAAAACCGCCACAATACCAAGCTAGGCTTGTAATTAGCACATTATATATTGATAGTAGCTAATATCTAAAACAGTTAAAAGCTCTACAACTCGCTAAAATAGACTAAAAAGCTGTTATTACTTCACTTTAACCCTAAAGCAGGTTCGTAATTATGACAAATTCTACAGTCCAAGCAGAAAAACGCGGAATTCAACTCAGTCAAGCCGCCTTACAACATTTGCAGGCATTACAAAAGCAACAAGGTAGCGATTTATATTTGCGCGTGGGCGTGCGTCAAGGAGGTTGTTCGGGAATGTCTTACATGATGGATTTTGAAGCTGAAAGTAATATTAGCGAGAAAGATGAAGTTTTTGATTACGATGGTTTTAAAATTGTCAGCGATCCCAAAAGTTTGCTATACCTTTATGGTTTAATGCTTGATTACAGCAATGCTTTAATTGGGGGTGGGTTTCAATTTACCAATCCCAACGCGGCGCAAACCTGCGGCTGTGGCAAATCTTTTGGTGTTTAAAATGGTAGAGGCGTTGCACCGCAACGCCTCTACCCATGTCCCTTTGTTGATTGGAAACGATGACCGAAACCGTTGGCTCTTTATTTGAAGAAAGTTTAGAACGTTACAAAGCTGGGGAAGAAGTAGCAACTTTAATCCCAGCTTTTAAGGAGGTGTGCGATCGCGCTCCCAAAAGTAGTGCGGCTTGGGCTTGTTTGGCTTGGCTGTATATGTTGGACAATAAGCCGAATCCGGCTTATAAAGCTGCCCAAAAAGCAGTAAAACTAAATCCTCAAGACGCGCAATCGCGGATTAATTTAGCTTTGGCAATGTTAGAAAATAACACCAAAGGCGTGCGCGAACACATCGATTTAGCAATGCAGCTAATTATGATTGATGATGAAGTGCGGGACGAAATTAAACAGAGTATCGCCGATGGGTTTAGTCGCAAACCCGGCTGGAAAAGCTTGGAAAGAGTTAACAAGTGGCTGTTTGAGGTGTAATCGTTAAGCTTTTTCGATAAATATATGACTAACCCAACCCGCCAAGAAAATATGTTTGTCAAATGGATTAATTTAGCTTTAGTAGCAGATTTCTTTTTAGTGCTGTTTGCTTTTTTTTGGTTAGCGATCGCCGTAATTGGTCACGCCCTTAAACTGCCCTTTGGCTTAGACCTATGGTACAAACTTTGGACACCAGTATTTACGCCAGCAATCGGAATTTTGATGGCGGGGTCAATTATTAGCGGCATTGTCGGGAAAATTACTCAACTTCGCAGCAACAGCTAAATATATTCAGCCATTCCCCAAGATGTCTTTCAGCGCTTCAGTTAGCATGGGATATTGATAATCAAAGCTGTAGTCTAAGGGACGCTTGGGGATAACTTGCTGTCCTTCTAAAACAACGATCGCACCATCGCCAAGCAACGCCTCTATTGCTATACCAGGTACGGGCAACCAAGAAGGACGATTCATAACTTGTCCCATAGTTTGCGATAACTCATTCATCCGCACGGGGTTGGGGGCTGTACCGTTGAGTACGCCAGTAATATCGGGGCGCGTTAGGGCTTGAATAATCAAGTTTACTAAGTCGTCGCGGTGAATCCACGAAAACCACTGCTTACCTGTACCAATGGGCCCGCCAGCAAAGAGTTTAAAGGGTGTCACCATTTTATCTAAAGCCCCACCTTTGCCCAAAACTATACCCAAGCGGATAATTACTAACCTAACTTCGGCATTGACAACTTTTTGGGCTTCGGCTTCCCAATCTAAACAAACTTGAGCTAAAAAATCGCTACCCGCCGCGCTGGTTTCGTCAAAAATCGCATTTTCACTCGTACCGTAATAGCCAATTGCCGAAGCATTCACCAAGACTTGAGGTTTGGGGTTGGCGTGGGTAATCGCTTCCACAATTTTTTGCGTCCCTACTTTGCGGCTTTGCAAAATTTCTTGCTTGCGCTCTGCCGTCCATCGTCCGTCAGCAATGGGTTCGCCAGCTAGATTTACAACCCCGTCACAGCCCGATATAGCTTGCTGCCAGCCGCTAGAATCGGGAGTATAAGCAACTATTTCAACATTGGGAAACTTGGAGCTAGAGAAGGTTTTTTGAGCCATTGTAACGTTACGAGTCAATACCAATAGATGATGACCCAAATAGTGCAATCGCTCTACCAAACGGCTGCCTACAAATCCGGTTGCACCAGTAATTGCTACTTTCATGTTTACCTTTATAAAAATTTATTTAACTTGACAATGGAGCAATTTTGGCTTTGTCTAATATTTGCGCGATTAAGTCTTCTCTTTTTACAGCCATCATATGAATACCATGACAAGTTTGTTGGGCTAACTTAACTTGCTCGGCAGCGATCGCAATTCCTTCAAGTAAAGGATCAGAAGCCTTTGCCAAACGGTCAATGGTAGCTTGAGGAATATTCACCCCAGGGACGCAACGGTTGATAAATTGGGCGTTTTTAGCAGATTTAAGTAAAAAGATACCCGCCAAAATTGGTTTATCAGAAACTACGGCAATTTGACTCATAAATTTTTCTAGTCGCTCAAAATCTGTAATTAACTGACTTTGAAAAAACTGCGCCCCAGCTTCTAACTTACGCTCAAACCGACGCTGCAAACTCGACCAACTGGCTAGTTGCGGATCTATTGCCGCCCCGACAAATAAATCTGTTGCGCCATCAGTAAGGGGAATATTATTGTAATCAAAACCCCCATTGAGCTTGCTAATTAATTGCAATAGCCGTACCGATTCTAAGTCAAATACACTTTTTGCTTCTACGTGATCCCCAGCTTTTACCGGATCTCCTGTCAAAGCTAAGATATTGGTAACACCTAAAGCGTGAGCGCCCATTAAATCTGCTTGTAAGCCAATACGGTTGCGATCGCGACAAGCTACTTGACAAATTGGTTCTATACCTTGTTGCAACAAAAGTACCGAAGCAATGACAGGACACATCCGCAACACCGCCCGACTACCATCGGTAATATTTACCGCATGAACTCGTCCTTTGAGAGTTTGGGCAATTTGGAGCATATGGCTAGGATTGCCGCCTTTAGGGGGTGCAACCTCGGCAGTAATTAAAAATTCTTTGTTTTTGACGGCGGTGCGAAATATGTTACTCATTGGCTCGTTTTTGGTGTTGGCTGTTACCTACCTTGAATCTGTTTTAACAGCTAACAAGATAGAAAACCTCTAAATACATTTGAGCTTCAGCGAAAAACTTAAGCTTCTAAACTGGCACAGAATAACCCAAAGCCGATTTAACTTTACTTAGGGTATTATTAGCAACTTCTTCAGCTTTTTGTCTGCCATCGCGCAATACTGATTCTAAATAGCCTCGATCGCTCATTACTGCCTGATATTTTGCTTGAATTGGCTGCAAAGATGCGATCGCCGTTTCGGCGAGTAATGGCTTAAACTGTCCCCAGCCCATATTTTGACACTCATCGGCTACGGCTTGTTTAGTTTTGCCCGATAGTAGCATATACAGCGTTAGTAAATTGTGACATTCTGGGCGCGCTGGATCGTCAAAAACTAGCCCCCGCTCTGGATCTGTTTTACAGCGTTTAATTTTTTGCTGAATTTGCTCTGGAGTATCTAGTAAATTAATCCGGCTAGCTTCAGAAGGGTCAGACTTAGACATTTTGCGCGTTCCATCGGTAAGACTCATTACCCTTGCGCCTTCAGAACGAATTAAAGCCTCGGGTAACTTTAAAACGGGGTTTTCGCGGGCAAATTGGTAGTTAAATCGCGCCGCAATATCGCGGGTTAGTTCCAAATGTTGCTTTTGATCTTCACCCACAGGCACTTTATCAGCTTGGTAGAGTAAAATATCTGCCGCCATCAGCACCGGATAATCTAACAATCCGACATTGACGTTTTCGCCCTGCTTGATAGCTTTTTCCTTAAACTGAATCATATCTTCCAGCCAATTTAAGGGAGTAATACAGTTTAGCAGCCAAGTTAATTCGCTATGAGCCGAAATATGAGACTGCACAAAAATCTTTGAGTAAGCTAAGTCAATACCACAGGCTAAATATAAAGCTGCGATCGTGTAAGTATCTGTAGCTAGGGTTGCGGGATTGTGGGGCGCTGTAATTGCGTGTAAATCGACTACACAAAAGAAATTATCGTATTGACTTTGCCCTTCTACCCAGTTACGAATTGCTCCTAAATAGTTTCCTAAATGTAAATTTCCGGTGGGTTGGACTCCCGATAAAACGCGCAGACTTGCCATAAATTTTAATTTTTTCTACCAAAGAGCCGCAAAGATATAGATGCGATCGGCTTCCTCGTTCATCTAGTCTGACATTTTTGCACAGAGTTTGAGCAATTACGAACCTAGTTTAAACGCTTCAATAAACAAACTATAGGTAAGCCCAATTTTTAGCGCATTTAAAAACTCTACCCAAAAGCTTCGCGCTCCCACGCGGCGGCGGTAATAAATTCGATCCACTATTTCGCTCAAAATCACTAAAATTCCTGCCGCAACAATGTCCAAGTCGGCTGCTTGTCCGGTGGTTGTAGAAACTGCTGACCCTAAAAAGAAGCCAAATAGCAGACTAATTGCCAGCATAGATAGCCGCCGCCAAGGATTAAATAGCCATCTGCCGAACTGTCTGCCAATAGCATCAAATAAATTATTCAGACGAGTATTTTGCATCGCTAAAATGACCCCCGTGCCAGTGTGACAGATTGCAATCTGACAATAGGCTCTTACCAAAGATATATTACAAGCTTTAGCCTATGGCAGTAGTCCAAAAGACGTTATTTCTAATAATACCAATAGATAATAGAGTTATAGACTGACACATGATAAGCATAAAAAAAACTACATATCTATAAAACTATGAAGGCTAAGTCGTCGGCATACCCTGCCGTCATGATTGCTTCTTTATTTGGGTTAGTGGTGTTAGTGTTGGGGGCAATGCAATTTAGCATATCAATTGAACCACCACCTACAGAATTAGCCGAAAAGGTCGTACCCCGTCCAATAAGTTCTGCTACTCCTAAAGGAAATCAACAAACTTCTGCACCTGCTACTAAAATGGCAGGAGTTCCGGGGGCGTTAATATTGAGCAATCAAACGGATTTACCTGTAAGAGTGGCATTGCTTGCAAGAGGTAAAAAAGCGGTAGAACCTGCTCATTGGGACTTTGCACCGCTTGAAGGTAGCACTGAAGGATTAGTGCTTTCTTTGCCAGAAGGGAACTTTAAGCTGGAGAAAGGAGACGTTTTAGTTGCCTTTGCTCAAGATGGTTCAGGTCAGTATTGGGGTCCTTATGTAGTTGGCGAGAGCGATGCACCTATTTGGGATGCCAAGCTCTTAAGATGGAATTTAACTTTGCAATAGCTTTTAAATTTCTATCGGCTAAACTTCCGGCGATCGCTCATTATTTTTACGTGCTACATGAAAAAAAGTCTCAACCGCCCGCTAATTAGTTGGCTAAATAACACTGCAAATCGTCCCCGCCAAGCTCTAATTTTAGCGATGCTGTGGCTACTGTTTGTGGGGATAATAGCCTTCTTTTGGCATTTAGGTAGTATTAGCCTAATTGACGAAACCGAGCCGTTGTTTGCCGAAGCAGCTAGGCAAATGAAACTAACAGGCGATTGGATTACACCATTTTTTAACGGCGAAACTCGTTTTGATAAGCCACCGTTGATTTATTGGTTAATGGCGCTGTTTTATCACGTTTTGGGGGTAAATGAGTGGGCGGTGCGTTTGCCTTCAGCGCTGGCGGCGATGAGTTTAGTAGGTTTAGGTTTTTATACTATTTGGCTATTTGGGCTGCATACCTCCGCCCCAATGGTGAAGATAGAAAATCGCCGCTATTGGCTTAGTGCGTCCCTTGGGGCGGCAATAATGGCACTAAACCCAGAAACCATTGTTTGGGCGCGAACGGGGGTGTCGGATATGCTTTTAAGCGGGTGTATGGGTTCGGCGCTACTGTGTTGGTTTTGCGGCTATGCAAATTCTGTGGCGAAAATAAAACTACGTTGGTATGTGGCGTTTTATGTTTTAATTGCGGCGGCAATTTTGACTAAAGGGCCTGTAGGTATTGTTATACCGAGTTTAATAATTGTCTCGTTCTTGTTTTATGTGGGAAACTTGCGGGAAGTATTCAAGGAAATGCACTTAATACTTGGTAGCTTGATTGTCAGCGCGGTTTCTTTGCCTTGGTTTGGGTTAGTTATTGCCCGTAATGGCAGCGCTTATATCAATTCATTTTTTGGCTACCACAATCTCGAACGCTTTACAGGAGTTGTTAACCATCACTCTGCACCTTGGTATTATTACTTTATAGTGGTTTTTCTAGGTTTTGCGCCTTGGTCAATTTATTTACCCTTAGCTGTTACTAAAATTAAGTTCCAAGCGCGATCGCACTGGCAAAAACAAGAACGCGGTTATCAGTTGAGTTTGTTTGCTTTATTTTGGTTTTTAGCTATATTTTGCTTTTTCACGATCGCCGTTACCAAGTTACCCAGCTATGTATTACCTTTAATGCCAGCTTCGGCGATTTTAGTAGCATTGCCTTGGAGCGAACCTATTCCTTATCAACCTAGTTGGAAGTACCGCAGATTTTTTTATATCAGCCGTTGGTTGAATGTAGGATTGCTATTAATTCTAGGGGTGGCAATGTTTTTATTGCCAAGACTCGTAGGTGTCGATCCAGCTATTCCTAACTTGCGCCAACTTGTCGAACAATCGGGTTTACCTATAATTGGTGGGATAATTTGGGCGGTTTGTGGAATTGGCGGCGCGGTTTTACTTCTAAGTCGTCAAGGGCAATGGTTGTTGAGATTGAATATAGTAGCCTTTATTGCCTTTGTAATTTTTGTGATGATGCCTGCGGCTTTTTTAATTGATGAAGCAAGGCAAGTACCCTTAAAAGAATTATCGGCGATCGCGGCGGCTGCCCACGTACCTAACGAAGAAATAATCATGATTGGCTTCAAAAAGCCGAGTGTAGTATTTTACAGTCAATTGCCCGTAACCTACATCAAAGAAACTAATGCAGGGATAAGTTACGTGGAAAAACTGATAAAAACTAAATCTGCATCTTTTTCGGCAATGGTTTTAGCTCAACCTAAAAAGTTAGTCAAGTTAGATCCGGCACTCAATTCTCAACAATTAGGAGAAGCTGGAGCTTATACACTCCTCCGCGTTACTAAATAATTTAGCTTTGCTCTTTAACAATCAAGGCTTCGTGGAGGTAATTTAACAACTCCTCCATTGATAAGGAAGAGGGCAAAATTCGAGTGGCGATCGCATTTATAATATTTTCCAAGTCAACAGGCGTAGACGATTGGGTACTATGAAGCCGCTCAAAAGCATAGCTGTAACTAGGTACTGGTTGACGCAGCCTGACAGACTGAGGTTTGACGTTATCTCGCTCTATCCTGTCTAATATCAAAATTGGTGGCAGGTTTTCTTCCCTGCTTAAAGCAATAAGGGCTTCAATTACTTGAGGTGTGAAAGGCTTATTACCCAAACTAACTAGCATGATATCTACACTAGAAGATTGAACTTGCGGCATTACTTCCGCCCACGACTGACTCATAGTTGTTCTGAATCCAGCCGTTTGTAGGTACTGAACTAAAGCTTGAAACCATTCATTTTTGGCAGTAGGTTGTTCATTTTCTCCAACCGTTGGCGGCGCTTGCAAGTCGGGCAAATTAGTAAGATCGACGATCGATAAGCTTGGTTGCCAACTAATACCTGCGGCTACCTGCAAAACTGCTAATAAAGAATTTACAGTTAAATCGCGATCGGTAGTCAAGCAAGGAAATACCGTTAATCCCGGTACTTGGTTTACAGCCTCAGTAGTTGCCGCATTCAACGTTACTAAAGGCAAGCGTTTCAATTTCGAGTATTTGTTAAGTTGCTGAACGTAGTCTAAAGGTTCCAAAATTGAACCGTCGATCACAACTACATTCGGCTGCCAGATTCTAGCTAATAACTCTGCTTGCTCTAAGTCATCCGCTTCAATAACGCGATGATGAAGTTGCAACGAACTAGAAGCCAATAAAGAAGACTCAAAAGGCGTAATCAACCACAAAACTGTCAATAAATCGCACCGGGGGCGATCGCTAACACTATCTTCTGATGGAAAAATCGGCGTTATAGAGCAAAAACGATTCAGAATTTGCTGCAAGTTTTGATTTTGAACTGGGAGGCTAATAAATTCATCTGCCTGATTTAAAAAGGCTCGCTCTCTTTCTGCGCCTGTTGCCGTGACAATTACAGGAATTTGGCTAGTAGCAAGATCGGCTTTAAGCAGTGTCAAGACATCCCAACCAGAAAGCATAGGTAAAACTGGATTGAGAAATATAGATCCAGGCTGCAATCTGCGTGACTTTTCCAAAGCTTCTGTTCCCGATCGCGCTACCACAACCCGATAGCCTAAAGTATTTAGTTGTTCGCTAAGACTTTCTACAAATTGGGGTGCAGCCTCCACTACTAATATCAACGAGTTGGGGCGCAATTGCACAGGCGAAATAGAGGCGGTAACGCGTCCATTTTTAAACGATAAGGGAGTCGGAGAGGTTGGGGGCGTTGGTAGCAGAGATGTTGGGGCTTGTCCGGGGGTGGGATAAGTCCTCGGACAAGCGTCCTCATCGGCGGTACTTTTTTGGGGAGGACTGGGAGGCAATAGCAAAGTAAACGAGCTACCACAGCCTTGTTTAGATAAAAAAGTTACGTCACCACCATGCAAACGCGCCAGCGCTCTTGTAAGTACAAGTCCTAATCCTGCGCCCTCAAACTGGCGAATTAAAGGGTTTTCTAGTTGTTGAAATTTTTGAAAAATTAAGTGTTGTTGCTGTTCGGAAATTCCAATACCCGTGTCCCACACTGTGAAAGCAATCCAACCTTCCCAGCGATTTACTTGCAAACCAATTTCGCCTCCTAGCTCGGTAAATTTGTAAGCGTTACTGAGCATATTTACAAGCATTTGGCGCAGGCGCGGTTCATCGGCAATGAAAATATCCATATCTGGTTCAATTTCTAAAGTAAATCGATGTTCTTCATTGGGGGTGGAGGTTTCGTTGTGAGGTTTAAAAGACATTGACTTTACTTGCTCGACCACGCGATCGCAAACCGAACGAATTTGTACGGGTTCTAGAGTAAGTTTTAGCTGTCCTGTCTCCATCCGCGTCAAGTCTAAGATGTCGTTTACTACTGTCATCAAATGCCGACCGCTTTGATGGATTAAGCGCGCGTAACGCTCTTGGCGAGGGTTTAGTTGTCCTAAAGCTCGATCTTTTAATAAAGTTGATAACCCCATTACGGCGGTAATGGGGGTTTTTAATTCGTGACTGATACAAGCTAAAAATTCGTCTTTAAGGCGGTTCAATTGAATTAGCTCGGCATTTTTTGCCGCAAGTTCCGATGCTAATTGCTGCTGATAGCTGATATCGTTAGCCACTAATAGCCATAAATCTCCCTTAGAGTCGGCAAGAGAAATTTTGACAAATTCCCATACTTTTTCTTGTCCATCTGATGTCGGACAGCTACAGACGCAAGTACCTGGCTTTGTTCCCAACTGACAGCGACTAAAACTAGACTGTGGCTCGTCAGTAAGTATATTTTCTGTTGTTGGTTGCTGGTTTATTTCTGGTTTTTCGTTTGCTAAAAGTTCTGTTATTTCTTGCCGGACGGCAACTGAATCTCTCCACAAGCCGAAGTGTTCTTGCCAGTTTGCTGATTGAGCAATAACTTCTCCCGAACTTGTTTGTAAAACTACCGCCCAGGGCAACTTTTCTACTATTTGGCTTAAAAAGTTTAAAGCTAGTTGAATTACACTATTTTCTGGTGGTGGCGATGCTAATTCTCGTAATAATTGCGAATTGTTCGCTAACCCTAAATATTTAGCATCATTGTCTACTACTGCCCATTCCCAAATGCTAGGACTATTTTGTTGCAAGTATAAGTTAAATTGTTGGAGGTTCCAGTTTCCAGGTAATACCTCCAAAGGTTCTACAAGGTAGGGGCAGTCATGAAGTGGTGAACTTAGTAAATGTTGTTTTTTCTTATTGGTCAAATTGCTTAAGTGCAGATTAAGCCTAGTTGTATAAATTATTCCTATAGGTTGCTGTTGAGCGTTGACTACAACTAAGCGATCGCTTTTTCTCTGTGCTAATATCTCTAACGCTGCGGCTACAACGGTTGTCTCCTCGCACCAAGGTACGAGCGCTATAAAATTTCTCAGTATAGGTCTTAGCATTAATGTCATGCAGCGCCGTAAATTTTAGACATTGATAACAGGTAAACTTTGCGCCCTTTGGTATAGTAAATGCTATATTCTTTGGCGCAGCCTGTCGCTATCATTTCGATAACTACTTCCATTTCTTTGTTGCGGTATTTATAATCCGGTGCAGCTAAAACAGCTTTCAGTGCGATCGCCTTTAGCAATTATAATAAAATACGATATCTTTTTGGCTTGCTGTTGCCTATTAGCTCCATGACATATTTCTGTAGCTCTAACCCTGACTAACTACTTATATATTATCTAAAGAAATCTTCCTAAACCTTATTGCTTATATATTAATGTTTTTTTAACTATTGAGAACGGTCAAATCCCTTCAAAATCTTAAAGCGTCATAACTAGATTTATTATTTTTTAATAAAAATTCATGGAGCGTTTTAGCTATCAAAATGGGCAAAAGCAAGCATTTTTTCAACAGATGTCGTTAGACGACCAAAATATCTTTTTGCAGGAACTAAAGCGCGATTATCGACAAATTATTTTGAGTTATTTTACAAACCTAGGCGTTAAAATTGAGATCGAGCAATTTACTGATAAAGTTTTTTTTAGCAACATTCCCGTACCGCAAGTTATTCAAATTCACATGGAGCTAATAGATGAATTTGCTAAACAACTAAGATTAGAAGGCAGAAGCGAAGAAATATTACTTGACTACCGCCTGACTTTGATAGAGATTCTAGCGCATTTGTGTGAGATGTATCGTCGCTACCCATCTAAATATTCTGCTATTTAATTTGTTAGTTTATTTGGTTTTATATGCCCCATGAACACTTTAAAAAAAACCTATATTCTCAAACTTTATATAGCTGGTAATACCCCTAATTCTGTTCGAGCATTAAAAATGCTCAAAAATATTATGGAACAAGAATTTAAAGGCGTATATGCTCTTAAAGTAATCGATATAGTCAAGAATCCTCATTTAGCCGAAGAAGATAAAATCTTAGCAATTCCCACTTTATCTAAAGTTTTGCCCCTACCAGTACGACGAATTATTGGCGACCTTTCCGATCGAGAAAAGGTATTAATTGGTTTAAACTTATTTTACGAGGCGTTACAAGAAGACGAAGAATAAAATAAAATTTAGCTGATAATAGATATATTTAATAAATTTGATTTTTATAAAAATGAACGATAATAGTCAAGCTTTAAGTTCTCAACTATTTCATAATAAAGCCGTACAAAAGCTGCGGACAATGATTGAAGGCTTTGATGATATTAGTCATGGAGGCTTGCCTATTGGTAGAACAACCTTAGTGAGTGGTACTTCTGGTACAGGTAAAACTTTATTTTCTCTACAATTTCTTTACAACGGAATAATTTATTTTGACGAGCCAGGAGTGTTTGTAACTTTTGAAGAAACTCCTCAAGATATAATCAAAAACACTTGGGGGTTAGGCTGGGATCTGCAAAAAACTATTGATGACGGAAAGTTATTTATATTAGATGCTTCTCCCGACCCAGAAGGACAAGAAGTTGTCGGAAACTTCGATCTTTCAGCATTAATAGAACGATTGCAATACGCGATTACTAAATATAAAGCCAAACGAGTTTCTATTGATTCAATTACCGCTTTATTTCAACAATACGAAGCGTCTTCGGTAGTTCGGCGAGAGATTTTTCGGTTGGTAGCGCGTCTAAAACAAATCGGCGTGACCACAATTATGACTACCGAACGCACCGAAGAATATGGGGCTGTCGCACGGTTTGGAGTTGAAGAATTTGTATCAGATAATGTAACTATTGTACGTAACGTTTTAGAAGGAGAACGTCGCCGCCGGACAATTGAAATTTTAAAATTGCGCGGCGCTACTCACATGAAAGGTGAGTATCCATTAACAATTAGTAATGAAGGGTTTAATATTTTCCCCTTGGGGGCAATGCAACTAACCCAAAGGTCATCTAATGTTAGGGTATCTTCGGGAGTGGAAACTTTAGATAAGATGTGCGGCGGCGGGTTTTTCAAAGATTCAATTATTTTAGCAACCGGAGCAACGGGAACGGGTAAAACTCTACTCGTAAGTAAGTTTTTAGAAAATGCTTGCAAAAACGGCGATCGCGCAATAGTATTTGCCTACGAAGAATCTCGCGCTCAATTATCGCGTAATGCTTATTCTTGGGGAATAGACTTTGAAGAACTCGAACGCAAAGGGTTGCTAAAAATTATTTGTGCTTACCCCGAATCGACAGGATTAGAAGATCACTTACAAATTATTAAGTCAGAAATTGGCGAATTTAAACCATCAAGAATTGCTATAGATTCGCTGTCAGCATTGGCGCGGGGAGTTAGCAACAACGCCTTTCGTCAATTTGTAATTGGGGTAACAGGTTACGCCAAACAAGAAGAAATTACCGGGTTTTTTACCAATACATCCGAGCAATTTATGGGGTCAAATTCGATAACTGATTCTCATATTTCTACTATCACTGATACAATTTTGATGTTGCAATACGTAGAAATTCGCGGCGAAATGTCGCGGGCAATAAATGTATTTAAAATGCGCGGTTCTTGGCACGATAAAGGCATCCGCGAGTATACAATTAGCGCCGCCGGGCCGCAAATTACTGATTCGTTCCGCAACTACGAACGCATTATTAGCGGTTCTCCTAGCCGGATTACTGTTGATGAAAAAAGCGAGCTATCGCGGATAGTACAGAGTTTTAAAGATAGTGAAGGTTAATATCTTTTGCTCTAAAGCTACTGAGTATTTTTGCTTTTAAACGTTAAAGAGCCTCGAAACCCAAAATACAAAAAAAAAATGAGTATCTTTTGGGTTTGCTTGCGCCTGATTAAAATGAGTATGGAGAGATTTGTCTTAGCTCCGACTTTAGTGGAGAGAGGTAGCACTATAAAAGCTTAGTACCCTACTACACCACAGCAAAAACTATAATTAATAACACGAGCAACTTCTTTAATATTCTTGGCTGATAAATGGACACGACTACTACAAAGCAACGCTACCATATCACTACTTTTGGCTGTCAAATGAATAAAGCCGACTCCGAGCGTATGGCGGGGATTTTAGAAAATATGGGCTTTGAGTGGTCAGAAGACCCGAATCATGCAGACTTAATTCTCTACAATACTTGTACTATTCGGGACAACGCCGAGCAAAAAGTTTATTCTTATTTAGGCAAACAAGCCAAGCGCAAGCATAGCGAACCTAATTTAACTTTAGTCGTGGCTGGCTGTGTCGCCCAGCAAGAAGGTGAAGCATTGCTTAGACGAGTTCCCGAACTAGATTTAATTATGGGGCCGCAACACGCCAACCGCCTTGAAGACTTGTTGCGACAGGTATACAACGGCAGTCAAGTAGTAGCTACCGAGTCAGTACATATTGCCGAAGATATCACGACACCGCGCCGCGATAGTACGGTAACAGCTTGGGTAAATGTTATTTATGGTTGCAACGAGCGTTGTACTTATTGCGTTGTCCCAAATGTTCGGGGAATCGAGCAATCGCGCACTCCTGAAGCTATCCGCGCCGAAATTGAACAGTTGGCGCAGATGGGTTATAAAGAAATAACTTTACTCGGTCAAAATATTGATGCTTACGGTCGAGATTTGCCCGGAACAACCCCAGAAGGCAGGCATCAGCACACATTAACCGATTTGCTTTATGTCGTCCATGACGTGCCGGGAATCGAGCGCTTACGCTTTGCTACTAGCCACCCACGCTATTTTACGGAGCGTTTAATTAAAGCTTGTGCCGAGTTGCCGAAGGTCTGCGAACACTTCCATATTCCTTTTCAATCTGGGGATAATGAAGTGCTAAAAAAGATGTCGCGGGGATATACCCACGAGAAGTATCGGCGGATAATTGATACTATTCGGCGTTATATGCCCGATGCGGCAATTAGTGCCGATGCGATCGCAGGTTTCCCTGGAGAAACTGAGGCACAATTTGAAAATACCCTGAAGCTGATGACCGATATTGTCTTCGATCACACCAACACCGCCGCCTATTCTCCTCGTCCCGGTACTCCGGCGGCTTTGTGGGATAATCAATTAAGCGAAGAAGTAAAGAGCGATCGCTTGCAAAGGTTAAATCATTTAGTATCAATTCAAGCTGAGATGCGAAATCAGCGTTATCTGCATCGAATTGAAGAAGTATTAGTCGAAGACCAAAACCCCAAAACTCCAACGCAAGTAATGGGTAGAACTCGCGGCAATCGTTTGACCTTTTTTACTGGCGACATTAACGAACTCAAGGGCAAACTTGTTCAAGTAAAAATTACTGAAGCCCGTGCTTTTAGCTTGACAGGCGAAGCCCAACCACCCTATTTACCAGGACAAATGCCGACTACATTATGCAGCCTGTAAGTGTTGCGCCCTTGATTTTTTGCTGCATATAACGAGCGATCGGCGGTAAAGATTAGCGATTCAGCTAACATTTCTGGGCGTGGAACTTGGCTGCTAATGCCCAAACTTGCAGTCACCACCTTACTAACGTCAGATTCGGCATGGGGGATATTAAGTAGTTCAATTTCAGCGCCAATTAATTGAGCTACTTGCACCGCCCCTTCAGTATCGGTATTGGGCAAAATAATTGCAAATTCTTCTCCACCATAACGCGCAACTAAATCTGCTGGACGTTTGACAACGCGGACTATAGCTTGAGCAATTTGCTGTAAACAAGCATCTCCTGCTTGATGACCGTAGCAATCGTTATATTTTTTGAAGTAATCAATGTCGCACAAAATCAAAGATATAGGTGCTTGTTCTCGCGCTAGCCGCCGCCACTCGTCACTCAAATGTTGGTCGAAATGGCGGCGATTGGCAACCCCTGTTAAGCCGTCTAAGTGAACGAGCCGTTGCAATTCGCGCGCTACAGCTTCCGCTTCCTGTCTGGCGGCTTGGAGTTCGAGCGCTTGCTGTTGCAATAATTCGTTTTGTTTTTGCAACTGATAGGTTAATGCCTGAACCCGCAAATGCGTAGTAATCCGAGCTAAAAGTTCTTCTTGTTGAATAGGTTTAGTAACGTAATCTACGGCTCCCGTCTCAAATCCTTTGACTTTATCTTCGGTATCTGCCAAAGCCGTCATGAAAATTACGGGAATATTTTTAGTTTGAGGATCGCCCTTCAATAAACGGCAAGTCTCAAAGCCATCAATGCCTGGCAGGATTACATCTAATAAAATCATGTGCGGATTAGCATAGCTTGCCCTTTGCAAACCGCTTTCACCATCTTGAGCAACCAAAACAACAAAACCACTTGCTTCCAAATAATCGACAGCTAATCGTAAATTAACTGGGTTATCGTCAATAATCAAAACTGTAAATTTTTCTGGCTCAAGAATGCCAGTATTGATATAATTCGCGTTCATTATGGCAATCCTGAAGGCAAATATTTTTTGACAAAGGCAACGATCGCTTTTTCTTGAAATCCCCCGGCTAGTTCTTTAAGAGTATGGGCAAAAGGAATATATTTTTTATCTAATTGCTCTAAATAGTCGGCGCGATCGCCTATTTTCCGCATACTACCGAGCATTGCTAGGTTGTATAGTATTTCCATCTCTGAAGAAGGCGGTGCAATTAAAGCTCCATTGCCTGCTGTCATTGACATCTGCCCTACTTCCGGTTTGGGGCTTTCGGCGTAAACCCACTCTAATTGCAGATGTTGCTGTAACAAAGCAAATAGCTGTTGCTCGTCAATAGGCTTAGGCAAATAGTCTGTAAACCCAGCGCGATCGCACTTATCTCTCATACCAATCCCGCTAGCGGAGACAGCAATAATAGTTGTATCGCTCAGTTCTAGAATCTGGCGAATTTCTTGTAATGCTTCAAAGCCAGTTTTGACTGGCATTATTAGGTCGGTGAAAATTAAATCGGGATGAGTTTGGCAGGCAAGTTCAATTTCCTGCTGACCATTCTCGGCTACAACTAGCTCGAAACCAAAAGGCTTCAACATATTTAGCAAAACTAAGCGATTTTCTAGTTTATCGTCTGCTACTAAAATTTTGCGTCGTCTTCCTGTATAACCCTCGATTTGAAGAACCTGCTCTTGTTTTGTCTCTACGGGTATAGCTGTTGAGGGTAAAGTAACTTCAAACCAAAACGTAGATCCTTTACCTAGTTCGCTAGTAACGCTAAGTTTTCCGCCCATCAATTCAACTAATTGCTGACTAATCACTAAACCCAAACCCGTCCCTGCTAGTTGATGCTTGAGAGCGCCAACTTGTTCAAAGGGTTGAAAAATTTTCTTTAGCTGCTCGGCATTCATACCAATACCTGTATCAATGACCTCAAAGCGAATCGTTTGCTGCGTTAAAGCATCTGATAATACTGCTTTTGAGCTTTCATCTACGCTGACTCGCAGGATGACTTGTCCGCGTTCGGTAAATTTAACAGCATTGCTTAAAAGATTGAGTAGAATTTGTCTTAGGCGTTTTTCATCAGCATGAATTCTACCTAACAAGTTGCTGCGCTCTTCGTATTTAAACTCAATATCTTTTTCTAATGCCCGCATCCGGAATATTTCTACTATCCCCTGCATAAAGATTTGAAAATGAAAGTCCGTGCAGTTGAGTTCCATTTTCCGAGCTTCGATTTTGGCAATGTCTAAGATGTCATTAATCAAAGTCAGTAAATGCGTGCCACTTTGATAAATAATCTGCAAACCGTCCGATTGTTCGGTGTTTAAGGTGCGATCTCGTTTGAGAATTTGCGCGTAGCCCAAAATGCCGTTAAGCGGTGTTCGCAACTCGTGACTCATATTTGATAAAAATTCACTTTTAGCTTCGTTAGCAACCTCTGCTTGCTCTTTGGCTACAGTTAATTGAGCAGTACGCTCCTCAACTCGAATTTCTAATTGTTCGTTAGTTTCAGCCAAGGCATTGAAAGACTCGCGCAACTGTTGAGCCATGCGGTTGAAAGCTTGAGCAAGAATCCCTAACTCCTCAATCCTAGACACTTCTACCTGCTTTTCTAGTTTTCTCGAAGCGATCGCCAAAGATGCTTGGCTTAGAAGATAAAGCGGTTTAACAATCCAGCTAGAAGTATAAATGCCGAGCGCTATTGCTAGTAGCAAAGCTAACCCACACAAAAGTATAGTAGTGCGAGTATTGGCATGAATTTGTCCCATAAAGTCCGACTCAGGAACAGTTACGACAATCAGCCAATTTAAGCCATATTTATCTTGCCAAGGAGTAACTTGAGCAAAAGTCTTTTCTCCAGCAACATCTAAGTCAATTTGTTGGCTATTGTGAATTTGACTTAGTTTCCCAAAACGCTTGAGTAAATCTTGGGTTGTTAAAGCGATCGCTGGATCTTTACTATCTACTGCTTTAATTCTTTTGGCTTCACCATTTTCGATATTGAAGAATTTTTCACGGCTTGAAGCCGCTACTATTAGCCCATTGGGTTCTAAAATAAATATTTTTGCCAAGGGGCTGATATGCAATTGACGTAGAAAGTCACCAAGTAGTGACAGTATGTAGTCGATGCCGATTACCCCAACCAAGCTTTTATTGCGATCGTAAAGTGGATAACTAGCAGAGATAGAAATAATTGCTGGATCGTCGTCCCAATTATAAATATCGCTCCACAAAGGATTACCAGTTTTAATTGCATCTACATACCAGCTATCTACCCGAAAATTCAAATCATCAACAATAATCTGCTTAGTCGGATTGCCCCTTTCATCAGTGGCGAATCCATGATACTCGCCTAAATAAGCTTGCTCAATAAAATCCATCCGCAAGTTACCATTAGGAGAGCGATAAATACCAATAAAATCACCTTGAGGACTGCCAAAATTGATGTAGCCAAATTCCTCAAACGTTTGCATTTGCTTATGAAAGTATCGCCCCATACCGCGCAAGTCTTTGACATCTAGCAAGTTTTGTTCAATTGCTCCAGCATTAATTTGATTGATTTGGTGGGGAATTGCCAAGTAAACGTCGAGATGCTGGCGCACGCGCTCAGTTACATCTGTACGCAGTCGTAGCGAAAGGTCTTGGACAGCTTTTTCTCCATTGCGCAATGATAAGTAACCAGTTAACCCTACCGCCGCAAATATTTGCAGAACAAAGGGAACAACTAGGATAGTTTGTAGAGGAATTTTATTGAAGCTTTTAGCAGCAGTTCGGACTATTGGCTTAAATATCATATAGCAATCTAAAACGAGGTTTTTATAAATACTTTTGACAAAGTATTTCTATTGAGCAGATGTAAAAGTGAAAAAGTGTACGAGCATTTGTGGCTAAAAAAGGCAGCTATATTTTGCAACCTAGGTAATTAATAGCTATTTAATACTTTATATAAACTAGGTAAATAGATTACTATTAATAATTAAGTTTATTATCTGCATATTTAGCTAACCAAACAACAGAGGATATACGGAATTATTTATTATTTTTAATAAAGCAATTATAAACTCGTAGAGCTACTTTGTTTATTTAAACGGGAGTAAATGCGAATATTTTCGACTATTTAACTATAAAAACTTTATACTAAAGTTGAAGCTTTAATAAATACCGTTATCGCAGGGATATAGACAAAAAAGTACCAATGTATATATTAATACTATCGACCGATGCGCTCGCTGGTTTTTCCAGAGAAACTAAGGCACAACTTGTAACTACCCTCAAACTGATAACAGATATTGTATTTAATCGCATAAGTATCAACGCTTATTTTCTTCGTCCTGGTACTGCGGCGGCGCTGTGGGACAATTAAAGGGCGATCGCTTACAAAAGTTAAATAATTTAGTATCGGTAAAGCAGAGATGCTCAATCAGCGTTATCTACATCGAGTTGAAAAAGTATTAGGTGAAGACCAAAACCCCAAAACTCCAACCCCCGTATTGTTTGAGCTAAAAGCAACTTTGGATACATATTTAATCTTAGCCAAATAGCAATAAATATGTAATATTAAGCGATAAAATTGTTATTTTACATTTCAATTAATTAGTATAAGTTAAATATATTTGCTTTTTAATTGAATAACTATGACAGATTCTAGTATTAAATTACCTGGTAGTTCAATTATTGATAAATTAGTGCAGCGCGCTAAAGATAAATCGGTATTTGAATTAATAAATTTAATTATTGCCAAATTTATTTTAATTAGATATCGCCTGCAATATCCCCAGGTAAAATTTGGTTCGGGAGTCAAAATTAAAGGTAAGTTTTCAATAGAAGGCAAAGGAAAAGTAGTAATTGGAGACTATTCTTGTTTTGTAGGCACTAAAAACTTGCCAACTAAAATCATTGCTCAAGATATATCAGCTTGTGTATCGATTGGCAATCATTGCTCTATAGCGGGTTCAATTATAAAAGTAGAAGGGAAAGGAGCAATAAAGATTGGTAATGATTGTCACCTTGCCAACTACTATAATGTACCAAATAGCCTTGTATCGCGGGGTAATTCTGGATTTATTACTATTGGTAATAAGTGCTATTTCAATGGTACAACTCTGCTATCAGAAAGCTCTATAGACCTAGGAAATTTGTGTATAGTCAGCGACGCTACAATTATGGATACCGACGCTCATAGTGTAGAAATAGATCGTTGGAATCCAAAAGCAATAACAAAAACAAAACCAATTTATATCAGTGAAAATGTTTGGATTGCTAGTAAAAGCGCAATTTTAAAAGGTGTAGTTATTGGCAAAAATTCTGTAGTAGGGCTAGGTACAATTGTCCGCCAGTCAGTGCCAGAAAATGTAGTAGTTATTGGCAATCCTCAGCAAATTGTCAAGCATCTCGACCCGACGGTATTACCATACGAATTTCCCAAATAAGTAAAATTCGCTTAGATAACATATCATCCTATTGGGGACTAAGAAACTCTTTTAGTCAAATATCATTTCCTTGGGTAGAAGTGCGACAAGTAGCTATGGTAGGCTATGCCCATCGATAGGCTAAAGGTAATGTGAGGATGACAAAATTAAGAGTAGGGTTGCTGTTTGGCGGGCGTTCGGGAGAACATGAAGTTTCAATTAAATCGGCACAAGCGATCGCCAAGGCTTTAAATTCTAACCAAAATACCGACAAATACGAGATACTACCTTTTTATATTCAAAAAAATGGTAACTGGTTATCAGGACAACCACCCCAAAACGTTCTTGAATCTGGCATACCGCTACTACAAACCGAAGATACCACTAGAAACCTAACTATCAAAGGACAACTTAGCCCTTGGCAATCTCCTTCTCAAGTAGGAGAAATTGATGTATGGTTTCCGATCTTGCACGGGCCCAATGGTGAAGACGGCACGGTGCAAGGATTATTGACTTTAATGCAAATTCCCTTCGTCGGTTCGGGGGTATTAGGTTCGGCGCTGGGGATGGATAAAATTGCGATGAAAATGGTTTTTGCTCAAGCCGGATTAGCGCAAGTAGAATACATGGCAATCAACCGTTCTCAAGTATGGTCAAATCCTTGTGTATTTCCCAAACTAGGAGACGAAATCGAGCAAAAACTTGGCTATCCTTGTTTTGTGAAGCCAGCTAATTTAGGCTCGTCGGTAGGTATTGCTAAAGTGCGATCGCGCAACGAATTAGAACAAGCTTTAGATTGTGCCGCAAGTTTGGATCGGCGCATTATTGTCGAAGCGGCAGTAGTAGGGCGAGAATTAGAATGTGCGGTACTCGGAAACGACAACCCCCAAGCTTCGGTAGTGGGAGAAATTACTTATAATAGCGATTTTTACGACTACGAGACAAAGTACAGTCAAGGCAAAGCCGACTTATTTATTCCTGCAAATATTCCCACAGATATTGCCCAAAAAGTTCAAGAGATGGCTGTAAAAGCATTCATGGCAACCGATGCGGCGGGATTGGCACGAGTAGACTTTTTCTACAAAGAAGCTACAGGCGAAGTATTAATTAACGAAATCAATACCCTACCAGGATTTACCGCTACAAGTATGTACCCGCAACTCTGGGAAAAAAGCGGCGTTTCTTTCCCTGACTTAGTAGATAAGTTAATTCAATTTGCTTTAGAAAGAATCCCCAGGAAATAATCTCGTTAATTCGTAATCAGAAATAATTGTAGTGGTGAAGATGAAGGAACAATCTTTTTTATACCGAAAGTCAGATTTAACTAAATTCATAAATTTCCTGTGACCGCCCGGCGTTCTCCCAACGAGGCAACCCACCGAACTGTTAGAATTCGCCGCTTTTATACTGATGATTGGGGAGCATATAAACGTCATTTAGACCCTTTAAAGCATGAAGTCGGTAAACAAAATACACAAAAAATAGCAAACAAGCATTTAAATTTGCAAAGGCGGATTAAACGTTTGGCGCGGAGAACAATTTGCTTTTCCTAGACGGTTTTTATGCACGAGCTTGTAATCGGGCTGTTTATTAACCGCTACGAAGAATTTGGTTTATCAATTTAATACTCCATCAACACCTCTAAAACACCTCCAGTTTTTGAACCCCAAACAACTTTCTTGACAGTACATAGCAAATTCATCAACATTATCCGTAGGGGCTCAATGCCTTGCCCCATGCAGCGTTTGCTACTAAATTTGACGGTACATTTTAATGTGATGCAAACGCGCCCCGTCAACGGAAATCACGGTAAATTCTAAGCCATCATAGATTAAAGTTGCCCCTACAGCAGGAATTTTTTGCAACTGATACAGTAAAAAGCCGCCCAAGGTTTGATACTCGTTTTTCAATGGCAAATGTAAATCTAATAGCTCGTTGAGGTCTTCTAAATTCATTTGCGCTTGCACTAAATAAGTTTGCTCGTCCAAGCTTTCAATCATCAATTCATCGCTGCTTCCTGGTTCCCTAGTATCGCCAATAATTTCCGCCACCAAGTCTTTAATGGTTGCTAATCCTACAATGCCGCCAAATTCGTCTACTATCATCACCATAGATAAATGACTTCGCTGCATCATCGGCAATAGTTCGCTTAGTGGTGTATGTTCTGGTACAAACCTAGCTGGACGAACCCACGATTTTAGCGGTGTTTTTAAAGCCAGCTTTCCGGTAACTAAAGGCGTTGCTAATTCTTTAAACTCAATAATTCCACAAACATCATCTAAAGATTTGCCTACTATCGGATAGCGAGAGTGTCCGGTGGCTGTAACTACTTCCAACAGCGATTCAAAAGTACTATTAATCTGTAAAGATACAATATTATTGCGTTGTACCATAACTTCGGCGGCAGTTACATCGCCAAATTCAAAGACATTATTTAGTAGTTCTCTATCTCTAGCTTTTAAACCTGTAGATTCGCGCTCGGTAGCAATAATTAGCTGCAATTCTTGGGGCGATACGGGGGTTCTCCAGCCTTGTCCCGTATAATTAATTCCTCCTAGTTTCAATAGCAAACGGGTAGAATGATTAATTATCCAAATTAACGGATTAAATAACCGCGCGATCGCTTTTACCGGAGGAGCCAAAAACCTCGCCAACTGTTCTGGATAGAGCAAAGCTACCGATTTGGGACATAATTCTCCTAAAACTATTTGCAAATAAGCCACTAATAGGAATGCACTGGGAACGGATATCGAATGAGTTATTAAGCTCCGCATTCGTCGCTCTATCGGCAAGTTTTCAATGGCGGAAGCTACCAATATGCCCATCGTACTTTCGCCAATCCAGCCCAACGCTAGGCTTGAAAGTGTAATTCCTAACTGCGTAGTTGATAATAGGCGATCGATACTTTTTTGCAGAGTTTGCACCGCTACTGCTTCCACGTCTCCCGCCTCTACCAACTGATGAATGCGCGATCGCCTGACGGTAACTAAAGAAAATTCCGCCGCCACAAAAAACGCATTGATGGCAATCAATACTAAAACTGACAATAATCGCAGCCAAATATCTGCCTGGGTGAGTGGAGCAAAACCATTCAGCGCCAAAATATTGAAAACAAAGGCAAACATTAGCAGGGTTTTGAGGTAAAAGGCAGAAATTAGTATTTATATACTGCGATGTGCGCTTTTCGATTTTTAATTTACATTATATCTACCTGGTAATTTCTGGTGTTGGTCAGTTGTTAAGATAAAAACCTGGCACAATCCCTATAGAGCAATGACAAGAAACGGTATCGGTATTCGCACGGCGCAACTTAGAGTTCATCGAGTTGTAGGTCAAATTCATGTCTACGATGGTGCAGGCAAAGGTAAATCTCAAGCGGCTTTAGGGGTAGTTTTACGCTCTATTGGCTTAGGGATAAATAGTAATATTGCTACCCGCGTTTTGCTTTTGCAATTCCTCAAAGGCTCCGAACGTGCCTACGATGAAGATGGCGCAATTGCTGCATTACAACAAGGTTTTCCCCATTTAATCGATCAAGTCCGCACGGGTAGAGCCGAATTTTTTAATAAAGAACAAATTACCCGTTTCGATCGCCAAGAGGCAATTCGCGGCTGGGATGTGGCAAAAGGCGCGATCGCAAGTGGTTTATATTCGGTAGTAGTTTTAGACGAACTCAACCCCATGCTCGATTTGGGCTTGTTGGATGTTGAGGAAGTTGTCAAAGTTCTAAAATCCAAGCCAGAGGAGCTAGAAGTTATTGCGACAGGAAGGGCTGCACCGCCGCAATTATTAGAAATTGCCGATTTGCACTCCGAAATGAAACCCCACTATCACCCCACCGCCGCCGCCCAAGGAATTACGGGGATAGAAATCTATACAGGCGCAGGGAAAGGTAAGTCTACTAGCGCCCTTGGTAAAGCATTGCAAGCCATTGGTAAAGGTATCAGTCAAGACAAATCCCACCGCGTTTTAATTATGCAATGGCTCAAAGGTGGAACGGGCTACACTGAAGATGCGGCGATCGCCGCTTTAAGACAAAGTTACCCCGATTTAGTCGATCATCAACGCTGCGGACAAGATGCGATCGTGTGGCGGGGACAGCAAAAAGAGCTTGATTATGTAGAAGCCGAAAGAGGTTGGGAAATTGCCAGAGCCGCGATCGCATCGGGTTTGTATAAGACAATTATTTTAGATGAGCTTAATCCTACGGTAGATTTAGAATTGCTCGATCCTCAACCAATTGTGCAATCTTTGCTCCGCAAGCCCCGCGATACTCAAATTGTGATTACTGGGCGCTGTCACAACCCCCCGGCTTACTTTGATTTAGCAGGAGTGCATTCGGAAGTATTTTGTCACAAACATTATGCTGATACTGGGGTAGAACTTAAACGCGGCGTTGATTTTTAGTTTGGGATGAAAATGATTTTATTCAATCTCAATTTTAGAGAGACGTTCCACCCGAACGTCTCTACGGGAAAATTTCTATATTTAATTGGCGTTGATTTTTAAACATGGATACTCATACTTTAGACTTGATTACTGGTGGACTTGCGATCGCTATTTTTGGTGGCGGTTTACTGATGATGTTTACTGACTTGTTTACTAAAAAAAGTAAATAAGCCAAGAGATGGATGGATAACAAACTACTAAGGGCGGATGATGAGAAAAGCGGTATAAATTATACCTAATTCTTTTGTTATGAATCGCGCTCAAAAAGATCGCTCGATCGGGCGAAGTCTTCAAGAATACCTACGGGGAATTGCTGGGGGAGTTATGTTTAGCTTGCCCTTACTGTACACAATGGAAGTATGGTGGGCAGGTTTTACCATGAACCCTTTGCGCTTACTACTGTATGTTTTAGCTACTTTCACACTGTTGCTAGGATATAACCGCTATGCGGGGCTAAGGTGCGATTTTACAACCTTAGAAGTAGCCATTGATTCGGTGGAAGAAATGGGGTTAGGAATGGCGATTTCCGCCGTTGTGCTTTGGCTGTTGGGTCAAATTACTACCACAATGCCCGGAAGTGAAGTTGCAGGCAAAATAATTATTGAATCAATGACTGTAGCAATTGGCGTTTCGGTGGGAACGGCTCAATTAGGCGGTAGTAAAGATAATGGCGATACCGGAATGGAAGATAAATTAACGCCATTTCTATTGGAAAACAGCGACTTAATGCCACAAGTTGCGATCGCAACTTGTGGAGCGGTGTTATTTGCGGCAAATGTTGCACCCACCGAAGAAATTATCATTATTGCTACTCAAACTACAACTTTTAAGCTGGTAGGAATGGCAATACTATCAATGGTTTTTGGTTCGCTAATCTTGTTTTATAGCGACTTTAGCGGCACGCAGAGTTTCACTAAAAGCAGAGGCATAAAAACGGTATTTGGTAGCGCAGTAATTACTTATGCGATCGCTTTATTAGTTTCGGCGGCTATTTTGTGGGTGTTTGGACGCTTTGACGATACGAGTGCGATCGTTTGCTTGTCGGAAACAGTGGTACTGGGACTTGCAGCTACTTTAGGCGCTTCGGCGGGGAGAATTTTGCTGCAATGAAATTACAAAAAAATTGGTTAGAATGGCTAGTTTTTGGGTTGAGTCTTGTTCTTGTAATTTGGACGTTAAGTTATTTAGTCTATGAGGGCGCAACTTCTGCCACAGCCCCCGCTAATATTGAATTAGAGTTAGGTAAACCACAGCCGCAAAGAAACCGCTTTATAATTCCTGTTTCGGTTACAAACAACAGCGATACTACCGCCGAAACCGTCCAAATTGAAGTAACCCTCGAAAATTCTGGCATAGAGCAAGAAAGCGCTCAATTAGAAATTGGTTTTCTTCCCCGCCAATCTAAGCGCGAAGGCTGGGTAACTTTTCAAACCGATCCGCGTACCGTAGAGGAAACAAAGGCGCGAGTATTGGGCTTTGAGCAACCTTAATTGCTGCTACCATCAACAATATAAATAGTCAAGTAAATAACTTTGTCATTCTCCTAGAAAGGAACATTTTTTGTAGAGAAATGTCTCTTTAATCAAGACGCACAAAAAAGTTTACGAAATAAAAAGGGTAATTATGGCTAATTGGAAATCTGGAACCGCCGCGTTCATGGCGTTAGCAATTGCAACAGGTACAAGCGTTCCACTATTTACAACAGAATCAGTTTCGGCGCAACTTTTCCCAACATCGCCAAGAAGTACCACTACTAGCCAAGTAACGATTCCTTCGGGAACAACGATTCCCGTGCGCTACGACAAAGCCGAAAAAATTGTTGTTAGTCCTAAAGAGACTATGGCAGTAACTTTGACGGTAGCCAGCAATATTATTAACCGCAGCGGTACTATATTGATTCCTGCCGGAAGCACCATTGAAGGCGAGTTGCAACCTGCAACCAATGGCTCTCAATTTGTCGCTACAACCTTAGTTACAAACAACCGTCGCCAGTCAATCAATGCAACATCTAGAGTAATTAGCCAAACAACCGTTAGACAAGGCTCTAAAACTGGAAATATCTTAAAAGGTGCAGCCGTAGGCGCAGCCGCTTCCGCCGCTTTAGGAGCATTGATAGGCGATCGCGCTATTGCTACTGAAGAAATACTATTAGGTACGGGAGCAGGTGCATTGGGTGGCGCATTGCTACGCAACAGAAAAGCTGATGTAGTAGTGATTGAACCCAATACAGACTTATCTGTAACCTTAAACTCCAATCTAGCATTGCAGTAAGCATGGCAAAGGTAGAAAAGATTTTAAATTTCTGGTTTGGTAGTCCCCAATCAGAAGTTTACGGTAAAGAGCGAGTACTTTGGTTTAAAAAAAATCCAGAGTTTGATCAAGAATTAAGCGACTACTTTTTACTAGACTACGAACAAGCTGCAAGGGGTGAACTAGATTACTTACAAGCTTCACCCCTTGGGTATTTGGCACTGATTTTGTTATTAGATCAGTTTGGGCGCAATATGTTCCGTGGAACGCCAAAAAGCTTTGCTACCGATGCTAAAGCACTATCGGTAGCTAAAAATGCTGTAGAGAGTGGGTGCGATCGCGCTTTACTGCCAGTACAGCGCTGGTTTATTTATTTGCCCTTCGAGCATAGCGAAAACCTTGCCGATCAAGAGCGGTGCGTAGAACTATTTACAACTTTGTCTGATGACCCCGCTAGTAAAAATACTATCGATTATGCTTTGCGTCACAAGGCGGTAATCGCACGTTTTGGGCGCTTTCCCCATCGCAACAAAATTCTTGGTAGAGAGAATACACCCGCCGAAGCCGAATTTCTTAAGCAACCAGGCTCATCATTTTGATAACATAATTAAGTAATGCCGATGCTGGTAAAAATAAGTTATAATTTAGCAGCTAATAAAGCATCCTGCCGTGGCCGAGTGGATTAGGCAACAACCTTCTAAGTTGTACCACGGGGGTTCAAATCCCTCCGGCGGGGTTTAATTTAATCAACGGGCGATCGTTCGTTGATAACCCAAAATTTTAAGCATAATCGCCGTGCGGCAAACCCTACAAAAAAGTAGTAAAAGCCATTACATATATAGCTTCTAGCTTATCTTTAAATGTTCGATAATAGAGATAAGTCAAAGAGAAAAGCAACAGCTAAATGAGAATACAGTCATCGGTATTGGTACATTTAGGAATTGGTAAGTATGTACGTTCCGACCAAGTTACTGCCGTCATTCCCATCGAAGAAGATAGAGGACCAGGTAGACGGACTTTTGTACAAGTACAAGGTCAAAAAGATCCGGTAGTAGCTTCCCGCGCTGAAGATTCCATCGTGCGCGACTTAGTGCAAGAACCCCGGGAAGTGACCCAATCGCGCCAGCAACAAGAAATTCTCCACGACCTATTGTTAGACCTGAATAATGTCAATAAGACGGTAAGGCGAATTGCTCGTGATGAGGGCGGTTTAGATTTAGAAAGATTAGAGCAACGCATCCGCGAAGTTCTAGAAAATTAAGATATTAGGCGCAGGACAATAATTCTGCGCTGCCAAGCTTCTTTATCAATTCTAGTTTGTTTGCACTCTACATTTTTAAATTAAATGAGTTCAGGAACCATAGTTCAAAATATTCCCACCCTTGAGACACCGCCATATAAGTTGTGGATGCCCGATCGCGTTATATTTACTCCCGCCGCCTTAGATGAACCTTGGGGACAGCAGCTTTACGAGCGGGTGCAAAGTCTCAATTTGCCTATAGAGGAGCTACCCCGCAATCGCTTAACGGGCATCCGGGGCGAAACACCGCGCGAAACTTACGACCTTGCTAAACGGACTTTAGCCGTAGTTACCGCACCTCCTAGCGCCTTTAAACTCAGTCCTATTCCCCCTTCGGCAGATTGGCAGTTTCACATTGCTGAAGGCTGCCCAGCCCACTGTCAGTATTGTTATTTAGCCGGAAGTTTGCAAGGGCCACCAGTAATTCGCGTCTTTGCCAACTTGCCACAGATATTAGCAAATTTAGCTAACTACGAGAACCCAGGAGAAGCTACAAGCTTTGAAGTTAGTTGTTATACCGATCCTTTGGGCATTGAACATTTAACTGGGAGTTTGGCTGAAGCTATTCGTTATTTTGGCACGCGGGACGATGGCTATCTGCGTTGGGTTTCTAAGTTTGATGCAGTAGATAATTTATTAGATTTGCCTCACAACGGTCATACACGCTGCCGAGTGAGTGTCAATGCTGCGCCAGTTTCTGGGCGGTTTGAGGGCGGTACAGCTAAGGTAACAGCACGGCTTGAGGCTTTGCGAAAATTGGCACTGCCGCGAAGTCTTGGTGGGGGTGGTTATCCGGTGGGAATAGTAATTGCGCCAATTATGCCGGGCGAAGATTGGGAGTTGCATTATACCCAGCTATTTGATGAAATTTCGGCGGCGCTTGATTTTGATTGCGATTTAACTTTTGAGCTAATTTCTCACCGTTTTACTCCTGGTTCCAAGGAAGTATTATTGAGTTGGTATCCCAACACCAAGCTAGATTTGGATGAAGAAAAGCGTAGCGTCAAGCGTAACAAGTTTGGCGGGACGAAGTATGTATACAATGCCGATACGATGAAGATACTGCGCCGCTTTTTTGAGGGAGAAATTCAAAAAAGATTTCCTCAAGCCCACGTTTTGTACTGGACTTAGGTGGGCGTATTTTTAATGAATCTTTCGTAAGCAGCTTTTTGTTCGGGAGTTGCAGAGTTTAGACATTCTTGGTGAATGCGGTTCAAACTCTGCAAATATTCCTGATTTTGACTCAAAACTTCGTTACTTGCAGTGGCATTAATTAACGATAATTGAGCGCGTAGGGGTAGTTGACGGAAGGCTTCTAAGCGTTTTTCTAGAGATGACATAACGTAATTATTTTTCGCCCATAGCTGCTAGTCGTGCTAAAGCTTCTGCCATTACTGGCGGTAATTGGCGCATAATCTTACCTTTTTCTCGATCTATAGCTACTAGCGTTACTTGCGCCGATACATACAATTCTTGAAAGTCAGGGGATTGAATTTGATAATCCCAATTAATTCTCACGCCACTAATATCTACCATCCGAGTTTTGACTATTGCAGCCATTCCTAATTGAATCTGGCGATGATAGCGAATAGAAAGCTCCACAACGGGCAAATCGCACCCTAAAGCAACTAAATCGGCAAATTCTATCCCAATAGATCGCAAGCATTCAACCCGCGCTTCTTCCATCCAAATTAGGTAAGAGCCATGCCAAACAACTCCAGAATAATCTGTATGATGGGGTTGCGCTCGAATTGTATACTCAAACCAGTTTTCAAACGCTAATGAGGGTAAGTTTTGAATTTCCCCAGTAGGTGGTAGTTGGGGAGACAGATTTTGTGACACTGTTGAAGAAAACTCCTAATTTGTCCCTCTTAATATTACGGGATTATTTAGTATGAATTTTCGCATTGGTTGCGCTGTTTGGTCTTACAAAGGTTGGGTAGGAGATTTTTATCCACCAAAAAGCCGTAGTAGCGAGTTTTTGAGGCTTTATAGCGGAGTTTTTTCGACCGTCGAAGGGAATACAACTTTCTACGCCATCCCCAACCAAGACACTTTAAAGCGATGGATAGCCGAAACTCCGCCAAGTTTTAAGTTTTGCTTAAAATTGCCCAAACAATTGACTCATCAAGGTTTGTTGCAGCCTTCTATTGGGGGTGCGTTAAGCTTTTTAGCACAAATGCAGACATTGGGCGATCGCCTGGGGGTAATTTTTGCTCAACTTCCCCCTAGTTATAACCCAGAATTACTAACAGATTTAACAACTTTTCTCGCAGCTTGGGCGGATACTCAAGTACCGCTTGCTTTAGAAGTTCGTCATGCTGATTGGTTTAAAGAACCTCACAGTAGTAAGCTAACAGCTATTTTAGAAAAGTTAGGCATTGGTAGAGTGTTGCTCGATTCTCGCCCTATTTATAACTTACCAGAAGACCCACAATTAACTAGCGAAAGACGCAAGCCAAACCTACCTGTAAATTTTAGCGTAACTGCACCATTTAGTTTAGTTCGCTTCATTAGTCACCCCCAACAGCAATTTAATCAAAGTTATTTAGAAGAATGGGTTAGTTTTTGCGATCGCACTTTGAGTCAAGGTACGCAGATTTACTTTTTTGTTCATTGTCCGGTGGAAGAGAAGTCGCCCCACAATGCTCGTTACTTCCATCACTTATTGCAACAGCATGATGTGCCTGTTCCGCCCTTACCCTGGAATGAGATTGACAAACCAACTCAATTAAACTTGTTTTAGATGTTAAATTAGAAGTTTGTCAATCATTTTAGAACACACTAACCCTGTGCATTATTTGCTGCTTTTTTTGAACTAAAGCTAGTTTTTTTCTTTTCTTTGTAGAAGATTGATCTATGAACATGATTGCCAAGACACCTAAAGGCACGCTGATTAGTTTAACCCATAGCCAGACCGGAAAAAGTGAGCCACATATACCAACACTGAAACACCAGAGGGTTAAGGGGGACACGGCTATACCCAGGGCATTTATTTGAATATCATAGGAAATGATTTGATGTTCAAGCTTTTGTATTTCGATTAGTCTCATATACCGTTCCCAATCTTCTTTTTCTTTCCTTTTCTTTCTACGACCGTTAAAAGGCTTTATACCAAACTCCAAAATACTAATCAATTCAGCCAATTTGCTTACCGCACCTAGTAAATCCCATCTCATAATTTTTGCTTGTTAAACTTATTGTTTACGATAGCACTTTTGTTAAAGTCAAATACTAACTAAGATTGGTTATGTGATGTAAGTTATTAAGTAATTGAAGTCTAGCTAAATCTTTATTAAAGTAATAAGAGGAAGCAGTAAGCTATTGAAGTTCTTAATTACAAGTAACCTCTAACCTTAAAATTTAGAAAATAATGATAGAAAATCTTACCCAACAAAAATGTACTGCTTGTCACAAAGATGCACCCCGCGTTACTAAGGCAGATATAGCGGAACTTAAACCACAAGTTCCCGATTGGCAAATAATTGAAGTTGAAGGACAATCGCGCTTAGAACGTACTTATCAGTTTCCTGATTTTGTCAGTGCGATCGCCTTTACAAATAAAGTAGGCGAAGCCGCCGAAGCTGAAGGACATCACCCCGCTTTACTGACTGAATGGGGAAAAGTAACCGTAACTTGGTGGACTCACGCTATTTGTGGGCTGCATCGCAATGATTTTATTATGGCGGCAAAAACTGACCAAATAGCTAGTTAAGACATATTAGAAATCGCGCGATCGATAAGCTCGGACATTTTTTCTCGCTCTTCGCTAGAAATGCCTTGCATAGCTTGTTCGCGCAACTCTACAGCAATGGGGGGTAAAACGTTTTCTAGGTCTTTTCCCGCCTCTGTAAGCCAAATTCGCCAAATCCGGCGATCGCGCGGATCTCGTTCGCGACGAATTAATTGTCGTTCTTCCATGCGATCGAGTACCCCTGTCAAAGTACCACCCACTTGTTGCAGCTTGTCGCCAATACTTGACGTTGGCAAACCATCCTCTGTCCACAAACAGCACAATACTAGCCAATGAAAAGGAGTCAAGCCAAAGGGTTCTAAGCGATCGGAAAAAGCACGAGTCAATAACTGAGATAGCAGTTTGATCCGATAACCCATGTTAAATGGAGCTAAAACTTGCTGCCACTGACATATAGTTTGCTCAACAGGCGTAGAAGGCATTTCCAAAATTATTTAGGTACTTACTTTTGAATTAATTTTTTTGTCAGCCTTACTTACTCTAACGAAGTAAATTTACATTTCGTAATTTTTTCTAAACTAGAAACAGTAAAGCTAATCGTTACCTCATAATAATGCCCCTGCGCCCGGATCAACGTACCAAATTAGACAATAGCGACGATCGCCAGTTTTATTCCTATCCGCGACTGGTGACTCATGTAGATGAAGGATTTATTCGTCAACTTACCGACTTGTACCGCCAAAGGCTCAAAATTGACACTTATATCTTGGATATGATGAGCAGTTGGGTATCTCATCTACCCGACGAAATGAAATTTGCGCGAGTAGAAGGACACGGACTTAACGGCGAGGAATTAGCAAAAAATCCCCGGTTGGATAGTTATGTGGTTCAAAATTTAAACGCCGATCCCAAGCTACCCTTTACCGATAATCAGTTTGACGCGGTGCTTAACTGCGTTTCCGTCCAGTATTTACAGTACCCCGAAGCCATATTTGCGGAAATTTACCGCATTCTTAAGCCGGGAGGAGTAGCAATATTTAGCTTTTCTAACCGGATGTTTTACGATAAAGCAATTCAAGCTTGGCGAGAAGGATCGGAAAATAGCCGCGTAGAATTAGTAAAAAGTTACTTTCAGTCTGTACCGGGGTTTAGCGTACCAGAAGTAATTAGCCGTCAAGCTACTACGCCTAATTTACTCCAGTGGTTAGGTGCAGGAGGAAGCGATCCTTTCTATGCTGTAATTGCATACCGCAGTTAATTAAAACAATTGTAGTAAAAAGCAACTATTGTTCAAATAACGGTAATAATCGCCCCAATAAGCCTTCAGGAGGTAAATTATGATATTTCGTGATGCTCGTAGAGTTATAGCGGCTTTGTTGGTGTCAGTAATGCTGCTAGTAACAGCTTGTGCAACCGAGGCTCCCACCTCTTACGACCAAGTGCAGCAAGAAAGCACCCAGAAAAAAACTGGTTTAGCCGTTGCTAAAGATGCAACTCAAGGAAGTAGTTTTAATCGATTTTTTCCCGCTACTCAAGCAGGTTTTGAGCGCGTTTACACCCAAGAGAAAAAAGGCTTTGCCGAAGCTAAGTTGAAAAAAGGTGGGAAAGACGTGGCAGTATTGTCCATTTCCGATACTCAAGGGGCGACGGGCGGCGCGAATCCTGCCGCCAAGTTTCAAAACAGCAGCCAAAAAATTGGTGGATATCCAGCCGTTACGCAGGGTAAAAACAGTACAGCGCTGTTAGTTGGCGATCGCTACCAAGTGAAAATTTCCTCCCGCGACGCGACTTTTACCGAGAGCGATCGCCAAGCCTGGTTGCAAAAATTCAACCTTAGAGGACTTGAAAAGCTCTAATAAGTAACGAGAAAGTAAAATATTTTACTTCCTGCTTTTCGACCCCAGATATTTAGCAAAAAATTGGAGACTGATGTGAGCAAAGCAATTTTTGAATTGGTTAATGAATTACCAACGAGTAACTTAACTGTTTCCATGTTGCGGAGTCTTGACTTTGTTGTACCAGGAGAATGGAACAACTTAGTCGGCTTTGATAATACAATTCGCGCCGTAACGGGTGAAACCGATCCAAGTTTGATTCAACAAATTGGCGAAAGAGCAGTTTATCTATACAACGATCGCTCTCAAGGCTACCAAAGAGCAATGTGGCTTTATCAAACCGTAGATAGTACCGATAAAGCTTTGGGTGCAGCCGCTTTAGCAAATAAAGTCGGCGAAGCAGTTCCTCTGTTAGGTTTTTTAAACAAACTTACTCCTAAAGCTGACAAAGCCCAAACCATCGATTTGACGCTGAAATTGGTGGCAGAATTAGTTGCTTTTTGTCAAATTAACGGCATTCCTGGCGATAGTATCGGCGATTTTGTCGGCTCTTTAGCAGATTACAGTGGCGAGTCGCTAATGCGAATGGTTGCTTTAGTTTGCGTTGATGGTTTAATTCCGTTGGGTCCAGATTTTATCATGAAAGTGCAATCAAATCTAAGTCAAACAACCCCGCAGGATTTAGAAAAAAGCTCTACTTTTCAAGGTATCAATAGCGAGATTCCTGGAGGTAATTCGGCGGGGAAACTTAGTTTTATCAATCAAAGCTTTGATTCGGTTAAAGGGTGGATGAGTAACTTAGTTACTTCTCATAATTTGACACCGCAAAAAGTTGTAAGTAACTTACAAAAATTTGTAACTGTTGCTGATGATAAGTTAGATTACCTAGCAGCATTTATTGATGTTAGTACCAACTACTACGAACATACTGGTACTCAAACTTTAGCACGGCGTTTGATTGAACGGGCTGTAGCTGAAATCTAAATCTGAGGTTTTCTAATTAAATTAAGAGTAAGGAAAGGAGTAGGTTAAAAAGGCTCCTTTCCTTGCCAAAAATATTAAACTTTAGATTTTTCTTTACTATCAAATTCTGCTAAAATTTTCTTTGATTTATTACAAAGCTCTGGATGACAATTGCCATTACTAGCAAGTAAACCACCCCATTGATTTACATCGCCTTGATTGTATTTTAAAGGCGTACCATCAAAATGAGTAAATTGTCCGCCAGCTTCCGTTAATATTAGTTCTGGCGCTGCCATATCCCAGTCTTTAGGCGCAGATTTACCAGAAAGAGAAATATATATATCTGCTTTTTGCTCGACAATAGCAGTAATTTTGCACCCTACACTCCCCACATATTGCCGATCTTTGCAAGGCAAAGTTTGCAAAAGATAATTTAATCTGTCATCTCGATGAGTGCGACTAATTACTAAAGTTAAGTTTTCTATTGAGTTGCGATCGGAAACTTTAATCGGTACGATTTTTCCGTCAATAGTTTCTACAAAAGTTCCATTATTTAGCGTTGCATAATATAACTTTTCGGCTTCAGGATGAGCCACTACTGCTAATACTGGTCGATGGTTTTTAACTAAAGCAATATGAATTGCATATTCTCCAGTTTTATCAATAAAATCTCGCGTACCATCTAAGGGGTCGATAATCCATACATAAGATTGTTCTAACTGCTTTGAGTGCAATTTGTAAGTTTCCTCGCTAATATAACCAAAATCTTGTTCGCCTAAGTTTGTTTTTAATCTGTCTAAAATGTAATGACTGACTGCAATATCGGCAACAGTAACCGGGCCATCTTTTTTATCTTGAATATCTAAGTTTCCATTATCAACCTCGCCATGATAATAAGAACGGAGAAGGTAAGATGCACCCCAACCAATAGAACGGGCGAGTTCTAGAATTTCTGATAGTTCTTTCATTAGTTATCCTTTAGTATTCATCCAGCGCCGAGTACCGAAAGCTTGGCAAGAAGTCGCTGCAATTTGGGCAGAATTTGTTAAAGCTTCAGTAAAATTTTTAAACAAAATAAAATGACAAAAAGCTCCGTGAAAGATGTCTCCAGCACCTAAAGTATCAACAATTTTAACCTGAGAAACTTCTAAAGTGCGAATTTCATTGTCACTCAAATATTGTATCGGTTGTTCGCCATGAGTGATGGCAATATGAGAAATACCAAAGTCAGCTAAATAGTCAAATACTTGTTCGCTATTATTGCAGTTTGGGGGATGAAAATTAGCCGAACAAATTGCATAATTAACAAAAGGTAAAATATTTTCAAATCCCTGCTTCCAGCTACCGCCATCAACTACCACAGGAATGTTTTTAGTTTTAGCAACACTTGCGATCGCATTTCCTACCGCTATTTGATGTCCGTCAATTAGCACAACATCAATATTATGCAAAATATCGGCGGCTAAACTGTTGCTAGTCATTTGAGTTTTTGCTGCGTTAATCGAAACTACAGCCCTTTCGCCTGTGCCTTGAGTGATAATAACAGAAGACACAGGGGGAATTTGATTAGTAGTCGGTGCAAGGTCTTGCAATTCTACCCGACAATTTGCTAAATCTGCCTTAATAATTTCGGTAATGGGATGAGTGCCTACGACACCTAATAAATTGGCTTGGTTGCCTAAATAACTAAAAGTTGCGGCGGCGTTGGTCGCCGGGCCACCAGCAGAAACCGTATAATCAGAGGCAACAATTTTTTGGTTGCTTTGAGGAGTGCTAGTCGCTAGGTAAACAAAGTCTAAAGTTACTAAGCCAACAAATAATCCTCGAATAGTGCGATCGCAATTCATTTTAAAACCATGCCTACCGAACCCCAACCAGGAACACTTTACATAGTTGGTACGCCTATAGGCAACCTAGAAGATATTACCTATCGCGCCGTGCGAGTTTTGCAAAATGTAGACCTAATTGCTGCCGAAGACACGCGCCACACAGGTAAACTATTGCATCATTTTCAAGTCAAAGCACCGCAAATTAGCTACCACGATCATAACCGCCACAGCCGCCACCCAGAAATATTAGCGCATTTATCGGCAGGAAAAGCGATCGCTTTAGTTACAGATGCCGGAATGCCAGGAATATCCGATCCGGGTTATGAATTAGTCATTGCTTGCATTGAAGCTAATATTCCTGTAGTCCCGATTCCGGGAGTTAGTGCCGTAACGACCGCAATTAGCGCCGCAGGTTTACCAACAGATAGGTTTGTATTTGAAGGATTTTTGCCTGTCAAAGGACAAGAAAGAATAAGTCGCTTAGAGTCGTTAGTTTCTGAAGCACGGACAATAATTATTTACGAGTCTCCCCATCGCTTGCAGCAAACGCTTAAAGATTTAGCCAAAGTATTGGGATTAGAACGCAAAATTGTTTTAGCACGGGAATTGACTAAATTGTACGAAGAATTTTGGCGGGGAAGCTTAGAGGGGGCAATAACTCAACTAAAAAATCGCGAACCCCAAGGAGAGTACACTTTAGCCGTAGCAGGTACACCCACAGCATTACCCTATTTATCTGCTTTGGAAATTGAATCGGAGTTAAAAACTATTATGCAAGGGGGAGTATCCAGATCCCAAGCCAGCCGTCAATTAGCAAACATTACCTCTCACTCTCGCCGCGAACTTTACCAGATTGCTTTGAGTATTGTTCTTGATGAAACTGTACCCAAACTTTAGATTCCTGGCATGAATTGAGCAGAAAAAAGCTTGAAACTGAATACTTTTATTGTTTAGTTGAAGTTCGGGTTTGATAGGTAAGTTTTTATTTAACTAATAAAATTAAGAAATTAAAACATACCTTGTAAGCATTTAATAATAACTGTATCGTTGACATTAACTTTGCTTGAAATAACAAGTTATTTTTCAAGTAAAGAAACTTTGGTTCAGTAATTTATCCAGGTTAGTAAGCATCTCCAGTAACACTTAATTAGGATGGAGAATTAGTTATGAACCGTTTGTCCCGTTTGAGTCAAATTTTATTTACGAGTACGGTTTCTGGAATTTTACTATTGCAATCAAGCACAGCGCAGGCAGCCACCTTGTGGAACACCTTAGAAGCTAATTCTGCTATTGCTTTTTCATCTCAGTTAGATACACCCACAGAAACCGCCGACGATTTTACGGTTACTGGCGATGGCTTCACAGTGACTACTGTAAGCTTTTTGGGTCTTTTCTCTGAAGCAGATGCCACAATTGAGGAGATTGATTTAGCTTTTTATGAGGTATTTCCGGGATCTTCCGATTTGACTCGCGAACCAATTACCGTTCGTACCAATGGCCCAGAAGATGTAGAATTTGCGGCTTTTGGCACTGCCGATAACCAAATTACCTTCACAACTACAGATTTGGGTGAATTTACCGTTGACCAGACAATTGTTGGTGGTTCTGGTGCTAACACTCCTGGTTTAGGTAGCGGCGTTGTTGTAGATGAACCATTGACGGGCTATCTAAAACAGATAGACGTGCAGTTGGTTACTCCTCTTACTCTCGCTCCTCAATCTGTATTTTTAGTAGCGGCAGTAGATCCCTCTGCCGGAGACTATTTTTGGGTAGCAGGCGATCGCCCTCCCACTTCTCCAGACCCTCTACCCGCAGGTGTAGTAGATCGGCAAGCTTGGTTTCGGACTAACGAACCCTTTGATAATGCCCTCGAACCCGATTGGGTAAGAATTTCTGATGTAATTAATCAAGAAGATGGTACAGCAGAACCAGCTTTTAATACTGCCTTTGCGATTAGTGGCGAACCAATTCCTGAGCCTTCAGAGGTGATTGGAACTTTAGCATTTGTGGCAGTAGGAGCAGGTTTAGGATTAAAACGTCGGCTAAAACAACAGCAAAGCTCGATCCAAAAGTAGTAAAGATTTTTCCCTGGGTGTTTTGCTAATTTTTAAGCCACTACCATTTAACGGCGGTGGCTTATTAGTTACTAAAAGAATTAGAGATTTCATCAAGGCGATCGCGCTATTCCACGGGCTGCTTAAAAGTAGAAAACTCACAAATAGAATTAAACGCGCAGTAACGGCAATGATTGCCAGGATTAGGCGGAAAAATTTTACTAAAATTGACGGGTTTTTGTTCGTAGCGGCGTAAATCTTGCTGATGCTTTTGCGCTACTTGAGCCAACTGATTTTCAATAATATCTAGCTGACTAGAATTAACGGTAATTAAAACTGATTTTTTACAATGTTCTAAGTTATAAAAAGAGGCAACGGCATAATGATGAGGATACAAATAACGAGCGGCAACCAAATAAACTAAAGCTTGCCTCTGGTCGAAAGCAGATTTACCAGTTTTAAAATCTATAATATGCAACCTGCCTTTGGTTTCGCTAAAAATACAGTCCATCGCTGCATACAACCGAAAAGGATATTCCACTTGTTTAATTAAAATTGGACGCGGGAAGCCCTCATCACCACGCGTTAACTGGACAATATGCTTGCCTTCTAAAAGTGGAGCATGGTAATAATTTTTTAAAATTTGAATTACGCGCTGCTGGACTTCCTCGGTGGTTTTGTTTAGCTTTAGCAACTGAGCAACTTTTTCTACCCCGTCCGGTTGGGTTAATAATTCGCTGTGGTGGTGAAACTCGTAAACGCCTTTTTGCGCCAAAATTCCAATGCGCTGCGGTGGTGTTGCTTGGGCTAAAAGCTCTTTAACTACGGGTTCTTTTTGTCGCGCCTTAATAAATCCCCGCTTCATTTGACAATGCCAACGCTCTTGTCCCAGCGCCGGGGCAACTAATGACCATAGATGATAGCTGGCGAAAGGTCGCCCAAGAATTAACATTGCTTACTTGCAGTGAATAAATCGCCTAAAACAAGCGATCGCGGTTAACAGGAATAGTTATAGAAAAATGCCCAGCACTTCCTATTTCATTGCTACACCGAAAAAGGAGAAGCTTCCTGTACTATTAATGATAAACACTTCCTTGAGTGGCAAAGGATGAGCAGTATTAGCAATTCTAATCAAATTAAGTTTGGCACGGATGGATGGCGAGGAATAATTGCCGATGACTTTACTTTTCCCAATGTCCGAAAAGTAACTAGAGCGATCGCAAATTATCTCAACTCCGCCTACTCCAAAGACCGCCCGGTTCTCGTCGCCTACGATACGCGCTTTCAAGCCGAGAAGTTCGCCTACACTGCTGCCGAAGTATTGGCAGAGTTGGGATGGAATGTATTGATTTGCGATCGCGATTGTCCGACCCCTGTAATTGCCTACAATGCCCGTCTTCTAAATTCTGCGGGGGCATTAATGTTTACTGCGAGTCACAATCCCGCACCTTACTGCGGAATTAAATATATCCCCGACTACGCAGGTCCCGCCACCCCAGAAATTACCGATACGATTGTGGCAAATCTCGATAGCGCCGCAGATACCCGCGTTAACGGCGATTTTAGCGCTAAAATCTCTACCTTTGACCCTAAACCCGAATATCTAAAGTTTATCTACACTCTTATTGATGTAGAGCGCATTCGTAGCGCCCACTTGAAGGTAAAGTATGATGCGCTTTATTCCACTTCTCGCGGTTATTTAGATACGGTTCTAGAACACTGTGGTTGCGAGTTAGAAAGCTTCCACACCTACCGAGATGTATTGTTTGGGGGGGGAATGCCCGAACCCAAAGGAGAGCAGTTAGTAGAGCTTGCTGAAGCTGTAAAGAGAGATGGCGCTGATATTGGAGTAGCAACCGATGGAGATAGCGATCGCTTTGGTGTCATTGACGAACAAGGCAATATGCTATCGCCCAACACTGTTTTACTCTTATTAGCGCGTCATTTGAGCAAAAATCGTGGGTTAACTGGGGCAATTGTCCGCACGGTAGCAACTACCCATTTACTCGACAATCTAGCGGCTAAGTACGGCTTAGAGATTTTTGAAACGGCGGTAGGCTTTAAGTATATCGGCGAAAAAATGCGTGAAACTGCTGTATTAATTGGCGGCGAAGAATCGGGAGGATTGAGCGTAATCGGGCATATTCCTGAAAAAGACGGGATTTTGGCAGATATGCTAGTCGCCGAAGCGATCGCTTACGAAGGTAAGCCGTTAAGTCAGCTAGTAGAAGAAGCGATCGCCGAAGCAGGCGGCCCATTGTACAATCAGCGTCTAGACTTGCATTTAGATGATGCTCATAAAGCTGCAACCATTGAGTCTTTTACTAAAAACCCACCGTCAGATATTGCGGGAGTTAAAGTTAAAGAAGTTGGGCGCAAAGACGGTATTAAGCTATATTTAGAAGATGGTAGCTGGGTATTGTTGCGTCCTTCGGGAACCGAACCCCTAATGCGCGTCTACTTGGAAACCCATTCGGTAGAACAGCAAAGCAAAATTGCCTCCCAGATGGAACAACTGATTAGTCAGTTGAAACCTGTAGCAGTTTAGGTAGTTAGCGATTAGCTAAAATAGCAGCTAATCGCTAATTTATAGAAAAAATGAAAACTATTGCTAATTTAATCGTCTCTTTAATTGTGGCTACATGGGTAATTGCGATCGCGATTCTCTCGTTGAAAAACGTTACCCCTGTATCTTTAAAGTTTTTTACTTTCACATCTATTCAAATACCATTTTTTCTAGTGATTGCTTTCAGCGTCGGCGCGGGTATAGTTTTAATGGCGCTAATTCAACCATTGTGGAGTTTTTCAGGTTCTAGGAAAAACAAAGATGATGACTTTGATGAAGATGATTTTTCTTTTAATGATGTTCGTTAAATAAACTAGCAACTATTACACAGGAATTTGTTGCAACCAAGCTTCTAAATCTGCAACTTCAAAGAAGTCTAACAATTCTTCTGCTAAATCTTCTAACTGAACGAGTTGTAATTGTTCAATGCGCTGCTGCAATTCGGGTGTAACTGTCCCAATTCTCCGATTAAGCTGACGCATAACTAGAGATAATGCTTCAGATTTCTTTCCTTGTTCAAGTCCTTGTTCAAGTCCTTGTTCAATACCTTCTCTCATCCAGCTAGTAACTATTTTCATTGTCTCCTCCTTTTGGGTTGGTTCAATTTTATCAACTTCAGCTTGAAAAAGCCGCTTTTCTTGGGCGTTTAACTGCAAATAACTATCGATAAACCCAGATATTAGTTGCATTTTTGCGGATTTAGGCGCAATGTCGCAAGTAGACGCAAGCATTCTAACTTTACTTTTGGGCGCTCGCTATCTGCTATATTCATTTTTGCCATCAATGCACTAGCAACGGGGTTTGCTTGTTGGACAAAATCGCGCCAATTAAGTTGATTTAATTGAATGACATCGTAGTTAAATTGTAAAACTACCTTATTGGGAAATGCGATTTGATGGTAGTTTGGTTCTACAGTTCTGGGGTACTTGTAGGAAAATAAAACTACTGGATAGATAGGCAAATCAAATTTTTCATACAATCTTGAAAAATACCGAAACATCCGCTTGCTAAAATCAGTTTGCTGCTGTGCTTGGTTTTCTATATGAATCAAAAAGTATGATTCTTGGGAGCGAAATTTAGCTTTAACAATTAGATCGGCTTCATACCTTTCTCCCGCAGTTATATCTGTAAATATTTCCTTATCTACAAACGTAATAGAATCTCGATCTAGATAAGTTAATACTTCGGGGATGAATAGCTCTAAAAACTCTACAAAAAATGTGCTGATGAGTTCCTTAAATAAGTGATCGTGGTCAATCATTTTGTTTCCATCCAATTATTTCCCGCTCGCACATCAACCATTAACGGAACGCTTAGTTTTACAGCATTTTCCATTGTAGATTTGATTTGTGGCTGCAAAGACTCCCACTCACCGGGGGGAACTTCAAATACTAATTCGTCGTGAACTTGTAATAGTATTCGCGCTTGGTAATTTTTTAAAATATCGTGCAGTTGAATCATCGCCACTTTAATAATATCAGCGCTCGATCCTTGAATTGGGGCATTAGCCGCCGCCCGTAATAAACCCGCATCATTAGCTGTTAAACCGCGAATTTCATCAAGGTTAATATCTGCAATTTTGGAGTTGTGTAACTTGCGGAGGCGATCGCTTGTAAAATTAAAATAACGACGGCGACCAAAAATTGTTTCTACATAACCATTGGCGATCGCTTGTTGTTGCATTGTTTGTAAGTATGCAAAAACCATCGGATAAGTTTGGTTAAATTTTTCAATAAATACCTTACCTTCCGTAGCTTTCATTCCGGTTTCTCTAGCAAATCTTTGAGCGCCCATCCCATAAATTACGCCAAAGTTAATCGTTTTTGCTAATCTCCGTTCATCGGGGGTAACTACATTTTTTTCAAATAACAATCGCGCTGTTACGGTGTGTATATCTTCATTACCTTGATACGCTTCAACTAATATCGGTTCTTGACATAAATGCGCTAAAATCCGTAACTCAATTTGCGAATAATCCGCCGCCACCATTAACCAGCCAGATTCTGGAATAAAGCCTTTACGAATTAACCGACTAAAAGCTGTCCGAATTGGGATATTTTGCAAGTTAGGGTTAGAAGAAGACAAGCGCCCAGTAGATGTAACGGTTTGGTTGAAATTAGTATGCAATCGTCCCGTATCCGTGCGTACTAAGGCGGGAAGTGCATCAACATAAGTAGATTTTAGTTTAGATAAAGTTCGGTATTCTAAAACTGCATCAACTACGGGGTGATCTCCTTGCAGTTTTTCTAAAGTTGCTGCATCAGTAGAATAACCTGTAGCAATTTTCCGAGATTTTTTGCGATCTAAGTTGAGTTTGTCAAATAACAATTCACTCAACTGTTTTGGCGAACCTAAATTAAACTTTTCTCCGGCGGCGGTGTAAGCTTGAGTTTCTAAAGCCGCTAAATCTTGCTCTAGCTTATCTGAAAGCTCTTTTAAATACTCTGAATTAATCCGAATCCCGTCATACTCTATCTGCGCCAAAACAGGCTCTAAAGGTTGCTCTACCTCTACTAACAACTTATGTAAATTTGGTACTTTGTCTAATTCTGCTCTCAGTTTGGGTACTAATCTAAACGTACAATGAACGTCCATCCCGCAATAATCAGCTACGGAGGGAATATCTATATCGGCAATTGTTTGACCTTTGGAGACTAATTCTGTATAACTTTTAGCTGTTATGCCTAAATATTTTTGACTTAAATCGCTTAAATTGTGGCTGCTATCTGGATCTAAAACATAACTTGCCAGCATTGTATCAAACACGACTCCAGCTAAGTTTATGCCCTGACAGTGCAGAACTAAGCGGTCGAATTTGGCATTTTGTAATGCTTTGGGATAATCGTTGTTTTCTAAAATACTTCTTAATTGGTTTAAAGCGATCGCACGATCTAAATTTGTCCCAGCTTTATGTCCGAGGGGAATATAAGCCATTTCTGTTGGTTCGCTTCCCCAGCAACAACCAATTCCCACTAATTGCGCGTCTCTTGGTTCCAAGTCTGTAGTTTCCGTATCCCAAGCAACGGGCATATTAGCGTCTGTAAAGGTTTCTAATCTCTCGATTAATTGCCTTAATTTGTCTTGTGTATCAATAATTTGTGGTGTAATTGGCGAGATGAGTTGCTGTGCGGCTGTGGCGGTATCAGTGGCGCTAAAAAACCACAAGTCATCGCTGGAAAATTCTGGTTCTTCAATAACGGGAGAAGCTGCGGGGGGTTTTTCCTCCTCCACGCCACCAAATCGTTGTTGGAGTTGATTAACTTTGCCTAAAAATGTTTTAAATTCTAGCTTTTCTAAAATTGACTCTAATTTGTTGCTATCAAAGCCTGTTAATTTACAATCTTCTAACTGAAGTTCGAGCGGTACATTTAATACGATTTGCGCCATGTAACGCGAGTGGTAAGCGTCGTCTTTTCCTTCAATTAGCTTTTTTTGGGTCGCGCCTTTAATTTGGTCTAAAGAGGCGTAAATTTCATCGAGGTTATTGTAAGTTGTCAGCAATTGAACGGCGGTTTTTTCGCCAATCCCTCTAACACCAGGAATATTATCGGATTTATCGCCACACAAAGCCTTAAAATCAACTACTTGCGAAGGTAAAACTCCTAGCTTTTCTTGAACTTGTTCTGTACCAAATTCGCTAGGGCCTGTACCGCCGCGCTGAATAAAAGTAGTGCTGAGATATAACACCCCAATATGCTTGTTGGGATCTACAAGCTGAAACAAATCGCGATCGCCTGTCAATATTTTTACTTCATAACCCAAATTACTCATCTGTACCGCTAAAGTACCTAAAATATCATCAGCTTCGTAGCCGGGAGCGGTCAAAGTTGGGATGTTCAAGCCTTCTAGCAATTCGTGTAAATTCTTTAAATCGGGAACAAAATCTTCTGGCGTACCGGGACGGTCGGCCTTATAAGTGTCATCCGCTTCGTGACGAAAAGTCGGTAAACCTAAATCGAATGCGATCGCCATTGCTTCAGGTTTTTGAGCGGTCATTACTTCTAACAGAGACTTGAGAAACCCAAAACAAACGCTGGTAGGAATACCTGTAGTTGTTTTTAACCCGCCATCTCGTCCTTTAGCAAAGGCAAAATACGACCGAAAAGCTAGAGAATGTCCGTCAACTAAAATAAATGTAGGGCGACTTGAAGTGGTGGTATCCATGGCTTGAGACATAAACATAAGTTATAAGTTTACAAATATTCAGTCAGTCTTATATAATGCTAGATCGGCTGTCTAATTTCTGCTCGGATCGGGTAGACACATGGCAAATGCTGGAATTTACAACCCAGCTACCTGTACGGCAAACTTACAAATCATCCCATGACTTACGCAATCATTGAAACTGGCGGCAAGCAACTAAGAGTTGAACCAGGTCGCTTTTACGACATCGAATTACTGCATTTAGAACCCGATGCAAATTTGACATTAGAAACCGTTTTATTAGTCAATAACGATAACGAAATTACTATCGGACAGCCTTTTGTTGAAGGCGCAACGGTAGAAGGAACGATAGTGCGACACTTCCGCGCTCGCAAAGTTCTTGTCTACAAAATGAAGCCCAAAAAGAAAACTCGTAAAAAGCGCGGGCATCGTCAAGAAGTGACTAGACTAATGATTAATTCTATTAGTCTTAATGGTTCAGTGTTTACTGCTCCTGAAACTGATACCCCCGTTGACGAAGAACTAGCTCAAACTGAAGCAGAATAAAAAGTAGTTAAACTAACTGCTCGTTTTTATAGTTAAAAAAGAGGAAATCATGGCTCATAAGAAAGGAACAGGTAGTACCCGTAACGGACGCGATTCTAACGCCCAAAGGTTAGGCGTCAAGCGTTATGGCGGTCAGGTTGTACGTGCAGGCAATATTCTTGTACGTCAGCGCGGGACTAAATTTCACCCTGGCAACAATGTAGGTATCGGTAGCGACGATACATTGTATGCGCTAATCGACGGTGTTGTAACTTTTGAAAGAAAAGGCAAAACCCGCAAAAAAGTAAGTGTTTATACTCCAGAATTAGCTGCTGCTTAGTTAGCGATTTGGTTTATAGATAAGGCTACTTCTCGAAGTAGCCTGATTTTTTTGGAGAAAACCCTACTCTAAAATCAAAGTTGAGACTAAATAGTTAATTAACCCACCTAAAAATAAACCCGATAGAGATATAAAAGTTATAGTTCCAAAAATTTGGCGATCGCTAAAGTTAGCTGTTTGCAAATCTATCTTGGCTAACAAAAAAGCACACATAATCACCAAAAAATGAGCAAGGGTGTGTAACCAAAAGATAATTGCTACACCCAATAAAGCCACTAGCACCGCAACTATAAAAGCTCTCAAATCTGAAGCAAGTAAGTGGGCAAAACTGTCGCGCATTGTTGCCCACGAACAAGATAACATTGCTCCTAGCACTAAAATACATAGGGCAACTACTACCCAACCTAACCAATGTCCGTGCCAAGCGGACAAAAATCCACCTAAAGTCATATTTGTAGCTAAAAGTAGCAATAATGCCAGCCAAGGTATTTTAGGTATCATGCTTTTTAATAATTGTCAATATATAAAGTAATTAACTACTTCTTAAGCCAATCGTACCTGTGAGGCAAACAAATTTAGCAGATAGCGATCGCACTAAATTAAGAAAATACTTACAATATTCTCTTAAAGATTTGTAAACTGATAAAGATGCTTTTGGAGTATCAAGTCTTGTTAGGGAGTTTTCATGCAGCAACTTGTTAAGGCAGAGCGTTTCTGCTTAAGCGGTCATATTTTGGCAAAAGTTTTTGGATTAGCAGGTTTATTGTTAGTCGTACCTCACGCGGAGGTAATTACAAACTTGGGCAGCGTCGGGCAAACAGCTTTTCAATTGAGTATGGCGGGTGGTGGAGTATCAGATATTTTACTCGGAATAGCCGCAGTATCGATTTATGCTTACAGGCAGTTGGGCGTTAAAGCTTGGCTATTATTTATGCTACCGACAATCGTTATATCTTTAGGTAGCGAATTACTCGGAACTAGCACGGGCTTTCCCTTTGGAGATTATAGTTACTTGAGCGGGTTGGGTTATAAAATTGCTGGATTAGTACCTTTTACTATTCCTTTATCTTGGTTTTATGTAGGTTTGGCGGCGTATTTGTTAGCGAGAGTCGGCTTAAAGGTAGACCAAAAACCTACCTTATTAAGACACATAGGAGCGATCGCATTAGGTGCGGCGATTTTCACTTCTTGGGACTTTGCTTTAGAACCCGCCATGAGTCAAACTGCTGTTCCCTTTTGGTTTTGGGAAGAACCAGGAGCATTTTTTGGTACGCCTTATAGAAATTATGCTGGCTGGTTTGGGACTAGCGCTTTATTTATGGGCGTAGCTGCTTTATTGTGGAGAACTACACCCATTGCTAAATTGCAAAAACCGCAATTAATCTTACCCTTGATAGTTTATTTAACTAACTTTATCTTCGCGGCGGTAATGAGTTGCGCGGCGGGTTATTGGGTTCCCGTATTGCTAGGGGTAGTTGTAGGTGTCATTCCTGCGATCGCATTATGGAACATGGCACAAAGTGAATCAACAACGGATACAACTAATGACCTGCCTGTAATGCCCGTCAAACAAGTTGCTTATAAGTAATTACTATTGGATGAAATTGTGAGTGACTGGTTGACTGTAGAAAGTGGGCTTGCTTTTGGACTATTACTAATTCAATTGCCAGCTACGGCAGTTTTGCTGTCGCGGCTGGTAAAAGGAGCAACTCGTCACCCACCGATTCAACCTAGCAGGGCAACACCAGAACTTTTGGCAAGTGTCAGCGTAGTAGTACCGACCTTGAACGAAGCCGAACGGATTAGCCCTTGTTTAGCTGGCTTGAGCGGACAAAGTTATGAGGTGCGGGAAATTATTGTTGTCGATAGCTACTCCAAAGATAAAACGCCGGAACTTGTCAAAGCCGCAATGCAACAAGATCCGCGTTTTCGGTTAATAAATGATGAAGCTTTACCCCCAAATTGGGTAGGTCGTCCTTGGGCTTTGCATAATGGATTTCTTTATAGTTCCGAGCAAAGTGAATGGATTTTGGGTATGGATGCAGATACGCAGCCCAGCGCCGGATTAATTGCTGGACTCGTTAGTACCGCGAGTTCTGAAGGCTACGATTTAGTATCTTTATCGCCGCAATTTATCCTCAAGTATCCTGGAGAGTCTTGGTTGCAACCAGCGCTGTTGATGACTTTGCTCTATAGGTTTGAAAGCGCTGGAGTTGATAGCGAAATTGCCGAACGAGTAATGGCAAACGGACAATGTTTTTTATGCCGTCGCTCAGTTTTGGCAGCCGTAGGCGGCTACACCAGCGCGAAATCTTCTTTTTGCGATGATGTCACCCTAGCGCGAAATATTGCGTCTCTTGGCTTCAAAGTCGGCTTTTTAGATGGTTCTAAAGTATTCAAGGTGCGGATGTATGAAGGCGCATTGGAGACTTGGAAAGAATGGGGGCGATCGCTCGATCTCAAAGATGCTTCGTCAATGGCTCAAGTTTGGGGCGACTTATGGCTATTGCTATCGGTGCAAGGATTGCCTTTATTTGTCGTCTTTTACTTCAGCTTAATGCAGCATTCTTTGACACTTTTGCCTCTGCTGCTATTGGGGTTAAATTCCTTTCTTTTGGCAATTCGCTGGGCGTTGTTGCTGGCGATCGCTTCTACCTACGATTTTTCGACGGCAAAGGGTAGTTGGTTGTTTTGGCTTTCTCCCTTAGCCGATCCTCTAGCGGTACTGCGAATTTTCTTATCTGCTAACCGTACTCCTACTCAGTGGCGGGGTCGGAGTTATAACCCGTCACCGAATTAACATCGTCTCCCCGTTCTAATTCCCATAAAATTTGATTGCCTTCTCGTCTTACTCTCGACACAATCCAGTTGCGCCAACGCCATTCGTCTCCGCGACTTGTGACGGCGCTGGCGTGAACATCCATCAAATCGGCTAATTCCGAACTTGTAATTAGGTAGCCTTTAGTAGCAATTTCTTCCGCTATTCGCAACGTATCGATCAAGTGGCGCAATTGTCCCACTTTAACCTCGCGGGGGAGTTCGTCTGTATGAGTATTGGTTGGGGCGGGTGAATCCATATTTATCGCTTTTATAGTCAGCAAGTTAGGTTGAGTGGGTTGGTCAGTTGTGGTATTGTCGCTCTTTTCTTGGGCTAATTCTGTTATCTGCGGTGGGTTTGGTTTACCTTGTTGCAAAGATAAGGTTTTTCCATTGGCAAAAGCCCGCGCGATCGCGTCGCAGCGTTCGTTACCTACATTTCCCGCATGACCCCGGACGTGCTGCCACAATACCAGTTTATTATTCAATCGGTCGAGGTTTTCCCAAAGGTCTTGATTGAGTACGGGCTTACCTTGGGCAGTTTTCCAGCCTTTTTTCTTCCAATTTTTTACCCACTGAGTCACCCCTTTAATTAAATATTCGCTGTCGGTGTAAAGGGTTATAGGTTCTTTTAGTTGATTTTCTGTTAAAAAATTTAACGCCGCGATCGCTGCCTGCATCTCCATCCGATTATTTGTGGTTTGCTTTTCATTACCACCAAACTCGCGCACGGAATTATCTGTATAGTAAACAACCACACCCCAGCCCCCAGGGCCAGGATTGCCCGTGCAGGCTCCATCGGTATAGACGCTTTGAATTGTGCTGGAAAAAGACATAACTTATGCCAAAATCTGCATGAGATCGTCAAGGATAGCACAAACAGTATTGCCCAGCTAGTTAAAAGACAACTAAGGCAGGGCAACCGCATAAAAATTATTGAGTTAAAAGTTTGATGAGATAAGTCTGATCCCATGCTGATTTTTTGCGTCTGGCGGCAATGCCACGCTTGGATGAGGAGTCTTGGGCGAGAAGATTGAGAG